>PLYV01000124.1 GCA_003151855.1 Limisphaerales bacterium | reverse complement strand
AAAATGACCTCGACGCCTTCGCGTTCGAGGGCCTGCACGAGGATGTCGCGGCCGAACATGGCGGCACCGACTTCGGCGCGCGCTTTGGCCGGGGATTTCGTTTTCGCTTTCGCGGATTCAATGTTCTTGCTCATAAGAAAGAGATTGCGATTAGGATCAGGATTACGATTACGAAATGAAGCGTGAAAACTCCAGCCTCGTAATCTTAATCATATTCTTAATCTTAATCATGCTGTTTTTTTGGTTGTGGCGGCTCGGCCAAGGATAACAAAAAACCCACGGCCATTACCAGCCGTGGGTTCTTGTTAAAGCTTCGGTTCAACAAGCACCAACGGCGTCGCTAACTACAACGACGACCAGCGTGGCAACTTGTAAACTGTTTTTCAACATTAGTGCAAGCAGCATAATTTGCCGTCCCCGCCGCGTCAAGCCGCTTTTGCCCGGCTTCCGCGAAATCTGTGCTGCATCGGATGGTTGTAAAAATATAATCCGATGATCACCGCCATGCCGATGCCGACCTGAATCAAGTCCATGAATTTCGCGGCGCGCGGCGCAAGGGAAACCGACGGGCGGGTCAAAAATAAAACGCGACTGACGGCTAACCAACTGATGTTTGACTATTTGCCCGGATGGACAAATACTCCGTTCGGATATGCATCCCGGCGGAAACAAAAAAATTTTGTTCCTGGCAATCTTCGCAATAACGGCGGGGGAGTTTTTTTTGGACGTGGAGACTCCGCTTGGGGTGGCGGACTGGATCTGGTATTTCATCCCGGTTTTATTGTCGCTCTTCGTGGGCAACCGTCTTTTCCCGTTTCTGCTGGCGGGGCTGTCTTCCATTTTGATGATGGTCGGGTTTTATCTGTCGCCGCCGGGGATTGATCCGAGCATCGCCCTGATCGGCCGGTTTGTTGGCATCGCCGCCCAGTGGCTGATGGCCTTGGTGATTTCACGGCGCAAAGAAGCGGAGGCGCTGCTCCGCCGCACCGAGCGGGCGTTGAAAACCATCAGCGCCTGCAATCAGGTGCTCGTGCGCGCGACGGACGAGCCGGCGCTGCTGCACGAAATCTGCCGGGCGATTGTCGAAAAGGGCGGCTACCGGATGGCCTGGGTGGGCTTTGCGGAAAACGACGAAAACAAATCCGTCCGCTTGGTCGCCAGCGCAGGCTGCGACGAAGGTTATTTGGAGAAATCGAAAATTTCCTGGTCAGACGCCACCGAACGCGGGCGCGGTCCGGTCGGCCACGCCATCCGCGCCGGCCAGATTTCCGTCTGCAATGATTTTCAAAACGACCCGATAGCCGCGCCCTGGCGCGCAGAAGCCGCCAAGCGCGGTTATGCCGCCGCCATCGTGCTGCCGCTGCACAACGCGGGAAAAACTTTCGGCGTGCTGACGCTTTATGCCGCCGAGGCCAACGCCTTCAATGCCACCGAAATCGAATTGCTCACGGAACTGGCGGACGATCTGGCATTCGGCATTCACGTCCTGCGCGTCCGGGCTGAACGCGGGCGGGCGGAGGCGGCGCTGAACGAGAGCGAGCAGCGTTACCGCCACTTGTTTGCCCACATGAACGAAGGCGTGGCCTGCGGCCGGATGATTATTGAGGCCGGCCAGCCGAAGGATTTTGTCTATCTTGAAGTGAACCCGATGTTCACCACGTTGACCGGGTTGAAGGACGTGATTGGCAAGCGGGCCAGCGAGGTCATCCCCGGCATCCGCGAAAGCGACCCGGAACTGCTGGAGATTTACGGACGGGTCGCGACGACCGGGCAGCCGGAAAAGTTCGAGCGGTTCGTCGTGGCGCTGAACATGTGGTTTCACATCTCGGTTTTCCGTCCGGGGCCGGGCTGTTTCGTCGCCGTTTTCGATGTCATCACCGCGCGCAAACAGGCCGAGGAAGCCCTGCACCGGACGAACGAGCGCATCCGGCATCTCAACAGCGTCCTGCACGCGCTCCGCGATGTCAGCCATCTCCTCAACCACGAAAAAGACGCCGTCAGCCTGCTGGCCGCCGTCTGCGAAAGTCTGGTCAAAACGCGCGGCTATGTGACTGTGTGGGTGGGACAGCCGGAGGAATCGGCAGCCAAGCGGGTGCAGTTGCTCGCGCACTCGGGCGGCGACCCGGATTTTTTCCAGCACGCACAAATCACTTGGGATGACAGCCCGTTTGGCCAGGGACCGACCGGCACGGCCATCCGCGAGCGGCGCGTGGTGGTTTTCGACGACATTGCCAGCGACCCGCGTTTCGCGCCGTGGCGGGACAGCGTCAGGGCGAGCGGTGCCGCCGCCATCGCCGCCATTCCCATCCTCCACGACGAACGGCTGTTTGGTGTGCTGACCATCAAGGCAGATCGTCCAAACGCCTTTGACTCGGAGGAACTGGTGCTGCTGATGGGGCTGGCGGCAGACCTGGCCCGCAGCCTGAAAAACTTCGAGGAGGAAGCCGCCCGCCAGCAGACGGAGACGCAGTTGCACAAGCTGTCGCTCGCCGTCAAACACAGCTCCGCCGCCATCCTTATCACCGACCTCAAGGGCGAGATTGAATATGTGAACCCCAAGTTCACCGAAGTCACCGGCTACACTTTCGCCGAGGCGGTTGGCCAAAACCCGCGCATTCTCAAGTCGGACACGGTGCCGGCGGAATTCTTCCGGCAGATGTGGCAGACCATTTCCTCCGGCCACGAATGGCGCGGCGAATTTCTCAACCGGCGGAAGAACGGCGAAACTTACTGGGAAATGTCCGCCATTTCGCCGATCACCGATGCGCATGGCAAAATCACCGGCTATGTGGCGGTCAAGGATGACATCACCCGCGACAAGCTGGCCGAGGAAAAAATCCACGAGCAGGCCCAGATGCTCAATCTCGCCCACGACGCCATCACCATTCGCGATTTGGACGGCCGCATCACTTACTGGAACCGTGGTGCCGAACGCATCTATGGCTGGAGCAGCGCCGAGGCGGTCGGGCAGAGCGCCGCAGAACTGCTCAAATTCGACCCCTTCAAAATGGCCGAGGACCGGCGGCAGTTGCTGGAACAAGGTTATTGGACCGGCGAACTCACCGCCCACGCCAAGGACGGGCACGAGCTGCTGGTTGAATCCACCTGGACGCTGGTGCGCGACGCCGCCGGCCAGCCCAAATCCGTTTTTGCCACCAGCACGGACATCACCGACGCCCGCAAACTGGAGCAGCAGGTGGCGCGCAGCCAGCGTATGGAAAGCCTCGGCACGCTGGCCAGCGGCGTCGCCCACGATCTGAACAACATCCTCACGCCGATCATGATTTCCATCGGCCTGCTCAAGGATCAGGTCACGGACACCATGCTGCTGCACCTGCTCAACAGCCTGGATGCCAGCACCCAGCGCGGCGCGCAACTGGTGAAGCAAATCCTCACCTTCGGGCGCGGCGTGAAGGGCGAGCGCAGCCCGTTGAGCCTGCGGGAAATCGCCCGCGAAATCCAGCGGCTGATCCAGGAGACATTCCCCAAGTCCATCCAGTTGGAAATTGCCGCGCCCGACGACCTGTGGCTCGTCATTGGCGACCACACCCAGCTCCACCAGGTTTTCCTGAACCTCGCCATCAATGCCCGTGACGCCATGCCCGACGGTGGCAAACTCACTTTCGCTCTCCAGAACCACGCCATTGACCCGGTCTATGCCGGGCTGAACCCCGAGGCGCGCCCCGGCCCGAACATGCTCATCCAGGTCACCGACACCGGCACCGGCATCGGCAAGGAAATCATTGACCGGATTTTCGACCCCTTCTTCACCACCAAACCCCACGGCCAGGGCACCGGCCTCGGCCTTTCCACCACGCTCGGCATCGTCAAAAGCCACGGCGGTTTCATCAATGTTTACAGCGAGCCGGGCAAGGGCACCACGTTCAAGATTTATCTCCCGGCCATCGCCAATGCCGAACAGTCCGAACACCAGGCCGTCAACCAAGATGGCCTGCCACACGGGCGCAACGAACTCATCCTCTTCGTGGACGACGAGGAGGCCATCGCCGCCGTGGTCAAAAAAACCCTCGAACGCCATGGCTATCGCGTCCTGACCGCCGCCAACGGTGCCGAGGCGGTTTCCCTTTACGCCACTCACGCGAACGAAATCGCCGCCGTCATCACCGACATGCATATGCCCATCATGGACGGCCCGGCCACCATCATCGCGCTCCAGTCCATGAATCCGCGCCTCAAAATCATCGGCTCCAGCGGCCTCGCGGCCAACGGCGGCGTGGCCAAGGCCGCCAGTTCCGGCGTCCGCCATTTTGTGTCCAAGCCCTACACCGCCGAAAAAATGCTCCGCACCCTCCGCGACATCCTGGACAACGACGAAAGCGCCGGGCCTGATTTGTAACCACCTTTCCACTTTGTTTTGGCCGGTCGCTCTGCTATTCAAATCGCGGTGAACAATCCATTTCGCATCGGCGTCCTCGGTTCCGGCCAAGGCTCCAATTTCGTGGCCATCGCGGATGCCATCACCGCCGGCCAGATCCCGGCGGAAGTCGCCGTCGTGTTGAGCGATGTCGAGTCAGCGGGAATCCTCCAGCACGCGCGCGACCGAAAAATCCCCGCACAATTCATCCCGCCCGGCCAGTTCCGCACCAAGCTGGACGAAAACGCCGAGCGCGCCTTTGTCACCGCGCTGCAAAATGCGCAGGTGGATTTGATCGTGCTCGCCGGTTTCATGCGCGTGCTCAAGGGCGATTTTCTCCGGGCGTTCGAGGGCCGCATCGTCAACATTCACCCTTCCCTGCTGCCGTGTTTTCCCGGTTTGCAATCGTGGAAACAGGCGCTCGACCACGGCGTGAAGATCGCCGGCTGCACGGTGCATTTCGTGGACGCAGGCGTGGATTCCGGCGCAATCATCGGGCAATCCGCCGTGCCGGTTTTGGATCATGACACGCCGGAAACTTTGCACCAAAGAATCCACGCGGCGGAGCATGAACTGTTTCCGCGCTGCGTCGCCGCGCTCGCGCGGAAGGAGATTTCCGTGGCGGGCCGGCGCGTGATCTGGAAAAAAGCATGAACGCCAAAATCCTTTTGCCCGCCATCCTTGTCGTGCTGCTCGCCGCCGGCTGCGCGTCCAACGAAACCATCGCGTTCACGAGCGAGGCCAAGATGCCGGACTTCACCCCAGCCACGGCGGCGGCGGTGAAAAGTTTGGCGAAGGCCGACGAGGACAAGATTGATCTGGCCGTCTTCGGCTATCTGCTCGACCGGCATTTCTGGGAGGACGGCGATTACACCGCGCTGTTCTTGCAGGCGTCCGATTCGGTCGTGGAGGCGATGCAGAAAAAGTATTCCCAGCACAAGCCGCCGATCAAGGCGAGCTACCACATTGATCTGCGTGACAACTTTTCGCCGCGCGACAAGGACACCGGCCAGCCCGTGATGATCCTCGGCGTGGACGCCAACGACCCGAACGCCAACGACACGGTGGACGCCATTGGCCGCTGGTATGCCGGCGGCGCGGTGCAGGGCTTCTACACTTTCACGCTGAAAAAGGTCGGCGACGACTGGGTCATCGTGGAGGTGCGCTGACCATATCGGTCGGATGAAAGCCAAAAAAGTGTTCGCCTTGACGCGCCTTTCTTGGGCATCATGGCTTACTTTGACATGAGCAAGAAACTACGATTCGGCCTGCCCAAAGGCAGCCTTCAGGACGCCACCATCGAGAAGCTGGCCAAGGCCGGCTACAACATTTCCGTCAGCAGCCGTTCCTACGTTCCCTATGTGGACGACGAGGAACTGGACATCCGCCTGTTCCGCGCGCAGGAGATTTCCCGCTACGTCGAGCACGGCTACCTCGACTGCGGCATCACCGGCCACGACTGGGTCATGGAGAACGGCTCAAAAGTCCACGAGGTCGGCGAATTCCTGTTCAGCAAAGTCTCCCGCCGCGCCGCGCGCTGGGTGCTGTGCGTGCCGGAAAATTCCCCGGTGAAGTCCGTGAAGGATTTGCAGGGCAAACGCATCGCCACGGAAGTCGTCAACCTCACCAAGCGCTACCTCAAGAAAAACGGCGTGAAGGCCGAGGTGGAATTTTCCTGGGGCGCGACCGAGACGAAGGCGCACGAACTCGTGGACGCCATCGTGGACGTGACCGAGACCGGTTCCTCGCTCCGCGCGAACAAACTGCGCATTGTGGACGAACTGTTGAGTTCCACGCCGCGCCTGATTGCCAATGAGACCGCGTGGAAAAATCCGTGGAAGCGGAAAAAAATCGAGACGATTGCCCTGCTGCTCAAGGGCGCGCTCGACGCCGAGGCGCTCGTCGGCCTCAAGATGAACATTGCGGAAAAAAATCTGGCGAAGCTGCTGGCCGACCTGCCCGCGCTGCGCAATCCCACCATCGCGAACCTGAGCCTCAAGGGCTGGGTGGCGGTCGAGACCATCATTGACGAGAAGATCGTCCGCGAACTCATCCCGCAGCTCAAGGCCGCCGGCGCGGAAGGCATCATCGAGTATCCGCTCAACAAGGTGGTTTACTGACCCGGTTTCTTTTCATCAATCCCCTGCCCTCACGGCGGGGGATTTTTTTTGGCCGCGTCCAACGCCGCCAGATAGGCCGTGTAATCCACACCGTAGCGTGCCAGATCCGGCAGTTCTGCCGACGTGAATTGGTTCAACAGCGTGATGTGGACGACTTCGCCGGACTCCGTCACGCCCGGCAGCAGCAGCGCTTGGACATGGCGCGGGCCGATCTCGATAGCCAGATCGCGCGCATCCATTTCCCAGACGAACCGCGTTGCCTGCCGGCCAACCGCCGGTTGCCGCCAGTAATCCGTCGCCGTCAAATCAACCAATCCTTTTTGCGTCGTCACCAAGTGCCGCCACACGTTCAGATAGCCGCGCCACTGTTCCGTCGCACCGAGATGCCAGAGCGATTGCGCCAGCAGCAGCGCCGCGCTCAAGTGAACGAGCTGTTTCCGCTGCGCTTCCAGCCACGCCGGGCGATTTGCCAGCATCCACGCCACGACGAGCAAACCCAGCGGCACAATCAAATCCAGAAACCGCGCCTCGTATTGTTTATAGGGATAGAGACTGGCCGGCGACAACAGCGGCCACGCGCCCCAGAGCAAAATAATTCCCGCCAGCAATAGCCAGCTTGACCGCCACGAAAGCATTTGCCGGAACTTTGCAAAAAAACACGCCAGCAGCAAAGCCAGCCACGCCGCCGTCCAGCCAATCGTCCAGCCGGGCGACGCCAGCACGCTCAACACGCCGATCTTAAAACTGTTGGTGCTGCTCAAGGTGCAGGGATGCAACGTCCCATCCACGGCGATGAGGATGGACGCGAGCAGAAAAAATATCGTCAGCAGAAAGACGATGCGCTGCCACGGTATTTCCGCCGTGCGCGCCCGCCGCCACGCCAGCCACGCCAGCGGCGGGGCGAGGAACAGCATGGTTTCATAGCTCCGCACGAGGATCACTGAAGACAACAGCAGCACCACCGCCGCGCCCGGCGTCAAAGGCCGCACGAAGAGGAGGACAAACACCACCGGCCAGAAGAACGCGTGCGCCACGACGTGTTCGCCGACGGCGACAAAGGCGGCGTTGAGATAGCCCGCCCCGCACGCCAGCGCCACCAGCCAGAAATGTTTCGGGGCCAGCCGTAAACAAACCACCATCGCCACCGGCCACGCGCAGAAGCAGCCGAGGCCGAAGGCGAGCTGCAACTGTGTCAGGTCGCGGATGCCGCATTTGAGCGCAATGACCACGGGCAGTTGGAAGAGGAAGGCCGCATGGCCGCGCGTGAAGAGCATTTCCGTGAAACCGCCCGCCGCCAGCACGCGCATGAAATAATAGGAACCGTCGTCATAAAGGGCGCGCGCGGTCAACACGGCATAAAGGATGGAGGCCAGAAACACCAGGCACGCCATGGTCATCAAGGCCGGCTGCCGGCACCGGGCGACGGCGGGAACGGATGAATCGGGTTTATTCAAACGCGGTTATGTCTGGACTGTTGCCAGCACCAAGGCAATAAAAAACGGCGCGAACTTGCATTCGCGCCGTTCTCGTTTTAGCGGGTGGCTAAATTATTTCTTTTTCTTCGCACCGGGCGTGGGCACGGTGGCGATGGTCTGCAGGATGCGGCCCGCGATCTTGTAGGGGTCGCCCTGGGAGTTCGGACGGCGGTCTTCGAGATAACCTTTGTAGCCGTTGTTGACGAAGCTGTGCGGGACGCGCACGGACGCGCCACGATTCGCGATGCCGTAGTTGAACTTGTCAATGGACTGGGTCTCATGCAGACCGGTGAGGCGCAGATGATTGTCCGGTCCGTAAACCGCGATGTGCTCGTTCTTGTATTTGTCGAACGCCGCCATGAGGGCTTCGAAGTAGTCCTTGCCGCCGATGGTGCGCATATAGTCGGTGGAGAAGTTGGAGTGCATGCCGGAACCGTTCCAATCCACGTCCTTGCCGAGCGGTTTGCAATGCCATTCCACGTCCACGCCGTATTTTTCGCAGAGGCGCATGAGGAGGTAGCGGGCGACCCAGACCTGGTCGGCGGCNNGATGCCTTCGTGGTTGATGCCGGCGTCGAGGCAGAGGTCGAGGTGCGTGTCCACGATTTCGCGGGCGATGTCGCCGACGTTCTTGTAGCCGACGCCGGTGTAGTATTCACCCTGCGGATAGGGAAAGCCGGTTGCCGGGAAACCGAGGGGCTTGCCGTCTTGGTAAAGGAAATATTCCTGTTCGAAACCAAACCAGGCGCCGGGATCATCGGGAATGGTGGCGCGACCGTTGGACGGATGCGGGGTCTTGCCGTCCGGCATCATGACTTCGCACATGACGAGCACGCCGTTTTTCTTGGTCGTGTCGGGATAGACGGCGACGGGCTTGAGCATGCAGTCGGACGTGCGGCCTTCGGCCTGGCGCGTGGAACTGCCGTCGAAGCCCCACTGCGGGAGCTGTTCGAGTTTCGGGAAGCTCGCAAATTCTTTGACTTGCGTTTTGCCGCGGATGTTGGCGACGGGTTCATAGCCGTCCAACCAGAGGTATTCGAGTTTGTATTTAGCCATGTGCTTAATGTTGTTGTCAGTGAGGAACGGTTCAACTGACCCGCGTTCATCATGAAACGCGGGCTGAACCTGTGTGGCGAAATGATTAGCAAAGCGGGTGCCACATCGCAAGATTTTTGCGGCAACTACTGGCAGGAATTGATTTCATGCGGGGAAAAATATTTTCACCGGCGTGGATTTTTTTACCCACACCCGCGCCCGCTGGCGAAATTTATCCGCGCTGGACAAATCGCCGCGCAAACAGTCTTGCTTCATTCGCCGGTTGCGCGATAGTTTCGTGACCACGGGCTGCCCATCATGTTGAAAGTAAAAGACACGCTTCGCGCCACGGTGCATTTGAGCTTCGATGGCCGGGTTTTCAAGGTCTATCACGGCCCGAAGGCGGAGGAACGCTTCGACAACGAGGTGCGCGTGCTGCGGCACCTCAAGGCCAAAGGCTGCCCGTTCGTGCCGCGCCTGCTGGAAGCCAACCGCGATAAACTGCGCATCATCACCACCAACTGCGGCACCCGCGTGGAACAGCTCGACGAAGAACGCCGCGCGGAAATCTTTGCGGAACTGGAAAAATTCGGCGTGCGCCACGACGACCCGGACGTGCGCAACGTAACCTATCGTTTCTCCGACGGACGCTTTTGCGTGATTGATTTTGAGTTCGCCACCATTTTGCCGGATACCCCGGCGACTAAGCCGTGATTCAAACGGAAACAAAGTCGCGCGAAGAGCGCGAAGGCAGCGAAGGGGAAAAACTTTTCTTTCCTTCGCCCGCTTCGCGTCCTTCGCGCGACATTTTTAATTGAACCAAAATGAAAACGCCTTCAAAGAAAGCCGCCGCACGCGCCGACGAGTTGCACTGGTCCGGCTGCTCGGACATCGGCAAGGTGCGCAAAAATAACGAGGACGCCTTTCTCGGCCTGCGGTTCGACGCGCAGGAAGTGCAGCGCCTCGGCAAATTCGGCGACGCCTCGCTCGCGGAACATGATTTCACCTTTGCCGTGTGCGACGGCATGGGCGGCGCCAAGGCCGGCGAATTCGCCAGCAACATCGCCGTGGAGAAAATCACCACGCTGCTCCCCCGCTCCTTCAACCACACCCAGCGCGATCTGAACCACGCCTTTGCCGACGTGCTGGCCGAGCTTTACGAGCAGGTCCATCGCGCGCTGGTTTATCTGGGCCGCAGCTACGACGAATGTCAGGGGATGCAGACCACGATGAGCCTGACGTGGTTCACGCCGGGCTGGCTGTATTTCGGCCACGTCGGCGACACGCGGATTTATCATCTGGCCAAGGATAAAAAAGAATTGCTCCAGCTCACGCAGGACGACACGCACGTCGCCTGGCTCCTGCGGAACGGAAAAATCAAAGACTACGAAGCCCGCACGCATCCGCGCCGGAATGTATTGCAAAAGGCGCTCGGCGGCGAAAACCAGTTTGTGGATCCGCAGGTCGGTGCGGTGGCCTGCGGCAAAGGCGACATTTTCCTGATCTGCTCGGACGGCCTGACCGAAGGACTGCACAATCATCAAATCGTGGACCTGCTGCGAACGAAGGGCAAAGAGTTCAACCCCGCCAAAGCCCTCGTGGAAACCTCAGTTAAAAACGACGGCCGCGACAACACCACCGCGCTGGTGGTGCGGGTCGCTTGAAGCCGGCAAAGCCATTTGGTTGCCACTGCCGTCAGCCCGCCGTTTCTGAATTCGTGCTGTCCCTTTGCCTTGCACGGCGCGGCAAATTTGTTATCGTTCCGCCCTTCGATTTCATTTTTTTATGGCATTGCTCAACGACAATTATCTCAAACTCAAGGCCGGCTATCTCTTTCCTGAAATTGGCCGGCGCGTGAAGGTGTTTTGCGACGCGAATCCCGAGGCGGCCAAGCGCCTCATCCGCTGCGGCATTGGCGACGTGACCGAACCGCTGCCGACCGCCGTTATCTTCGCGATGCACCAGGCTGTGAATGAAATGGCGGCGCGTGAAACGTTCAAAGGCTACGGCCCGGAGCAGGGCTATGATTGGCTGCGCCATGCCATCGCGCAAAATGATTTCCGCGACAAGGGCCTCGATGTGGCCGACGATGAAATCTTCATCAGCGACGGCTCGAAGTGCGATTGCGGCAACATCCTCGACATCCTCGGCAGCAAAAACAAGATCGCCATCAGCGATCCGGTGTATCCGGTTTATGTGGACACGAACGTCATGGCCGGCCACACCGGCGACGCGAACGAAGCCGGCACTTACGCAAAGCTGGTTTATCTGCCGTGCAAGCCCGCGAACGGTTTCATCCCCGAACCGCCGAAGAAGCACGTGGATGTCATTTATCTTTGCTCGCCGAACAATCCGACCGGTGCCGCCGCCACGCGCGAACAGCTTGAGGCGTGGGTGAAATACGCGCTGGAACACAAGTCCGTGATTCTGTTCGACGCGGCCTACGAGGCTTACATCACCGAGCCGGGCGTGCCGCATTCCATTTA
>PLYV01000120.1 GCA_003151855.1 Limisphaerales bacterium | reverse complement strand
CCATTAGTGTTAACACGCCCTAGTCATGTTTCACAATCGTAACCTGGCCGCCTTATCTTCGTAACAGGAAAGACTCATTATGCCGGGAGAGGAAAAGCGTTCCATTTCCCATGATCGAAAACCAGAAAGCCACAGCCATGAAAATTAACCATAAGATCAAATCCGGATTCACATTAATCGAACTGCTGGNNCGCCATCATCGCCATTCTCGCGGCAATGCTGCTGCCCGCCCTGGCCAAAGCCAAGGCCAAGGCGCAACAGATAGTGTGCCTGAGCAACACGAAACAATGGGGCCTGGCCGACACGATGTATGTGGACGAAAGCAACCAGATCTATCCCTACTATAAATTTCAGAAGTCCTATGCGAGCAACCAGGAAGGAGACAACCCGGACTGGCTGTCCATCGGAAGTTATCATCAAAACGGGCAAGGCGACGATGTCTGGTTCAACGCCCTGCCCCCCTTGGTTGCCAACAAGCCGCTTTATACCTGGGCAACGAGCCCCACAGACTTCTACGGCTCCAAATCCGTCTTCACCTGTCCGACCGCCTTCTCCCAAGGCATTGACTCGGTGGACAAGCAGGCCGGCAATGACCAGTATGACATGATTCCGGGCACCCGCCCGCTGTTCAGTTATGGGATGAACTCACATTCCACCGCCGCGGAAAGCGGCGTCTTGGGCTATACCGCGCCACTGAAGACCCAGAAGATTGTTCATCCTTCGGCTTTGGTCCTGTTTGCCGATGTCCGCAACCGCTCGGCGGAAACCCCGTTTGCCGTCAACCCGGCCAACCCGGCCAACCAGGTCAAGCTCGCCACCCCGCAGGTTTACACCACCCGCTTCTCCTCGCGGCACAACCAGGGCGGCAACCTCACCTTCAGCGACGGCCATGCGGCTTACTTCAAATATAATTACGTGGTCCTGCAAAGCTCCACCACCAATCCTGGCGGCGACCCCGGTCAACCCGACATCAACTGGGATTGCAGCGGCGCGCAGGTGCCGCCGAGCAACGGCGAGTGATCAACCTTGTTCATTGGCCCTCGCTGCCTGTATTTTTCTTTTACCCATAACATGATATTCATCCAAAATTCAGCCCGCTGCCTGCGGGTGGCCGTCGTGGCCACGTTGCTCACGGCTTCCAGCCTCGCCGTTTTTGCCAAGGAGAGCGCCCTTAATTATCTCAAAGACGGCAAGCCCGCCGCCGCCGAACTCCTCGCCCCGCCGCCGCTGCCCGATTCCGCCGAGCAGGCCGCCGACATGGCCACCGTCCGCTCCGTCTATCACGCCGCGAATGACATGGACAAACAAGCCGCCTACGCCGAGAAAAAATTCTCCGTCTTCAATTTCACCGGCGCGGTCGGCGCATATTTCGTGGAGACCAATCTGCCCAAGACCGCGAAGTTTTTTGAAAAGGTGCAGCTCGACGCCGAAACCGTGACCGATCTCGGCAAGGATTATTTCCACCGCCCGCGCCCGTTCACCACTGACACGAACCTCGCCAACGGCAAGCTGGAAAAATCCTTCAGCTATCCCAGCGGCCATTCCACCGAAAGCATGGTGCTCGCGCTCGTCCTCGCCGAGCTGATGCCGGCCCAGCACGATGCGATTCTCGCTCACGCCCGCCAGATCGGCTGGCACCGCGTCCAGATCGCGCGGCATTACCCGACCGACATCTACGCCGGCCGCGTCCTCGCGCAAGCCATCGTGAAACAGTTCAAGAAGAGTGAAAAATTTGAGGAAGAATTCAATGAAGCCAAAGCCGAAATCGAAGCCGCCCGCAAGGCGGCGCTGAATTGACCACTATAAAACTTCAGCCATCCACAGACACAAAAGGCGCAAAATGATTTTTCATTCTGCGTCTTTTGAGCTTTTTTGCAGCCTCAATTTTGTTGAATTTGCAGCTAAATCCTGACGCCTTCGCGCGCCAGCAAAAGCCGTTTCCACGAAAGCCCGCCGGAGAAACCGCCGGGCTTTTTATTGGCCGCCAACACGCGGTGGCACGGCACCAAGACCGGAATCGGATTCGCCCCGCACGCACCACCCACGGCGCGGACGGCTTTCGGTTTGCCAATCACCGCCGCAATTTCGCCGTAGCTTTTCGTTTTGCCGGGAGCAATTTTGAGCAACACCTGCCAGACGGATTTTTGAAATTCCGTTTTTCCCGTCCAATCCAGCGGCGGCAATTTTCCCGCAGCGCGTCCGGCGAGGACATTTTTCAACGCCGCTTCCGTCAGCTTGTGCCAGCCACGGATTTTGGTTGGGCAACGCTGCCGCGTTGCCTGGCTGACCAGCAGGTCAGCCCTACCTGTCTTCGGAAAATCCAATTCCGCCAGACCGCTTTCCGAATAGCGCGCCAGAAATTCGCCCTCGGCAGTTTTCACCAGCAATTCGACAAGCGGCATTTTCATTCAGTGGTGCGGCAGCAGCCAGTAGAAAAGTCCAAACAAAATCACGGTGACGACGACCACCAGCCAGATGAAGCGGTTGCGCGCCACGCGCTTCTCGTAGCGCAGCGGCCGCAAGCCCTGCACGCCGCCGGCGGCGAGATAATTCACCAGCCGCGGATTGCTCGTCGTCGGGCCGCGCAGATGATTCCGCAGCCGGTTGAACAGCGCCGGCAGATCGTATTTGCGCACGCCGAGTTCGTTGAACAACTCCGCTTCCTCCGTCTGGCTGCGCGCCACGATTTTGGCCGTGGCGACTTTCTCAAAAACCGGCTCGCTCGGTTTTGGCACCGGCGCCGGTTTTTCCGGCGCGCGGGAAATCGTCTCGCCGACCGGCGTGGCGGTGGAACGCAGCTTTGGCGCGGATGGCTGGCGCGTTTGCGCGTCGAGTTTTTTAATCTCGGCCTCCAGCGCGGCGATCTCCGACTCCAGCGCCCGCGCTTTGTCAGAAATCAGATCAGGCTTTTTATTCAGCAATCCCATGTCACTTGCGCAAAAGAATCGCGATGAAGATGCCCAGCGCGCCCAGCGCCACGAGCAGCAGCGGCCAGGTCATTGCCAGCCCGATTTTGCAGAGCTGGCCGAACGGCAGTTCCGCCAGCGACGGCGCGACGGCCACGGCAGAAGAATTTTTGTCCAGCGGCGCGGCCGCGTTTTTCATCTCGCCCGCCAGCGCGGAAATTTTCAGCCGCGCGGAATTCCATTCCATCCGCGCGTTTTCAATCGTCGTCAGCGCCCGGGTGAGTTCCACCTGGAAATTTTCCTTCGTCCACGTCGCGTCGTTGATGGACTGAACCTTGGCCAGCGCCGCCCGGAAATCGCCGACGGTCTTGACCATCTGCTCGGCGTCGCGGCGCGCGACAAATTCCGCCTCTTCCAGCAAGCCCAGCCCGCGCGTAAGGTTTTGAATAACCTCGTCGCGGCCGGTCTGAAATTCATTCTGCCGCCGGCGAAGCTCTTCGAGGCCGGCGCGTTCGCGTTCCAGTTCCTCCTGCGCGCGCTTGAGCTCGACGAGTTTTTGCTGCGCCTCGACGACCTTGCGATTCACGTCGTCCGGCGACGGCGCACGGCCATAGCCGGACGCGGGCGCGGCGGACGGCGATTTCTGCGAAAGAAAATCGGTGTCGAGAAACTCGGTGGAATCGTATTCGCCAGCCATAAAATGATTTTAGGCCCGTTCCAAAAAATGAGCAACTGATTTGGCACCGCCGATTCCGGTTTGCCAAAACACAAATCTGGCTGAAAATAGAAGCATGATTGAACTGATCCAGTTTTCGTGGAGCCCGTTCTGCATCGTGGCGCGGCGCCTGTTGGAATTTTCCGGCGCGAAATTCAAAACCACCAACATCCCCAGCAGCGACCGTTCGCTCGTCTGGAAATTGACCAAGGAAAAATACTACGCCGTGCCAGTCATCAAGGACGGCGCGAAGGTGGTTTTTGAATCCGGCGACGACACGCAGGATGTGGCGAAATATCTGGATGCCAAACTCAAGCTCGGCCTGTTTCCACCGGCGCGCGAAGGCGAACAGTTCCTCCTCTGGCGCTATTTTGAGCATGAGGTCGAAGCCGTCGGCTTCAAGCTCAATGACGTTTACTTCGAGGAATTCGTGCCAAAGGCCGACCAGCTTCCTTTCCTGCGGCACAAGGAACGTAAGTTTGGCCGCGGCTGCATTGACCAGTGGCGTGCGCAGAAAAAGAATCTGCTCGGCGAACTGGAGCAGAAACTCCAGCCGTGCGAACAGATGCTGGCGCACTCGGAATTTCTCCTCGGCGAACGCCCGCTGTTCGTGGACTTCAACCTGTTTGGCATGATTGAAAACTTCCTTTTCTCCGGCCATTACGCGCTGCCGAAGTCGCTGCCAAACCTGCGCGAATGGCATCGCTGCATGAAGACCATCCGCATCGCCCGCTGAAAAGCTGGTGGGGCGGGCGTCCGCGCAAGCCGCGTCACAAAAAGGAAATTCGACGAATTCCACCGGCCATGGCAGGATGTTCGTGCGAACAAATGTCCTCGCCCGCCATAACCGAACTCCGCGTCACCGGCATGACGTGCAACAACTGCGCCCGCAAAGTCACCGAGGCCGCGCAGAAAATCCCCAGCGTCCACAGCGTCACCGTCAGCGTCGCGGCGGAACGCGCCAGTGTCCGGTGGAATTCTGCGGAGGCAAAAAACGTTTCAGAAATCCTCGCCGCGATTTCCCAGGCTGGATTCGATGCCAAAGAAATTTCAGCAGAACCTGCCGCTTGCTGCGGCTCCAAGCAAAGCCATTGGCAATGGAATCTGATCATCGGCCTCGCCGTCACCGCCGCGCTGATGATCGGCGAATGGGGTTTTCATCTCATGATGGCGGATTGGTTCCGCTGGCTGTCGTTTTTCCTCGCCACCGTCGTGCAGATTTTCTGCGGCTCGCAGTTTTATCGCGGCGCGTGGCGGCAGCTCAAAGTCGGCCAATCCAACATGGACGCGCTGGTCGCGCTCGGTTCCACCACGGCGTTTGGTTTCAGTTGCTGGGTTTTGTTCAGCGGCGCGGGCGGACACCTCTATTTCATGGAAGCCGCCGCGATTATTTCCATCATCAGCTTTGGCCACTGGCTCGAAGCCCGCGTGAGCGACCAGGCCAGCGGCGCGCTGAAATCATTGCTCCAGCTCACGCCGCAAACGGCCAGAAGAATTCAGGAGTCAGGAGCTAGAAGTCAGAAGCCCGAAGCGACCGGTTTCGACCTGCGCAAATTGTCGTTCTCCAAATCTGAAATCCGAAATCCAAAATCCGAAATTGAACAGGAAGTTGCCGTTTCCGAATTAAAAACCGGCGACCGCATCGCGCTGCGCCCCGGCGACCGCGTGCCGGTGGACGGTGTGGTGATCGAAGGCGAATCCGCTGTGGACGAAGCGATGCTCACCGGCGAATCCGTTCCCGCCGACAAAAAATCCGGCAGCGAACTTTTCGCCGGCACGGTGAATTTGAACGGACGGCTCGTCATGCGCGTCACCGCCACCGGCGAGGCGACGGCGCTCGCGCACATCATCGCTGCCGTGCAACGCGCACAGACCAGCCGCGCCGACATCCAGCGCCTCGGCGACCGCATCAGCAGCGTCTTCGTGCCCATCATCGTCGCCATCGCGCTGGCGGCGGGAATTTTCTGGTTCGCGCATTCTGGCGCGGAAAAAGCCTTCGTCATCGCCGCTGGCATTTTGATTGTCGCCTGTCCGTGTGCGATGGGTTTGGCCACGCCCGCCGCCATCATGGCCAGCGCCAATGCCGCCGCACGCCGAGGCATTTTGATCCGCGACGGTGTGGCGCTGGAAAAAGCCGGAAAAATCACGGCGGTGATTTTCGACAAGACCGGCACGCTGACGATGGGCAAACCGGAAGTGGCGGCGAGTTGGAGTTCAAGCTTCAGCTTGTCCGGGGACACGCTAAAGCGTGAACTCCAACCTATTTTTACGCTGGCCGCCGCGTTGGCGCGCAACTCCACGCATCCCATCAGCCAGGCGATTACCAAAATCTCTTCGGAGAAAATCGAACTGGCGGATTGGCGGGAAATTCGCGGCTGCGGCGTCGAAGCAAAATGGCAGTTGGCAGATGGGAGTTGGCAGATGGGAAAACTCGGATCATTGCGCTGGCTGCGCGAATCTGGCGTGGATCTGGCGGCAGGCGAAAAGTTCATTTCTGAATGGTCAAACCAAGGTGCGACACTGGTCGGGCTGGTGGCGGAGAAAGATTTGCTCGGTTTGTTTGCCGTGCGCGACGCGGTGAAAACCAACGCCGCCAAAGTGGTCGGGCAACTGCAAGCGCAGGGTTTGAAAACCTATCTCCTGACCGGCGACAATTCGCTGACGGCGGCCAGCATCGCCAAACAGGTCGGCATCGCGCCGGAAAATGTCTTTGCCGAAGTGCGCCCGGAACAGAAGGCGGAATTCGTGCAACAACTTCAGGCGCGCGGCGAGCGCGTGGCGTTCGTAGGCGACGGCATCAACGATGCGCCAGCGCTCACGCAAGCCGATCTCGGCATCGCCGTGAGCCGCGCCAGCGACATCGCGCGCGAGGCGGCGGACATCATCCTGCTGAAATCGGAAATCGAAGCCATGCCGGAGGCGCTCGGGCTGGCGCGGGCCACGCTGCGCACCATCAAGCAAAACCTGTTTTGGGCGTTTTTCTACAATGCGCTGGGCGTGCCGCTGGCCGCGTGCGGCGTCATCAGCCCGATTTTCTGCGCGGCGGCGATGGGCGTCTCCGATTTGATCGTCATCGGCAACGCGCTGCGGCTGCTGCGCTGGCGGCAGCGCTGAAATTCATTTTCACCGCGCTGGCTTTCGTTAAACTCAGCACATGAATTTGTTGCCGTTCGGAAAATTGCCGCCCGCCAAACCGCGTTCGTTCGTCCCGCCCGCCATTAACCTCGGTGACTGGCCGCAGATCGCGCCGCTGTTTGATCAGTTGGAGGTGCGTGCCGCACAGGCCACCAGTGCTGTCGCCTTCGAAAAGTGGCTGCTGGACTGGAGCGAACTTTCCGCCGCGCTGGACGAGGAAGCCTCCCGCCGCAACATCGCCATGACCTGCCACACGGACAGCGCCGAGGCAGAAAAGGCGTATCTGCATTTCGTCGAGAACGTGGAACCGCAGCTCAAGCCACGGCAGTTTGCGCTGGAGCAACTTTACGTCGCCCATCCGTGCCGCGTGGAACTGCTGGAAATCGGGAGTCCGATCTCAGGTTCCGCTTCGGAGGACCATCCCAAACCGCATCTAACTCTTCGGTTGGAACTTCACTTGCCGCGCTATGAAGTTTTTGACCGCGACGTGGCGAATCATGTCCAATTGTTCCGCCCGGAAAACGTGGCGCTGGAAACCGAGGAATCCAAGCTCGGCCAGCAATATCAAAAGCTCATCGGCGCGCAGACGGTGAATTTTCGCGGCGAGGAAAAAACGCTCGTGCAGATGGGCCGTTATCTCGAAGAGCCGGATCGCGCGCTGCGGCAGGAAGCGTGGACGCTCGTCGCTAAACGTCGCCTCGTGGACGTGGACAAGTGCGAGGAAATCATGGACGAGTTGATCAAGCTACGCCATCAGATCGCCAGGAACGCGGGCTTCAATAATCACCTGGAATTCATTTTCCGCCAGAAAGGCCGGTTCGATTACACGCCAGCGGACTGCGTGAGTTTTCACGCCGCCATCGAAAGCGAGATCATGCCCGCCGTCCGCGAAATCCAAAACGAGCGCCGGCAGAAATTGAATTTGGAAAAGCTGCGTCCGTGGGATCTGGCCGTTGATCCGCAGAACCGCGCGCCGTTGAAACCGTTTGCCGATGTCGGCGAAATGGTGGCGCGCACGCAGAAGATTTTCAATCACCTCGACGCGGAGCTGGCGGGGAATTTTCAGGAGATGCAGGACAAGAAGCTGCTGGATCTCGACAACCGCAAGGGCAAGGCACCGGGCGGCTACCAGTCCACGCTGGCCGAGGCGCGCGTGCCGT
>PLYV01000122.1 GCA_003151855.1 Limisphaerales bacterium | reverse complement strand
GGCCAGATCAAAATTACCAACGGCGCGGCGGTGGCCGACAGCAACTGCCGCGTGGTGCAATACGGTCAGAACGGCGCGGTGGTCATTCCGCAGGCGTCCTCGTTCCAGCCGCTGACCGTATTTACCGGCGCGGAATTCACGGGCACCGCCACCTCGCGCAGCCAATGGACTAACTACACCGGCACGGCCTACACCAACATCAGCTCGTTCAAATTGAAACGCGGCTACCAGGCCGTCCTTGCCCAGTCCGCGAACGGCGCGAATTACAGCAAATGCTATGTGGCGCAGGACGGCGATTTGGAAATCGGCGTTTTGCCAGCCACGCTCGACAAACAGGTGCAGTTCATTTGCGTCACGCCGTGGCGGTGGACGAGCAAGAAGGGCATTTGTCCGGTCGCTACGTCTGCGGCGGGACCTTTGAATGCACTGTGGTGGTATGACTGGGACATTAATTCAAGTTCTTCGCGCGATTTGGAATACCTCGCCATCCGGGTTCAACCTTACTGGCCCGGCTTGAGCCAGAACTGGCAGTCGCTGGGAATCAATACCGTGCTCGGATACAACGAGCCCGACAACTCATCAGCTAACGGAGGCACAGGCACTGACGCTTACAAAA
Source organism: Limisphaerales bacterium (assembly GCA_003151855.1). Taxonomy (GTDB): domain Bacteria; phylum Verrucomicrobiota; class Verrucomicrobiia; order Limisphaerales; family UBA11358; genus UBA11358. The sequence goes on along the minus strand of PLYV01000122.1, from coordinate 3,448 downwards.
ATCTCAATCCTCAAGGTTCGGTGAGCGATGCGGTGTCGCGTTTGCCAGATCAACTGGCCACTGGCCTGCGCGTCGGCTCGCCGGCGACGACGGATGGCGGCGTTTCCTCATGGCTGGTTCCTTTCGTTCAACAAGCCGATGCGGCGGCGCTGCGGGTGGACTTCGTGGCCCAACATTATTATGGAAGTCACAATCCAGCCGACGCCGCCGGTTGCGCCTCGCAAATGTATAATTTTCTGTTAAATATTTGGAATAACACTCACCGGCCAATTTGGGTAACTGAATGGAATAATGGCGCCAATTGGACGGACGGCACCTGGCCGGCTCCCACCTACGCGCAACAGCAGGCGTGCGTTTCCGCGATGCTGACCATGCTGGAATCTACGCCGTTCGTGGAGCGCTACGCGCTTTACAACGACGTGGAGGCCACCCGCGCGGTGATGACCAACGGCGTCCTGACCGCAGCCGGCGTGACTTATTCCAACCTCGTTTCCAGTATCGGCTACGCGCAGGCCATGCCGGACAACGGCACGCGCGGGATTGCGGAATTTCTTTTCGCCACGAACACTTGGGACACCTCCGGCTATTACAACAACGGCATGGCCATTGGCTCGCCAAATTACTCAACCGGACACATCAGCCAGGCGCAGTCAATTGTCCTGGACGGCACGAACAGCTACGTTCAGCTTCCCGTGAATATCGCCGAAGGCAGCGCGTTCACGTTCGCCGCGTGGGTTTATTGGAACGGCGGCAACGCCTGGCAGCGCATTTTCGATTTCGGCAATGACACCTCGCATTATCTCTTTCTGACGCCCTCGGGCGGCAATTTGCGCTTTGCCATCAACAACGGCAGTGGCGAGCAAATTGTTCAGAGCAGCGCGCTGACCTCCGGCTCCTGGCAGCAGGTCGCCGTCACGCTCAACGGCAGCAGCGCGATCCTTTACGTCAACGGCGCGCCCGTCGCCACCAATAGCAGCATGACGATTGCGCCGTCGGCTTTCAGCCCAATTAAAAATTACCTCGGCAAAAGCCAGTTCCCGAACGACCCGCTGTTCAACGGCAAATTGGACGGAGTGGAAATCGCTGATTTTGCCATGACGCCCGCCCAAATTTCGACGCTCTACAACAGCGCGCAGTTCATCAGCGGCGTGTGGACGAACAACGGCAATGGCTACTGGGGCACGAACAGCAATTGGAGCGGCGGCGCGGTCGCCAACGGCGTCAGCCGCATCGCGGATTTCAGCACCATTGACATCACGGGCAATCGCGCCGTGACGCTCGACAGCGCCCGCACGATCGGCGGATTGAGATTCGGCGACACAGTCAGCGCGCAAACCTGGTTCCTGTCGGGAACCAACACGTTGACGCTCGACGCCGGCGGCGGCAACGTGCCGGCAATTGCCGTCAACCAAAACACCACGACGATTTCCACGCCGCTGGCCGGCAGTTATGGTTTCACCAAATTCGGCGGCGGCACGCTGACATTGAACGGCACGGAAAACGTCGGCGGCGGCCTGACCGTCAACGCCGGCACCGTGAACATCTCCGGTGGAACCACGTCGTTTGGCAGCGGCACCTCCAGCGTCGGCTATCTCACCGGCAGCGGCAACCTCACCATGACCGGCGGCACTCTTGCGACGAGCGGCGAATTTCGCGTCGGTGGCTCGGACCAAAGCGGATCGCAATATGTCGCCACCGGCACCGTCACCGTGGCCAACGCAACTTTGTCGGTCGGCTCGCTCACCGTGGCGCGCGGAAACTACTTGGACAATACCATGTCCGGCACGGTCACGTTGAACAGCGGCGGCACGCTCATTTCCACAAACGACGTGACTCTCGAATTCGCTGGCACGGGCCGCGGCAAGCTGGCGCTCAACGGCGGCAATCTCATCGTCGGCCCGGCCGCCACCAAATGGTTGATGGTGGGTTATTACGATTCGGGCGCAGGCGAATTGGACATCACCAACGGCACTCTTTTTCTGGACAACGGCACGTCAATCAAAATGTGCCTCAGCGGCAACACCGGCGGCAATGTGGTCAATCAGGTTGGCGGCAACGTCACGTTTTACAGCGATGCCGGCGGAACCATCGGTGGCGGCGGCAATCTGGATTTGAACTATGCCGGCGGCGCAACGAGCACCAACACCTATAATTTGAACGGCGGCACGCTGACTGTGCCGCATGTCGGCGCGACGTCGGGCACCGGCAACAGCACGTTCAACTTCAACGGCGGCACGCTTAAATCCGCCGCCAGCAGCACGACGTTCATGCAGGGATTGACCCGCGCAAACACCCGCAACTCCGGCGCGAAAATTGACACCGCCGGATTCAATGTAACCATCGGTCAGCCGCTGCTGCACTCCGCCACAAGCGGCGACTTTGCGACGGACGGCGGCTTGACGAAGAATGGCGCTGGCACGTTGACCTTGACCGGCACGAACACCTACACCGGCGGCACCACGAACAATGCCGGCACGCTGCTGGTCAACGGCTCGATCGGCACCAATGCGGTGACGGTCGCCGGCGGCACGCTCGGCGGCAATGGTGCCATCGGCGGTGCCGTCACGGTGCAGTCCGGCGGCTCGCTCGCACCGGGCGGAGGACTGACCACGTTGACGGTAAACGGCGGCGTCACGCTGCAACCCGGCAGCACGACTTTTCTGGAAATCTCCAAGACATCGCACACGAACGATCAATTGGTCGCCGGTGGCGCGCTGAATTATGGCGGCACACTGGTCGTCACCAACCTCGGCGGCACGCTGGCGGTCGGCGATTCGTTCAAGCTGTTCCGCGCCGGTTCGTTTAACGGCGCTTTCGCGTCGAATTCGTTGCCGACGTTGAACGCCGGCCTCGGCTGGAACACCGCCGCCTTGAGCGGCGGCATTCTCAATGTGATTCAAGCCACGCCGACCAATTTGGTCTGGTCGGTCAGCGGCACCAACCTGACGCTGTCGTGGCCGGCGGATCACACCGGCTGGCGGTTGCTGATGCAGACGAACCAACTGGCGAGCGGCATCAGTTCCAACACCAACGACTGGGGCACGGTTGCCAATTCTTCGCAGACGAATCGGCTCGCTTTGCCGATTAATCCAGCCCAGCCGGTGGAGTTTTATCGGCTGGTTTATCCGTGAGCCGGCCATTCCAACTGGATTTGTAAAAACCATGTTAATACAGGAATCTAAAATCGCTAAAGTCGGGCTAGAGCGGTTTCAATAAATCTGTAGCCGGGGCGCGGCGTTCACGCCGCTTCAGCGTGGCCTTGCCAATCCACGTTGAAGCGGGCTAAAGCCCGCACTCCGCTCGCAGTTGAGAACGCAAGAGACGGCCACGGTTTTATTTAATCTGCTCTAGTTTCACATTTGTAGTGCGACAAAAAAGTGGTTTTTTTTAGTAATAGTCTTCGTTGGAGGTTTTGAAGCCTTGGCCCGACCGGAAACAGCCCGCCCTC
>PLYV01000327.1 GCA_003151855.1 Limisphaerales bacterium | reverse complement strand
CCAGCACCACGTCGAGAAAGCCGCCGGCCTCGCCGGCCTCGACCATCGCGACATACACGCGCGGAAACGTCTCCGGCGATTTCGCCATGGCATCCGCGAGCGAGAGTCCGTCCACGACGAAATCATGAATTTGTTTCCATTGCGCCTTTGACGTCGGCGACGAAGCTTCCTTCTGCAAAATCACCAGCGCGCGGCTCAACGGCACGCCGGCGGCGAGTAAACTGGAAAGCAGCCGGGTGAAATTCTCCAGTTCCTTCGCCGAAACTTTTTTGCCGCCGAATTTGAAAGACATTGCGGCGGGTGTTGACGGTGATGCAGAACCATTTTTCGCCGCCTTGGAAAGCTTTTCCGTTACATTCACCGGGCGCAGACCGAGTGTCTCGATCTGCCGCAGCGCATCCGGACGACTACCAGCGTCCAGCATACCCTCGGCAATTTTGCCGTCGGCTTGCAACGCTCTATAAGAAAACGAGGGCATTTTGAATTGGTTTTATCGGGCCACCGCGATGCTCGCGGCGGATTCGCCGGTTTGATTTTTGGTTGTGCTCTCGACTTCCTTCGCCGTTGTGACGCTTAAAACTTCCTCGACGGTCGTGACCCCGGCGGCGACCAGCCGCCAACCGTCCTCGGCGAGCGTGCGCATGCCGCCTTTGCGCGCAACGGCGCGAATCAAATCGGTCGAAGCGCTCTTCAAAATCAACTGGCGGATTTCTTCGTCCGTGTCCATCCACTCAAAAATGGCGTGGCGACCGAAGAAGCCGGTATTGCGGCATTCGCGACAGCCGACGGATTTGAAAATGATTTTATCGGCCGAAATACCGAGCTTCAGCTTGAACGCCTGCGCCCGCTCGGAAGTGTCCGGTTGTTTGCAGTGCGGACACAGCACGCGGACGAGGCGTTGGGCGAGCACGGCTTCGAGTGAAGAGGCGACGAGATAGGGTTCGACGCCCATGTCCACGAGCCGCGTGAGCGCGCCGGGTGCGTCATTCGTGTGGAGCGTGGAAAAAACCAAATGGCCGGTGAGCGAGGCTTGCACCGCGATCTGCGCGGTTTCGGCGTCGCGAATTTCGCCGATGAGAATCACGTCCGGGTCGTGACGCAAAATCGAGCGCAGCCCGCGCGCAAACGTCAGGCCTGATTTTTCGTTGACCTGGATTTGATTGACGCCCTTGAGCTGGTATTCCACCGGGTCTTCCACGGTGATGATTTTGCGGACGGCGTCGTTAATTTCATTTAACGCGGTGTAAAGCGTGGAAGTTTTGCCGGAACCGGTCGGGCCAGTGACCAAAATAATTCCGTGTGGCAACCGCAGGACATTCTGGAAATGTTCCAGCTCGCGTTGGTTCATGCCGATATCTTTGAGCCCGCGCAAAGTGGAGTTTTGCCGTAGCAAGCGCATCACAACCGCTTCGCCGTGCAACATGGGAATGACGGAAACGCGGATGTCCACCTCGGCGTTGTCAATGCGCACCTTGATACGACCGTCCTGGGGCAGCCGCTTTTCCGCAATGTTGAGATGGCTCAAGATTTTGACGCGCGAAACGATGGCCGGCTGAAATTGTTTCAACTGCGGCGGCACGGGCACTTCCTGCAATTCGCCGTCAATGCGGTAGCGAATTTTGAATTCATCCTCGAACGGTTCGAGATGGATGTCGGACGCGCGCAGTTCAATCGCATCCTTCAAAACCTGGTTGACGAAGCGGATGATGGACGCCTCGTCCTCCGCACCTTCGTCGAGATTGTTGCCTTCGGCATTTTCGTCAACGACTTGGATTCCCTTTTCTTCTTCCAGCGTGCCGATCGTGTCCGCGCCGACGCCGAGACGTTTTTTGATCTCGCGCTGGATGGCTTCGCTCGAAGCGAGAATCGGCTTGAGGTTCAGGCCGGTCAGGGTTTTTAGCGCGTCGAAACCTTGCGTGGCGAAGAGGCGGCTGGTCGCGACTTCGATCAAACCATTCACACGCTGGAGCGGCAGCAGTTCCTCCTTCAGTAAAATGCGTGCGGGGAAAAGAGAGAGAAGTTGACGATCCGGTTCCACGTCCTCCAGCGTCGTGAAGCCGAGGCCGTATTCCGTCGCGAGCCAGCGGAGAATTTCCTCTTCGCTGTGCAAGGGGAGTTTCGTGAGTACGGCGGCGTCGAGTGCAGACAGTTGCCGGGACGCGACCATGCGTTCCAGCAACTGCCTGGTATCTTGAACCGGGGTGGCGGCCATGAATCGTCGGCTTTCGATTCGAAGGTTAGTTCACCAAGCCGAGCAGACAAGCCTGCGCCTCCTGCTTGGTGGTCAAGACCGCCTTGAGGTCGGCTTGGGCCGCTTCGAGCTTGGCCTGTTTGACCTTTTGCGCAGCCTTGTATTTGGTGAGCAGGTCCTTGATCTGTGCAGACGGCGCATTGTCGTCAATGGCCTTCTGCAAGGCTTCTTGTTCCGGGCTGGTCTGGCCGAACATGCCGCCGCGACCGCCGCCGGGTTGTTGGCCGTCTTGGGCGCCGCCACGATTGCGTCCGCCGCCGAACATCCGGCCCATGCCGCCCATGCCGACATCGCGGCGGGCGTCCATGACTTTCTGCACGAGCGGTTTCACGGCATTCCAATCCGTGTCGTTGGTGAAACCGAGTTGTTCCTGAACCCGGTCCATCATGCGCTGCTGCATCTGCGCCGGGTCAAAATTGCGCCACTGGCCGCCGGGACCGCCGGGACCGCCGTTATCCTGCGCGAGCAGGCTGGTGGCGCTGATGGCAAGCGTGGCCGCCATCGCGCACAAGGTGATGATGCGATTTAGTTTCATGTAATATCTTTCGGTTATGTTTGTGTTGATTCCACGGCGGCACAAACGCGTGTCGTCACTGGATGACATCCCCTACGCAAGGAACGTGCCACGACAAAAAGAGGATTATTTCAATGAATTCATCAAACCTGCCGCGCAAACTATGCGCAACTCGGACCGCCTGCGCATAATTTGCGCGCCGTATGCTTCGGGCTGGATTCTGGATGATTTTTTGATTAGGCTGCCCTTATGAAATTGGACGAAGCCCAGAGACTCATCGTCGCCAAGTGGATTGCCGAAGGCGCAAAACTTTCAGATATCCAAAACCGTCTCGCGGCGGAATTTGGCCTCAAGCTGACTTACATGGAGGCGCGCTTTCTGGTGGATGACTTGAAGCTCACGCCGAAAGATCCGGAGCCGCCGAAAGTAGTCGAGCCGCCCGTGGCCGCAACGCCAGCCACGGCACCCAACCCGGCTTTGCCCGGCATCGGGGCGGCGCTGCCGCCCGCCGGTGGCAAGGTGGCCGTGAGCGTGGATCAAATCACCAAGCCCGGTGCCCTCGTCAGTGGGAAGGTCACGTTTAGCGACGGTCAACTGGCGGACTGGTATCTCGACCAGACCGGACGCCTCGGCGTCGTGCCGAAGGTGACGGGCTACAAGCCGACCGCCGCCGATGTGCAGGATTTCCAACTCGCGTTGCAGCAGGAAGTCGCCAAGCTCGGCTATTAAATTTTAAGTTTTTAATTATATATTTTCAGTTGAGCTGGAAATTTTCCCTCGGCCCGGCTAAAAATCCAAAATTAACAATTCAAAACTCCCGCCAGACTTGGCACATTGAGTGGCGATGCGTGAAACTTTCCGTGCCTGGGCTGAAACCCTCGAAACCTTCGTTCTTGAAGTCATCTTCGAGGAACGCCGGGATTGGAAGGCCAATCTCACGCGGGCCATGCTCTTCGGTAGCTCGAAGATTTTTCAGGTCGCGGTCAAGATCCGCCGCTGGCTTTACAACTTCCGCATCCTGCGCGACAAGACGCTCGGCGTGCAGGTCATCGCCATCGGCAACCTTACTGTGGGCGGCACCGGCAAGACACCCGTCGTCGAAAAATTTGCGCGCGAACTCCAGAACGCCGGCCGTAAAGTCGCCATTCTCTCACGCGGCTACCGGTCCCGGCCCGCGCCGCTGCACCAGAAACTGTTGAATAAAATTCTCCTCCGCGAGGACCAGACGCCGCCGCGCGTCGTCTCCGACGGCAAATCCCTGCTGCTCGATTCTGAAATGGCCGGCGACGAGCCTTACATGCTCGCATCCAACCTGAAGGATGTCGTGGTGCTGGTGGACAAGGACCGCGTGAAGAGCGGCCGTTATGCGATTGAGAAATTCGGCTGCGACACGCTGTTGCTCGACGACGGTTTCCAATATTGGGATCTGCGCGGCCGCCGGCATGACGTGGTCTTGATCGATCGCCAGCAGCCGTTCGGCAACGAGCATCTGCTCCCGCGCGGCACCTTGCGCGAACCGCCGTCGCACCTCGCTCGCGCCCACACGATTTTCATCACCAAGAGCGACGGCAACACCGGCGAACTCCGCGAGCGCATCGCCAAATTGAATTCCACCGCCGCCGTCATCGAGTGCGTCCACCAGCCGCTTTATTTCGAGGACGTGTTCACCGGTGAACGCAAGGGTTTGGATTTGCTCGCCGGCAAGCGCGTCGCGTCGTTGAGCGGCATCGCGCAGCCGGAAAGCTTCGAGCACAGCCTGGTCAAACTCGGCGGCGAACTGGTCTATTCCAAGCGCTTCGCCGACCATCACCGGTTCACCCAGCAGGAAATTCTCAACGCCATCAACCGCGCCAAGAAGCGGCAGGCGGATGTCATCGTCACCACGCAAAAGGACGCCGTGCGTTTCCCGAAAATTGACCGGCGCGATCTGCCGTTCTATTTCATGCGCGTGGAAATTAAGATCGTCGCCGGTGCGAACGACTTCCAGGATTGCGTCCGCAAAATCTGTTTCCGCTGATGAATACGCTGCTTTATTGGCTCGCCCGCGGCTTGGTTGCCCTGATCCAGGCGCTGCCGTTGCCGCTCGTCGCCAAGCTCGGTCGCGCCGGCGGCGGACTCGCCTACCATCTCGACAGTCGCCACCGCCGCGTCGTCCTGAAAAACCTGACGATGTGTTTCGGCGCGGAAAAATCGCCGGAAGAAATCCAGCTGCTTGCGCGGGAAAATTTCCGGCGCGTCGGCGAAAATTACGCCTGCGCCATCAAGACTTCCGCGATGTCGGCGGACGAACTGCGTCCGCACGTCGAGTTCGCCGGCATTGACCGGCTGCCGCAGAAATCCGGCGACGCGCCGCCGCCGAATGTCGTCGTCGCCATCGGCCACTTCGGCAACTTCGAGCTTTACGCGCGCTTTCACGATGTTCGCGCCGACTATCAATGCGCGACCACCTACCGCGCGCTCAAGCAGCCCGGTCTCAACCGGCTGATGCAGGATTTGCGCGGCACCAGCGGCTGTTTGTATTTCGAACGTCGCGCTGACGGCCCGTTGCTCCGCGCCGCCATGAACCAAGGCGGCATCATTTTGGGGCTGCTGGCCGATCAAAGTTCCAAGGGCATGCGCGCGCCGTTTCTCGGCCACGACTGCAACACCGGCCTCGCGCCCGCCGTGCTGGCGCTGCGCTACGAAACCCAGCTTTACAGCGCCATTTGTTATCGCATCGCGCCGGCCCAATGGCGGCTGGAAGTCGGCGAAAAAATCCCAACGCACGAGGCCGGCAAGCCGCGTTCGTCGGAGGCCATCATGCGCGACGTGAACCAGGCCTTTGAAACCGCCGTCCGCCGCGATCCGGCGAACTGGTTCTGGGTCCACCGCCGCTGGAAAGACTGAAAGCGAAGGTTGAAGATAGAAAATGGAAAACGCGCCCAGCCATCCTCCATCCTCGATTCTCCATCCCTCGCCGCGCCGAAGCGACTTGTCGCGCCAAAGCGCAGCGGCGGCGGAAGCGAAGGCGGGTCGCCGCATCCTGGTGCGCGGCGTGAACTGGCTCGGCGACGCCGTGATGACCACTCCCGCCCTGCTCCGCTTGCGCGAAACATTTCCCGCCGCCCACATCACCCTGCTCGGCCCGGAAAAATTGGCAGACTTGTGGAAAAATCATCCGGCGGTGGACGAGACGATTTCCTTTGCGACGGGCGAAAGCGTTTTCGGCATCGCCAAAAAACTTCGTCCCACTGGTTTTGATCTGGCGCTCGTGCTGCCAAACTCGCCGCGCTCGGCGCTGGAAGTTTTTCTCGCCGGCATCCCGCAGCGCGTCGGTTACGCGCGGCCGTGGCGGAATTTTTTCCTGACCCAGGCCGTTGCCGCCCGCACCGGCGTGGTAAAAATGCGGAAACGTCCGGCTGCCGAAATCCGCCGGCTGGCGGCTGGTGAAAACATTGGAAATCGGAAATCGGAAATCGGAAATTCCAATGCGCACCACATTTTTGAATATCTTCAACTCGCCGCCGCGCTCGGTGCCAATCCGGAACCGCTCGCGCCACAACTGGCGGTGACGACGGAAGAGATTGAAGCGGCCCGGAACAAATTCGGGCTGGAAAATATAACCCGACCGGTTTTCGGTTTGAATCCGGGCGCGGAATACGGCCCGGCCAAGCGCTGGCCGGTGGAGAAATTCATCGCCGCCGCGAAGGAAATTCAACAACAGACCAACTGCGTCTGGCTTATCTTCGGCGGCAAAGGTGATGTGGAACTTGCCGGACGCATCGCCGCCGAAATCCAGCATCCAGCATCCCCTGCCGCGGCGAAGCGAAGCGAAGACGGGAGCATCCATCCTCAAAACCTCGCCGGCAAAACCTCACTCCGCGAACTGATGGCCTTGCTGAAGTGCTGCCGCGTGCTGCTGACCAACGACACCGGCCCGATGCACGTCGCCGCCGCGCTCGGCACGCCGGTGGTGGTGCCGTTCGGCAGCACCTCGCCGGAACTCACCGGCCCCGGTCTGCCGGGCGACCCGCGCCATTGGCTGCTGAAATCCGACGCGCCGTGTTCGCCATGCTTCCTCCGCGAATGCCCGATTGATTTTCGCTGCATGAACGGCATCGGCGTCGAGCGCGTCGTGGAAGCCGTTTTGCAAACAGTCCGCTGAAGCATTTTCCAAAAAAAAGTTTTTCCCTTGACGCCGGCCGTCGACTGTCCTATTGTCCTATGACAGTCACCGCGTATGCTCCTGCAAATTGATTTCAAATCCGGCACGCCGGTTTACCTGCAACTGGTGGAGCAGATCCGGCACGCCGCCGCGTCCGGCGGGTTGCGCACCGGCGAGCCGCTGCCGTCCATCCGCCCGCTGGCCGAGGAATTGCGCGTGAACCGCAACACCGTGGCCAAGGCCTACGCGGAACTCGAAAGCCAGGGCGTCATTGAGACAATTCCCGGCAAAGGCTGCTTTCTCAAGGAGGTCGGATCGCCACTCACCAAATCCGCGCGCAACGATCTGGTCATTCAGGAAATTGACCGCGCGATTGTCGCCGCGCACCACCTGCAAATCAGCGACACCGACCTGCTCGCGCTCGTAAAAAAACGCCTCGACGTCTTCGAGCGCAAAAACAAAGCCGCCAACGATTGAACTCAAGGAACCGCATGAACACTGATTTACCCGTCATTGAAATCCAGAACCTCGTGCGGCGCTACGGCAAGCACGATGCCGTGAACGGCCTGTCGCTCACGGTGCGCCCCGGCAAGTGCTACGGTTTTTTCGGACGCAACGGCGCGGGCAAAACCACAACGATCAAGTGCCTGTTGAATTTGCTCCGCCCCGATTCCGGCACGGCGCGCGTGTTCGGCCTCGACCCGCGCAAGGATGAAGTCGCCGTGAAATCGCGGCTGGCGTATGTGCCGGACATGGTGGCGTTTTATCCATGGATGACGGTGCGCGACACGCTGGAATACTTGGCGTCGTTCCGCACCAACTGGAACCGCGACATCGAAAATGATCTGCTGAAACGCTTCCAACTCGACGCGACCAAGAAGACCACGAGCCTGTCCAAAGGCCAGCGCACACAGCTCGCGCTCATCGGCGCGATTTGCCCGGAACCGGAACTGCTCGTGCTCGACGAACCGACCAGCGGCCTCGACCCGATTGTCCGCCGCGAATTCATCGAGACTGTCATCGGCGCATATCAATCCGGTGATCCGACGCGCCGCACGGTGTTTGTCTCCACGCATTTGATTTCCGAATTCGAGGGCTTGATTGACGAATTCACCATCATCGAGAGCGGTCAAAATCTTTTGACGATGGAAGCCGACGCCGCGCGCGACCGGTTCAAAAAAATCCGCGCGCGGTTTAATCAGGAATTGAAACTCGATTTGTCCGGCGCGCTGAACGTGAAACGCAGCGGGCGCGAAATGGAAATTCTGGCCAACGGCAACAGCGAACAACTGCTGGCCGAGTTGAAGGCGCACCAGCCGGAGGAATTGAAAATTGAGTCGCTGACGCTGGAGGAAATTTTCGTGGCCTCGGACGTCTTGAAGAAGGCCAACGTATGAACGCCGCGAAAAACGCCAAGCTGGCATGTGTCCGGCCATGTCTCCGGGAGCGCCGGCATCTTGCCGGCGAGTTGCCGCGCAATCCACAGCCGCCGGCAGGATGCCAGCGCTACCAGAATTTATGAACGCGCTCGTCAAAAAGGAAATCCGGCTGCTGCTGCCAAGTTGGCTGGCGGTCTTGGCGCTGGAAGTCACCCTGCCGTGGTTTTGGCGGGATGCAGACATATCGTTCGGGGTGACGCCGGTTTTTATTTTTTTGGGAATGATCCTGCTGGCGGTGGATTCGTTCGGACGGGAGTGCAGCCTGGGAACTTTTCAATCGCTGCTGGCCCAGCCAATGGAACGCCGCCACATCTGGCGGACCAAGATTTCAATCCTGTTTCCAGCCGCCCTGTTGATTTTAGCCGCGTATTTCATCAGTTGCGAACTGCGGCTGCACCTGACTCTCACCGACAGTCAGTCCATCTGGAGCGTCAACCCCAAGCTTGTCCGGACAGATTTTTGGAACGCGATGTTTGGCAGCGGAGTGGCGATGCTGATGGCGCTGGTCGGTGGATTGTGGACGGCGCTTTTGTTCCGGCAGGCGGCCGCCGCGTTTTGGATTTCCCTGCTGGTTCCCGTCGGGTTGTTTCTGCTGATTGCTCTGGTCATGTCCAGGTTCTTCAACACGGCTTCCGATTTTGCGGCTTTCACCGTTCTTTACAGCGCCGCCGGCCTTTACACAATCGCCGGCTTTTGGCTGGCTCACCGGCTGTTCCACCGGGCGCAGGATGTGGCGTGGACGGGCGGGTTGATTTCGTTTTCCAAATGGCGTTATTTTGATGCCGGGGAAAGAACCTCCGCCTCCGCGCGGCGGCGGCAACCGCTGTCCGCCCTGCTGAAAAAGGAATTTCAACTGCACAGCATCAGCCTGCTGGGCGTGGGCGCGCTGCTGATCCTGCACCTCGCGGTTTTTATCCTGCGCGCTTTCTACGGCAATTCCCACAAGGATTCGCTGACCGGCGTCGCCTCGGAATTCTTCTGGATTTTGTGGCTGGCCATCCCCTTGATCCTCGGCTGCCTGACGGTGGCGGAGGAACGGAAACTGGGCGTGGCAGAAATGCAATTTTGCCTGCCGGTTTCGCGGTGCCGACAATTTGCGGGCAAGTTCGTTCCGGTCATGATTTTGGGCACGCTGCTGGGCGGCGGGCTGCCGTTGCTGCTGGAAACGGTGGCCAGCCATTTGGGTGCGCCGAACGAAATCTTCAGGCCAGACAGTCATGCCGGCAATGGTTTGGGCATTCCCGGTATTGTTATGTTTGAAATCGGCGTCGTGTCCTTGGCGGCAGGACTGGCCCTGGTGGGTTTCTTTGCCTCCACGCTGGCGAAGAATTTTCTCCAAGCCTTGAGCATCGCCATCGTGACCATTTTGGGCTGCTGCCTGTTCACCATGTTTGTCTTTGCCGGGAACTCCGGTGAAAACGGGGAATGGCAAATATGGGGCATGAAATTTTGGGGTGTCATTCTGCCGCTGCTCATCGGCATCCTGACCGCGATCATTTTTCTGCCCTGGCTGGCTTACCGCAATTTTAGCCACTTTGTCGAAGGCGGGCGGCTCTGGCAGCGGAACATTTTTTCAATCGTTGCCGCGTTGGTGTTTATTTTCGCCAGCAGCGCGGCGATTTACAACCGCGTCTGGGAAATTTTTGAACCGGCGGAACCGACGCACGGCACGGCGGTTTTTGGGGCGGCCAACCGGCCGGTTTTGAGTCGCGACAGTTACACCGGATTACAAGTGCGGTTTCCCGATGGCCGGATCTGGTGTGACAGCCTGGGCTATCCGTTTTTCGATGATCAAATGAGCCAATTGAAATGGATCTTGGCCAGACTCGTTCATCCCCTGCCGGTCAGTGTCGGATCGGAACAATTCATCATGGGCTCCAACTGGCTTTCGGCCACCGCCCGGCACGTTTATTTTTGGAATGCAGGCAGCGCCCACGGAAAAGTGAACGGGTATCTGGACACGGTGGGCGTTCAGGCCGACGGCAGCCTGTGGATTTCCAGCGAAGCCAAGCCGGTCGTGTGGACGGGTGCCAGCATGCTGCGTGTGGGCGACGAAACCAACTGGCAGCAAGTCGTCTCCACGTCCGTCGGCCAGTTGCTGTTGAAACGCAACGGCACGCTCTGGCAATGGGGAACAAACCGTTTGGATTGGAACGCATGGCAGACGCACTGGCCGACCGTCCGCGCGTTTCCGTTACGGCAGCTCGGCACCAATGCCGACTGGCAGAAAATTTTCTATAACTGGAACCAAGGACTCGCCCGCAAAAACGATGGAAGTGTTTGGAGCATCAATGGAGAATGGAAAATCGAACGGAAGACCAATTTCGACCAAATGGTGTTGGAAACCTTTTCCGGTCCTTACAACAACGCAATTTCTTACATCGGGAAAGATGGAACTTTATGGGCGAACTGTAATTTTTATCAAGATCGCACGGAAGGAACCCATGGGGTTTTACAGGTTGGCCGGGAAACCAACTGGGTGGCAACGGCTGTTTCATGGAATTGGCTGGTGGCACTCAAATCCGACGGTTCTCTGTGGCAATGGCATTTCCAAAGAGATTCTACAGGGCATTTCACGGAGACAGGCCTCAAGATCCCGCCGACGCATCTGGGTATCCATCAAGACTGGATCGGACTCACGGATGTATGGGAAGGGGTGGTGACGCTGGCCGCCGACGGCAGCCTGTGGCTCTGGCCAAACAAGGAATCTTTTGAAGGCGCTTTCTTGAGAGCCCCCAAGCAGCCACAACCGCTCGGCAATGTTTTTCGCAAGGTGGAAAGATAATTTGAACACCAAAAACGCAATGGCACAAAACCTTTGTCTCGCGCCGCCTTCGTGGTAGTTTTCCGCCGTGGATACGGTTTCCAAACTCACCAACGACCTCGTCGCGTCCTATGCGCAGTTCGGCGGCATCAACCATCTGGACGGCAAAAACCTGCCGTCCAAGCGCGCCATCACGGCCATCACGCAGGATTTGCTGCGGCTGCTGTTCCCCGGCTTCTTCGACGAAAAGCTGATCCACTCGTCCGAAATCAAGGTGAAGACGGCGGCGTTGCTGGATTCGGTTTTCGGCGAACTGGAAGACGAAATCCGCAAGAGCCTGGAATACCAGCCGCCGGCCGGCCTCGCCAAAAAGGAGATTCACCACGCGGCGCACAAGCTGACGGTGGAGTTTCTCCACGGCCTGCCGCGCATCCGCGAAGTATTGCAAACCGACGTGGAAGCGGCGTTCAACGGCGACCCGGCGGCGGCGAGCAAAGAGGAAATTATTGTTTCCTATCCGTTCATCGAGGCCATCTCGGTGCAGCGGCTGGCGCATGAATTGTATTTGAAGAATGTCGCGCTCATCCCGCGCATCATGAGCGAATGGGCGCACACGCGCACCGGCATGGACCTGCATCCGGGCGCGAAGATCGGCCATCACTTTTTCGTGGACCACTGCACCGGCACGGTCGTCGGCGAGACGGCGACCATCGGCAACCATGTGAAGATGTATCATGGCGTGACGCTCGGCGCGAAGTCCACCGCCGCCGGCCAGTTGCTGCGCGGCAAGAAGCG
>PLYV01000216.1 GCA_003151855.1 Limisphaerales bacterium | reverse complement strand
CGCACGGTGGACACGCACATGCGCCGCCTCCGCGAGAAGATCGGCCCGGCGGCCAAGCATCTGGACACGGTGCGCGGCGTGGGCTACCGGTTTGTGGAATAAATTTTCTGGCCACAGATTTTCACAGATGAAACACAAATAAAGGAAAGGCATCCCCGCCGCCGCCCGCGAAAATCGGTGTTTCATCTGTGTTTCATCTGTGGCTAACTAATCCTCGTGTGGTTTTTCCTGTTCATCCTCGCGCTCACGGCGCTCGCCGGCCTCCATTTCTGGTGGCGGGCGAAGTTCCGCGCGCTGCAAAGCCGGCGCACGGCAGAGATTGAGGCTTCCCAACGCCAGCAGCAGCAGACGTCGCTCGACGCGCAGGCGCAGCAGAAGGTTTTGTTCGACTCCATGCTCGAAGGGTTGCTGCTGCTCGACCGCAGCCGGAAAATTTATCTCGCCAACCGCGCGTTCAAAAACATGTTTGGCGTCAAGGCGGAGCTGCGCGGAAAAACCGTCGTGGAGGCGTTGCGGCTGCACGAGCTGGACGAATTGCTCCAGCGCGCGGAGACCGAGAAGCAGGTGCTGGACTACGAAATCAAGCTGCCGGGACTGGCCGAGCGGTGGCTGCAAGTGAACGCCGCCGCCATCACCAACGCCGCCGGCGAGCGCGACGGGACGATTCTGGTTTTTCATGATTTGACGCGGCTCAAGCAACTTGAACGGCAGCGCGAGGAATTCGTCGCCAACGTCAGCCACGAGCTGCGCACGCCGCTGTCGCTCATCAAAGGCTACGTCGAGACGCTGCTCGACGGCGCCCGCGACAATCCCGAAGTGGCCGAGCGTTTCCTGAAGATCATCGAGCGCAACACGAACCGGCTGGATCTGCTCATCCAGGATCTGCTGACGATTTCCGCGCTGGAATCCGAACGGATAAAACTGGATTTGCAGCCGGTGGATTTGCACGCGCTGGCGGACAAAGTCCTGACGTTCCTCCACACCAAGGCGGAAAATAAAAACGTCACGCTGGTCAACGAACTGCCGGAACTCACGGTGAACGGTGACGCGAACCGGCTCGACCAGGTGCTCGCGAACCTCGTGGATAACGGCATCAAATACGGCCGTGCCGATGGCCGGCTCGTGGTCGGTGGAAAAAAACTGGCCGACGGCGCGCTGGAAATTTTTGTGCGCGACGACGGGCCGGGCATCCCAGCGGAAGCGCTGGACCGCGTGTTCGAGAGGTTTTACCGCGTGGACAAGGCGCGTTCGCGTGACCAGGGCGGCACCGGCCTCGGCCTGGCGATTGTGAAACACATCGTCCACGCTCACGGTGGCGAGGTGCGCGTGGAAAGCGAACTCGGCAAAGGCGCGACGTTTTTCTTCACGCTGCCGCCGCCGGCGAATTAATTTCTTTGTTGCAGCGCACAGAAAACCTATCCTCTGGGCATGGTTCACGTTGGCATCGGCTATGACGTTCATCAATTGGTCGCCGGGCGCAAGCTCGTCCTCGGCGGCGTGGAGATCCCGCACACGAAAGGCCTCGACGGCCATTCGGATGCCGACGCGCTGATGCACGCCATCTGCGACGCCGTCCTCGGCGCGCTGGGCGAGGAGGATATCGGCCACTTTTTCCCGAACACCGACCCGCGCTGGAAAGGCGTGCCGAGCAGCATTTTTTTGGAGGAGGCCGCGCGCCAGGTGCTCCGCCGCAACGGTCGCATCGTCAACATTGACGCCACCGTCATCGCGCAGGCGCCGAAGATTTATCCGCACATCGCCGAGATGAAGCAGCGCATCGCCGACGCGCTGGGAATGCGCGAGGCGCAGATCGGCGTCAAGGCCACGACGAACGAGTTGATGGGGTTCATCGGCCGCGAGGAAGGCATCGCCGCGATGGCCGTGGCCAGTGTAAATTTGCCGGAATAATAATAAATCATGCCCAAAGCCGAAATCGCTTGGAAGCGCGTCACCGAGGACGGTGAGAAGCTTCAGGTCTATGCCCAGCACGTCGGGCGCGAATACCATTTTTTCCAGCGCGCCAAGCGGTTTGATGTCTGGCAGCGCGTCAAGGAGCCGCCGCTGGAGGACTGGCTGGAATTGCTCGACGCCGTGGTGCGGCTCGTCAACCGCCGCCGTTACCAGCCGGACGACGAGAAGCGGTTGCGCGCGCAAATCATCGAAAAATTTCCCGAGGCGGACATCTAGCGCTTCCACCGAATTGGCGATGGCGGTGCCGCCGGCAAACCGGTTTAATCCGGGCATGAACAAATTTTCCGTGCGCGTCGCCGCGTTGTTTTTAGGCGCGCTGTTTTTGCTCGCCGGCTGTGCGTCGGCGCAAAATCATTTTTCTAGTCTCCCCGCCAACGCGGATCCACGCATCGTCGGCAAACGCGTTGCGGAAAATCTTCTGGAACGCAGCTACCGCACCAACAAGACCGGCTTCATCGTCTATCCCGAAATCTGCGCGTCGTTCGGCGCGCTGCGGTTTGCGGCGGTGACGGGCGACACGAATCTGGAGCAAAAATTGTTCGCGCGCTACGCGCCGGTCTGGCGGCTGGAAAACGCGCGGCTGATTCCGCCGGCCGGCCATGTGGACAACAATGTCTTCGGCGTTTTGCCGCTGGAAATCTTTCTGCTCAACGGCGACACCAATTCCCTCGCACTCGGTTTGAAACTGGCCGACCGGCAATGGGAAAATCCGCTGACGAACGGCCTCACGCGCGAGACGCGCTGGTGGGTGGACGACGCGTGGATGGTTGGCAGCCTGCAAATCCAGGCGTTCCGCGCAACGCACGACGCTAAATACGCCGACTGCGTGGCGGCGCAGCTTGCGGCGTATCTGGACAAATTGCAGGAGGCGAACGGACTTTTTCATCACGGTCCGGAAGCACCGTTTTTCTGGGCGCGCGGCAACGGCTGGGTTGCGGCGTCGCTGGCGGAAGTGCTGCAATCACTGCCGCCGTCGCATCCGAAATATGCGCTGCTCATGGCCGGCTACCAAAAAATGATGAGCGGATTGCAAGCCTGCCAGTCGCCGTCCGGCCTGTGGCATCAATTGCTCGACGAGCCGGCGTCGTTCGAGGAAACGTCCGGCACCGGGATGTTCACCTACGCGATGATCGTGGGCGTGAAGCGCGGCTGGCTCGGCGCGGAATACGCGGACAATGCGCGGCGCGGCTGGCTGGCGTTGTGCGGAAAAATTGACGCGAAGTCCAACCTGCGCGAAATCTGCGTGGGCACGAATCAGAGTAAGGACAGGCAATTCTATCTGGATCGTCCGCGCCAATCCGGCGACTTGCACGGGCAGGCGCCGGTGCTGTGGTGCGCGTGGGCGTTGGTGCAGGATTGATTTTTCCTAATCGTAATCTTACTCGTAATCGTAATCGGCTTTATCGGCGGATTAAGATTAGGATTAAGA
>PLYV01000088.1 GCA_003151855.1 Limisphaerales bacterium | reverse complement strand
CCTAGGCCGGACACGTCGCCCGCGGGCGCTACGCCCCCGGGGACGACGTCGCCCGCGGTCCTGACCCCGTCAGGCCCGCGAGGTTCATCAAGCTCACCGCCGCGCGTGCGGCGTCTTCGCCGGCGTTTCCCACATCGCCGCCGGCGCGCGCCCATGCCTGCTCAAGGGTGTCGCACGTCAACACGCCGAACGTGCATGGCGTGCCCGTGTCGAGCCCGACGCGGATCAGCCCCTGGGAGACCGCCATCGACACGTGATCGAAGTGGGCGGTTGCGCCCCGAATCACCGCGCCGAGCGCCACGACAGCCGCGTAGCGCCCGGAGGTCGCGAGCATCCGCGCCGCCTGCGGCACCTCGAACGAACCGGGCACCCAGTGCACGTCGATGCGATCGTCGGCGAGCCCGGCGTTGGACAGGTACTCGAGGGCGCTTGCGAGCAGGGCCTGGGTCAGCGCGGTGTGAAAGCTCGAGCAGACGACCCCGACGCGGACGTCGGGATCATCGAGCCGCTGGCGGGCCGGCACCGGCTCCGTGCGCGCCACGGGTCAGTCGCCTTCCGACGAGCCGAGGTCCAGACGCAGGTCCTGGTGGTGGAGCATGTGGCCCATCTTGTCCCGCTTGACCTGCAGGTATCGCAGGTTGTCGGGTCCGGGCTCGATCTCGATCGGCACGCGCTCGGTCACCGAGAGCCCGTAGCCCTCAAGCCCGACGATCTTCTTGGGGTTGTTGGTGAGCTGGCGAATCGTGGTGAGCCCCAGGTCGACCAGGATCTGGGCACCGATCCCGTAATCGCGCAAGTCGGCTGGGAACCCGAGCTGGCGGTTGGCCTCGACGGTGTCGAAGCCGGCGTCCTGGAGCTCGTAGGCGCGCAGCTTGTTCAGCAGGCCGATACCCCGGCCTTCCTGGGCGATGTAGAGGACCACGCCCTCGCCTTCGTCGTCGATCATCTTCATCGCCGCCGCGAGCTGTTCGCCGCAATCGCATCGCAGCGACCCGAACACGTCACCAGTCAAACACTCGGAGTGCACGCGCACCAGCACATTCTCCTTGCCGGCGACATCCCCCTTGACCAGCGCAAGGTGGTGCTTGCCGTCGATCAGGCTGTGATACCCGACCGCGGTCCATTCGCCGTAGGTCGTGGGCAGCCGCGCCTGGCCCCCGCGTTCCACCAGGCGCTCGGTGTGGCGCCGGTACTCGATCAGGTCCGAGATCGTGATCATCAGCAGGCCGTGGTCATGTGCGTACGGCACCAGGTCGTCCACGCGAGCCATGCGCCCGTCGTCGCGCATGACCTCGCAGATCACACCCGCCGGGATAAGCCCCGCCAGGCGCGCCAGGTCGACCGCGGCCTCAGTGTGGCCGGCGCGCTCGAGCACGCCGCCGGACTTCGCGCGTAACGGGAACACGTGACCGGGCTTGACCAGGTCCGACGCGCTTGAGTTGGGATCAATCGCGACCATGATCGTGCGGGCACGATCAGGCGCCGAGATCCCCGTGGTCACGCCCTCGCGTGCCTCGATCGACTCCAGGAACGCGGTCCCGAGGGGCGCGTCGTTGCGTCGCACCATCATCGTGAGGCCCAGCTGCTCGCAGCGTTCGTCGGTCAGCGCGAGGCAGATCAGTCCCCGCGCGTGGGTCGCCATGAAGTTAATGGCCTCCGGGGTCGCGAACTGCGCGGCCATGATGAGGTCGCCCTCGTTCTCGCGATCCTCGTCGTCGGTAACAATGACCATTTTGCCACGGCGCAGGTCGGCTATGACAGATTCGATGGAATCAAATTTCGTTTTCATCAGCCCCGACAGGCTAAACTCCGCAGCGCCAAAAGTCACCTTTCAAGGCGCGCACCGGGCGAAGAAATTTCTTGGAGCCGCCGGCAAATATTGCTAAAGTGTGCTAGTAATTATTCCGATTACTAGTAATTATTTCAATTACACCGGCGAGGGAGGTTGGCGCCCTAAACCAAATGTCAACCAGTCCAAAGCAATCGTCCGGCAGTGCGGCGGCGAAGGTTTCGCCTACCGGCGCTGACTGGCAAGACAATCTCCGGCGACTCGACCGGCTCGCCAACGTCGGCCTCATCTCCGCCAGCATCGCCCACGAAATCAAGAACGGCCTCGTCGCCATCAAGACCTACGCCGAGGTGATGCTGGAACGCGGCGAAGACACCGAGATGGCCGAAATCGTCCGGCGCGAACTGGCCCGGATTGACGGCCTCGCCACCCAGATGCTACGGCTTTCCGCGCCGCGCGCCCTGAGCCATGCCAGCGTGCGCGTGCATCCCGTGCTCGACCATTGCCTGCGGCTGCTGGAACACCAGATGAACAGCCGCATGATCGTCCTCAAGCGCGATTACGGTGCCGTGCCCGACACCGTGCGCGGCGACGAATCCCAGTTGCAACAGGCTTTCATGAACCTCGTCCTCAACGGCGTGGAAGCCATTGGCAACAGCGGCGAACTCACCGTGCGCACGGAAATCATCCCGGCGGCGACGGGCGGACGGCGGTTAAAAATTTCCTTCCAGGACACCGGCCCCGGCATTGCGCCGGAAAATGTCGCACGCCTGTTTGAACCCTTCTTCACCACCAAGAAAAACGGCACCGGACTGGGACTGGCCATCACGCGGCGCGTGGCCGAGGATCATCAGGGAAACATCGAAGCCGTCAACGCGCCGGAACGCGGCGCAGTCTTCATCCTTTCGCTGCCGGCGGAGTAAGCGCGCGGCGGAAATTTATTCCCCGACGAGACGCGCGCGGTTCACCACGTCTTCACCCACACCGGCAACAGGCGAGGCTTTCAGCGAGAGCATGATCGCAATCGTGTAGTCCGGCTGGCTGCCCACGTCGTTGGAGATGCGGAAGGTCAGCGACGCCGTCCAGCTCCGCAGATCGCGGTAGAGCGTGTAGAACTGTTCCTGCAAACGGCCGGTGACGATGTTGTAATTATGCGTCATGCGCCCGCCCCAGTTGTCGTCAAACCGTAGGAACGCGGTGCTGGTGATGAAATTGTTCTGGGTCCAGGTGGCGTCGCCCCATGTTCCGCCGCGCAGATACCAGTAGCCAAAACCCCAGCTCCAGCGGTCGCTCGGCGCAAGCGTGATCTGGTCGAAGCTCATGTTCAGATGGCCGGTCTCGAAGTCGTAGCGGTTCTGCGTTTCCAAAATGACCCACGAGCGCGGCTTGAAGGCGACGGCGGCGTAAAGGTCGTTCAACCGGTTCTGCGGCGTGGTGGAATAGCCGGTGATGCCGCGCGGGTCGAGCCGCCAGTCGAGCATGAGGCTGCTGGTCAGCAGGTCATCGAGCTGGCCGTCGCGCTTGGTCTGGAGCAGATTGCGCAGGCCGAAACGGATGACGTTTTGCGAGGTGATGGAATCAATGTTGTTGTAGTCGGACAGCGCGAGCGGCTGGAGCATGAGGCTCGGCTGGTCGGCGTCGAACTGCGGCAACTGACTGGGATTCGCGCCGGGGTTCGGCACATAAATGTAATCGGCGGAAGGCTCGATGACATGGCGCAGGCCGTCCACATCGAGCGTCGAATTGGTTGCCGAAGCCCAGAGGCGCGAGGCCTTGAAGGAGACGTTGACACCGGTGTTGAGTTCGCCCCGGTAACGATCGTTTTCCGGCGCACCGTAGGCGGCGTTCATCTGGCTGTAATAAGTCACACGTCCGCCGACGTGCGGCGTGACGTTGAGCCAGTTGAAGAATGTCCACGGCAGCGAAACCTGATGGTAGGTGTCCGCCCGCGCGGCGGAGTTGGTGTAAAAGCCGTTGAACTGGGAATAGACGCCATTGGTGTAGAACGACGACATCTCGGCGGTGGACAAAAACTGGCGATAATAGCCGAAGGTGCTCTGGCTGTCGTAATACACCGGCGTGTCGAGCACCTGCTGGCGATAGCCGGTGAGGCGCACGTCGGGCAGCCGCTCGACCTGGTCGAAGAAGCTGTTGATGCGCGGCGTGGTCAGGGCGTCGAGGCTCCAGTTGTCCCAATACTTGTTCGCCTCAACAAAGGAATACGGCTGCGGATTGTAGGCGTAATCGGTTTCAAAAAAGTCGAGCAACAGGAGCGGATCGGATTGGTAGTTGACGAGCGCCTTGACGTTGAAATTCGTCGTGGGCGTGTCGAGCCAGACAAATTGGAAGCGCTGGCGATCCTGATTGATGTGGCCGAACTGCGGGAAGACATTCGTGCTCAAGCCAACCTTTGAGTCATTCTGGTAATAATATTTGAAGCCCATCAGACCGAGCTGGTCGAGGTGGAGGTTCGCGTCCACGCCCGCGCCGACGCCGCGCCGGGAGCGGTAGTCGAGGTGGACTTTCCCGTCGGCGGCGTCACCGAGATACCAAGTGTAGGTATTCAGCAGGAACGCGCCGAACTTCCCGCGATAGCCGGGCGACGTGGTGAAATTATTCGCGTGCCGGCCCAGGTTGCGATGGTAGTAGGGAAAATAAAAGATCGGCACGTCGCCCGCGTAGAGAATCGCGTTCCACATCTCGATGTATTGGCCGGGGACGATCTTCACGCGGCTCGCGCGGACGCGGAACGCGGGATCGGCGTTGTCGTCGGTGGTGACGTAGGCTTCGTTGGCGACATAGACGCGGTTGCTGCCATTGCCGGCGGTGTCGCGGCCCTGCGCGAACACCGGCCACTTGCCTGTGCGGAACGATTCACTGGACATCTGGCGGGTTTTGAAATTGTAGCGGATATGATCGCCGACCCAGAGCTGGTCGCCGGATTCGATGCGCACCTGGCCGTCGGCCTCCACCTGCCCGGACTTTGTGTCCAGCGACGCGCTGTCGGCGGTGAGCGTGGCGTTGCCGTATTTGACGAAGATGCCGTTGGTGCCATAGGCGCGGCCGGCGGCGGGGTCGTAATCCAGCTTGCCCTCGACGGTGCCGGGAATGATCTGGCTCAACGCCTGCACCTCCCACGTCGGTGGTTCGGTCGCAGCCACGGCGGCAAACGCGGTGAACGCAGCGAGCAAAAACAGCGCGAGGGAGAAGTTGGATTTCATCGGACGCGGCCAGTTAAACAGAAGGACACCCCCGCTGCCAAGCGAGTTTTAACCGGGCAGCCTGACTTGAACCTAATCGTAATCAGCCCCAGCGCCGGATTAAGATTAGGATTACGATTATGATTAGGAACCAATTTCAGTCCTTCGCCGGCAGAAACGCGAAGGCCACCGCCGCCAGCACGCAGGCCAGCGCGGCGAGATGGTTCCACCGAATTTTCTCGCCGAGGTAAAAAATGGCGAAGACGCAGAACACCGCGAGCGTGATGATCTCCTGCAAAATTTTCAACTGCATCGGCGAATACACCGAGCTGCCCCAACGGTTCGCCGGCACCATCAGGACGTATTCGAAGAACGCGATGCCCCAGCTCGCGAGGATGACGGCAAGCAGCGGTTTGCTTTTGAATTTCAAATGCCCATACCACGCGAAGGTCATGAACACGTTTGAGCAGGTCAGCAACACGACCGGCAGCCAGCGGGAGGAGGTAAAATCCATGAACAAAAAATGACTCCGGCCAGAGGCGGAGTCAAACGGGAAGATACGGCGCGGACGGCGGTGAATAATTTGTGGATAAGTTTTAAGCGATAAAATTCAGGCTGGAGCGTAAGATACCGATGCTAGAGGAATATGAATTACGCGAATTCAGGGTTTTCCGAGCCGGCAAGGGTCATCCTAGTCATGCTGGATGGCGTGCCGGTGAAGGTTCCCGCCGGACGGTGCTCGCTAAACTCCATTCGCAGCCTGCTGGAAACCCTCGCCCTGGAAAAACAGCGCACGCTATCCGCCCTTTCTGTGGACGGCCAGCCCACTGACCTCGGGCTGGCACAAACCGGCCCCGTCAATTTTTTCCGTGTGGAGGCGGAAAGCATTCCGCTGGCGGAACTGCCGCTGCTGCTGCTGACCACCGCGCAACAGCAGGTTGACCGCATCCGCGAGATGGTTGAAAGCACGATCACCCTCGTCCTCATCAACAACCCCGCCACCGCCCGCGAACTCTGGTGGAGCATCGCCCGGCAGCTCAAGGATCCCATCCTCACACTGAGCCTCATGCCGGAGCCAGTCTGCCGGCAGTGCAGTTCCGTTTCGTTTGAACGCCTCCGCAAATGGCAGCTTCAACAGATCGCCACCATCGTCCGGGAAGTGGATGCCATCTGCGAAACCGGCGACAACATCACGATTTCGGATGCGCTCGAACGGCGCGTGCTGCCGTGGGCTCAAAAACTGAACGACCTCGTCCAGCTTTGGCATCAGGCTGTTTCCGCCGGCTACCAACTCGGCATCAACTACCACGCGGCCTGACACGGGACGCGGCTCATTCCTTGATCGGGTCGCGAAGCAGCGCGGCTTTTTTCAAGGTGCAAAACCGGAACCGACTGGAAAAAGTCCTTGCAAACCGGTGGAACAGAAAGAAAATCACAATAAGCCCACGCAGTAGTGAGCTGGAAACCATATGGGCAATCCCAGCTCAAATGTTGAAGGGCTTAAACTTGAAACGATTTTGGAAAGATTTAGTTCGTATATTGGCCGTTCAACCGTTCTGGTTTGGAAGGTTTTTCTGCCATTATCCCATTGCTCAAATCAGACGCATTTTATCACCGGTAAGGTGGGTTCTCATTGTTCCTGGAGATCCGAATACTCTTTCGGGATCTAAAGGCGATGAGGCGATGTTAAAGGTTGTCATCACCGAATTGCGTCAGAGATTGGGAACGATTCAAATCTCTGCCATGACCCACGTGGTTCATGGGAAAAAGGCCGCCGCTGATCTGGGGATTGCGCCCTTCAAATGGAGGCGCTTGGGCTATAAGTTGAGGTCGAGATTGCTTTCTTTCGATACGATCATTTTTATTGGCGCGGACGTCATGGATGGAAGTTTTGGCGATGAATGGTCATGTAAATTCTGGACTTTGGCCGATCAGTCGGCACGAGATGGCTGTCGAGTCGCCATCATGGGGTTTAGCTTCGACGAGTCGCCCCCCAAGTCGGTTCTTGCAAAGATTTCAAAGGTGTCGCGGCGCGTAAAAATCAACCTGCGCGATCCGGTATCTTTTCGCAGATTTGAGCGCCATTTTCCCCAACGCGCCTCACTTACCTCGGATGTGGCGTTTTTACTTGAACCTCGGCAACCCCAAAATGGGCCGCAAGATATATTTAAATGGGTGCAAAGCCGCAAGGCCGCAGGAGATTCTGTGGTGGGCATCAATCTCAACCCGCACCTTCTGAAGGACGCGCCAGGACTCACCATGGATCAACTTATGAAAGCTTCCGTTCAAGCCATCCTGAACGTTGCTTCAGCCCAGCCATGCAGTTTCCTGCTGATTCCGCACGACACGCGTAAAGGCATCAATGACGAAGAATTTTTGCGGCAAATGGAAGATCAATTAAAGACGCCCCTTGGGGTGCGCCTTGCCCTGGCCTCCGGGGAATTTCATGCCGATGAAATCAAAGCGCTCGTAGGTTTGGTTGACGTTGTTTTTACCGGAAGAATGCATCTGGCAATTGCCGCGTTGGGGCAATCGGTTCCGATTGGAGTGATAACCTATAACGGGAAGTTTGAAGGGCTGGTTGAACATTTTCACCTGCCTGAATGGTTGCTGGTGACTCCCGCGAAAGCCTGTTCCGCTGCCGTGATTCAAGACATTATATTACGACTGCTCTCCGAAAGGCATGGGTTGATTGATCAAATAAAAACCCGACTGCCAGCGGTTTTGCAATTGTCGAAAACAAACTTCAACGACTTCTTGCAACCATGACAACCAGCCAAAAAACGCCTGCCAAAAATTGCTAATTCAGCCCCCCACCTATCACAAAAGAGCGGAGCTTTAGCCGCCAGCGCTCAACGCTTGATTGAGCTTTACCCGCGCAGCTTTCGCTTTGCACCTGCCTTGCGATAGCTCACCGGCTTCTTTGTTTCCTCCGGCGGGCCGCCGTCAATCATGCGCTTCAATTCCTTGATCTGGTCGCGGAGCAGCGCGGCTTTTTCAAAGTGCAGATCCTCGGCGGCTTTGAGCATTTCGCCTTCCAGCTCGCGAATGGTTTCGGTCACATCCAGATCCGTCGTGGTCTCGCGCAACAGGCCGGTGGCCGCCGCGTGCTGATCTTCCTGCACGGCCAGACTTTCCTCGACCGCGCGGACAACGCTGCGCGGCGTGATGTTGTGTTCTTTGTTGTAAGCAATCTGGCGTTCGCGCCGCTTCTCCGTGACGGCGAGAAATTTTTGGATACTCTGCGTCATCACGTCGGCATACAAAATAACTTCGCCATTCAAATGCCGGGCGGCGCGGCCGGCGGTCTGAATCAAACTGGTTTCGCTGCGGAGAAAACCTTCTTTGTCCGCGTCCAGAATCGCCACGAGCGAAACTTCCGGCAAATCCAAGCCTTCGCGCAAAAGATTGATGCCGACCAGCACGTCGAACTCGCCTTTGCGGAGCGAGCGGAGAATCTCCACGCGCTCAATCGCGCCGATGTCGCTGTGCAGGTATTGCACGCGGATGCCGATGTCGCGCAGGTAATCGGTGAGTTCCTCCGCCGTGCGCTTGGTCAGCGTGGTGACCAGCGTGCGCTCCTTTTTGTCGGCACGCTTGCGGACCTCCTCCATCAAGTCGTCAATCTGGCCCTTGAGCGGCTTGATGGTGACCTTGGGGTCAATCAGCCCCGTCGGGCGCACGACGAGCTCCGCAACGCGACCCTGCGACCAGCCGATTTCGCGCGGCGCGGGCGTGGCGCTGACATAAATCGTCTGGTTCTGCATCGCCTGGAATTCCAGAAAGTTCACCGGCCGGTTGTCCAGCGCGCTCGGCAGCCGGAAGCCGTGATCCACCAAAACCGTTTTGCGCGAGCGGTCGCCTTCATACATCCCGCCGATCTGCGGCACGGTGACGTGCGACTCGTCAATCACCAGCAGATAGTCGTCCGGGAAAAAATCAAACAACGTCGTCGGGCGCGAGCCGGGCGGACGGTTGGCGATGTGGCGCGAATAATTCTCGATACCGGAACAAAAACCCATTTCCTCCATCATTTCCAGGTCAAACTCGGTGCGCATCTTGATGCGCTGGGTTTCCAGCAATTTCCCGTCGCGCTCGAATTCCGCGATGCGGATGCCGAGTTCCTCGCGAATGGCCAGCAGCGCGCGCTTCATTTTGTCGCCGGTGGTGACGAATTGTTTCGCCGGGAAAATCATATTGCCTTGCAGCGCTTCAATTTTCCGGCCGGTCAACGGTTCGAAGCGCGTCAGCTTTTCAATTGTGTCACCGAAAAACTCGATGCGCAGACCATCCTCGCGGCCGGCGGGCCAGACTTCCACCGTGTCGCCGCGCACGCGGAAATTGCCGCGCTCGAAGGCGATGTCGTTGCGCGAATATTGCAAGTCCACCATGCGCGACAAAAGCTGTTCGCGCGAAAGCTCCAAGCCGACGCGCACGGGGATGACCATCGCCGCGTAATCGTCCTTGCTGCCGATGCCATAAATGCATGACACGCTGGCGACGACGATGACGTCGCGCCGCGTGAAGAGCGAGGCCATGGTCGAGAGCCGCATCCGCTCGATGTCGTNNTAGCTGACGAAGTATTCGACGGCGTTGTTTGGGAAAAAACTTTTGAACTCCGCGTAAAGCTGCGCGGCGAGCGTCTTGTTGTGCGAGATGACGAGCGTGGGCCGGTCCACGTTCTTAATGACGTTGGCGACGGTGAAGGTTTTGCCCGAACCGGTGACGCCAAGCAGCGTCTGATGCTTCGCGCCGGACAAAATGCCGGCGGTCAGCTTTTCGATGGCCTGCGGCTGGTCGCCGGCGGGCGCGTAATCGGACACAAGTTCAAACACGCGCTGAAATTAAGGCCACAACGCGGCAGCGTCAAACGCAGGCTTGCGCATTGAATCTGTAACCGCACGGCCTAAACTGCGTCTTCAACCGCATGAAATTCGTTTTCACTCTGGCTTGGCTGTTGCTGGCCGCTGCCGTTCAACTTCCGGTGGCGACGCGCGCGGCGGAATCCGTCCGCCCCGGCGAAATCTGGCCGGACAATCGCGGCCGGCACATTCAGGTGCACGGCGGCGGCATCCTGAAATTCGGCGACACGTTTTATTGGTTTGGCGAGGATCGCTCGCAGGACAACCTCCGCAGCCTGCGTTATGTGGCGTGTTATTCCTCGACCAACCTCACGGACTGGACGTTCCGCAACCAAGTGGTGAAGCTGGCCGATCCGGAAAACCTCGGCCGTGGCTGGGTGCTGGAGCGACCCAAGGTATTTTACAACGCGCCGACGAAAAAATTCGTGTTGTATGCACACATTGACAACGGCAATTACCAGTTTGCCAGCGTGGCGGTGTTCACCTGCGACACGGTGGACGGCGATTACCGTTACCTGAAAAGTTTCCGCCCGCTCGGCCAGGAAAGCCGCGACATCGGGCAGTTCGTGGATGACGACGGCTCGGCGTATCTGATTTTCGAAAACCGGCCGTATGGTTTTCGCATCGCAAAACTATCGGATGATTTCCTGAACGTGGAAAAGGAAATCTGCCTGATCCACGCGCCGTTGGAAGGCGGCGCGCTGGTGCATTACAACGGACTTTATTACGTCATCGGCTCGCACATGACCGGCTGGCACCCGAATCCGAACTTGTATGCGACAGCGAAATCACTCGCCGGGCCGTGGTCCAAATTCAAGGACCTCGCACCGCCGGAAAAAAACACCTACGGCTCGCAGTCCACGATGCTGCTGAAAATCCCCGGCACCAAGACGACCAGCGTCATTTTCATGGGCGACCTCTGGCGGCCGGAAACGCAATGGGATTCGCGCTATCTCTGGATGCCGTTGGAAATCGGCGATGGAAAATTGTCACTGCCCGAACCGCGCGAATGGACGCTGGACGTGACCACCGGCGAAGCTAAAATCAAATGACAGTCTCCATGAAAACTTTTTTCGCCTCGGCAATTATATTTTCCTCGCTCATTTTATCCCGCGCTGAAATGCAAAAGCCCATTCCTCTTTGGCCCGATGGCGCGCCTGGCGCGCTGGGCACTTCATCCAACGACATTCCCACGCTCACGCCGTATTTGTGCGAGTCAAACGCCACCAGAGCGGCGCTGGTGATCTGTCCCGGCGGCAGCTATGTGCGCCTCGCGCCGCACGAGGGCAACGATTACGCGCTCTGGCTAAACCAGCATGGCGTCACCTGTTTCGTGTTGAAATACCGGCTCGGCTCCAGCGGCTATCATCACCCGGCGATGCTCAACGACGCCGCCCGCGCCGTGCGCTGGGTGCGCGCTCACGCCGACGATTACAAAATTGATACGAAGCGCGTTGGCATCATGGGTTCGTCGGCGGGTGGACATCTGGCCTCGACACTGCTGACGCATTTCGATGCCGGCGACACGAATTCCGCCGACTCGGTGGAACGGCAAAGTTCGCGGCCGGATCTAGGAATTCTTTGTTACGCCGTCATCTCGATGGGCGAGTTCGCACACAAAGGTTCGCGGGAAAATCTGCTCGGCAAGAACCCTTCCCCGGATTTGGTGAAACAGCTTTCCAACGAATTGCAGGTGACGACGAATACGCCGCCGTGTTTCCTGTGGACGACGTTCGAGGACAAGACCGTGCCGATGGAAAACACGCTGCTGTTCGCCGAAGCGCTGCGGAAAAATCATGTGCTGTTCGACCTGCACGTCTATGAAAAAGGCGGACACGGCATGGGCTTGAAGGACAAGCCGCCGTTCGCCAATCCGCATCCGTGGGCCGGCGACTGTTTGTTCTGGCTGAAAGAACAGGGTTTTGTGAATTGAGCTTTCTGGGAGCGCCGGCATCCTGCCGGCGGGTTGGCTTATCGTTCTTCAGAACACGCCGGCTGGAAGCCGGCGCTCCAATCAAAACCCGCGCAAATCCGTGCTGCTACGCTTGGGCAGGCCCGGCGCCGGCGTGCGCTTGAGCACGAGATATTCGATGCCGAGTTGCTGGCAATACTCACGCTTTCCGCCCTTGTCACCGTCTTCGTTGACGACGTAAATGTCCGGCTTCAAACGGCGGATTTCCGGGTCAGCATCCACCCAGCCGGAGCCGGTGGTGACGAGCGCCTGCTTCACGAACTTGATCGAGCCGAGAACGTAACGGCGCTCCTGCTCCGACAGCAGCGGATGGCCTTCGCCTTTCAGCAAGCGGACGTTCGCATCGCTGCCGAGGCAGACGTAAAGGTCGCCGTAAGCCGAGGCTTCCTCGGTGAAGCGGACATGGCCGGAATGAAACCAATCATAGCAACCGGTGGCAACGACCTTTTTCCGACCCGACGCGGACGGCATCGGCGGCGGTTCGGGAAACCCTTTCAAGTCGTCCGCCGTGAAAACGCGGTAGGCGATTTTGTTATCGCGACAAAATTTTTCGCGAGCCGGATTTTTTATCGGCTCGTAATCCGCCCAGACATCGGCGCGCAGATTTTTCGGGAGTGCATTGAAATCATCCTCGGCATTGGCTTCAACGACTTTGCCGACGTAGCGGACCGCGCTGAGAAAATAGCTGCGCTCGGCCAGCGAAAATTTCGGCGCTTGGCCGGCGATTTTCTCAAGCACCGAATCCGGCCAGAGCAGCACGGTCAGTTCGCCGAGCTTGGCGGCTTCTTCAAGAAAACGCAGGTCGCGCGACTTGATGTCGTCGAACCCGCCGGAAACAACAACTGAAGGCATAACAAATTTAATTATTTTTGGGGTGACACCCGCACGTTCACCTGGAATGCGCCGGGAACGGGCTTTTCAGAAACAACAATCAGATAACCGCCGCCGCAGCCGGAATACATCGCGCCGAGATATTGCATTTGATACGCCTGCAAAATCGGCATCAGCTCCACACGCAGCGCCGGATGGCGGACGACGTGCGGCAGCAGCGTCTCCCAGCACTTCATGTTCAGGTTGAGCGACGCGCCGAGTTTCTTCGCGTCCATTTTCACGATGGCGTCGTAGCAGTCCTGACCGGATTGGCCGAGCTTGGCGACCCACTTCGGCGTGAGATTTTTGACGCCGAGCGGATTGTAACCGTCCGGGCGCGGCTCGACGGGAATCAGGTGCAGCACCTTGCTCAACCAGCGCGCAACCTTGGCGCGGTTGCAAGATTCGATGTGCGACGGAAAAATGCCGCCGTGAATCTTGAAATCGTAATCCAGCCGGTTCACGCCGGGATAAACCAGGCCGATCATGTCCTGCGAACCGCTCGGCTCGGCCTTGCCTTTGTTCTCGACTTCGTAAAGCTCGCGCGCCAGATCTTCCGGCGGGCGGTTGGGCAATTTGCCCTTCCAGATTTTCATCGCGATGTGGCGCGTGCCGCTGGCGATGCCGGAACGGTCCATCGGCCGGAAGTCAGCTTCGATTTGCACCACCACCATCGAGCCAAACGGCTGGGGATTGTGCTGGTTGACAAATGGCTGGTCAATCCAGCCGCCCGCGAGCTGCAGGCGGTTGGGGATGGAGCCGAGGAGTTTTTCGACGGGGGAAATTTTCATGGCATGGCAGGCGCGGCGTTTCAAAAACGCCGCGCAAAAAATTCCCGGCCGGACATTTGCCCGGCCGGGAATCGTGGAGCTTATCAGCCAATGCCCACGCGCTTGCCGGCGGCGCGTTTATTGTATTCGCCGTAAATCCATTCGTAGGTTTCCGCGAGGCCCTTGTTCAGGGTCGTGCCCGGTTCCCACTTGAGGACTTTCTTGATGAAGGTGTTGTCCGAGTTGCGGCCGGCCACGCCCTGCGGCGCGTTCAGGTCGTATTTGCGGTTCATCTTCACACCGGCGATTTTTTCAATCTTGGTCAGCAGCTCGTTGATGGAAACAAGTTCGCTGGAGCCGAGGTTGATCGGCGTGGCGATCAGCTCGTCGCAGTGCGTGATCTTGTCAATGCCCTGCACGCAGTCGTCAATATACATGAAGCTGCGCGTCTGGTGGCCGTCGCCCCAAATCGTGATGTCCTTCCTGCCGGTGTCAATCGTCTCGATGATTTTGCGGCAAAGCGCGGCGGGCGCCTTTTCGCGGCCGCCGTCCCAGGTGCCGTGCGGTCCATAGACATTGTGGAAGCGGGCGATGGCCGTTTTCATTCCGCGCTCGGCCCAGTATTCCTGACAGAACATTTCGGAAATCAGCTTCT
>PLYV01000057.1 GCA_003151855.1 Limisphaerales bacterium | reverse complement strand
AAGGCCCGATGCCCATGCCGTTCGACGCCACGCAGAGCATCAGCTTGGGATATTTTTTGCGGACGAGCCGCAGCGTTTCCATCGTCTCGTCGGGATTTGCGAACGGGTCGCCCGGCCCGGCGATGCCCATCACGCTGATCTCCGGGCGGCGGGCGATGACGTTGTCCAGATACGCCAGCGCCTGCTGCGGCGTCAGCACCGAACTGGTCACGCCGGGGCGGCTTTCGTTGATGCAATCGTATTTCCGGTTGCAGAAATTGCACTGGATGTTGCAGCGCGGCGCGACCGGCAGGTGGATGCGCCCATATTTCTTGTGCGCCTCCTTGCTAAAACACGGATGATTGTTGAAATCAATGCCGGCGGTGGCCGGCGCGCCGCAATTGGATTCGAGGGTGGAAATCATAGGTAGCTGTAACCGATGGTTGAGGTGTCCTGCTTCGCTTCGAGCAGCGAGTTGACGATGCGATCGTAAAGTTCCTGCGCGCCGCGATAACCAAGATGCAGCACGCGTTGGCCGCCAATGCGGTCGTGAATCGGAAAACCAACGCGGATCAACGGCACGTCCAGCGAGCGCGATATTTTGTAGCCCTTGCTGCTGCCGATGAGAAAATCCGGCTTCAATTCCGGCGCAACCTCGGCAGTCTCGGCGAAATCCAGACCTTCTTT
The DNA here is from genome assembly GCA_003151855.1 of Limisphaerales bacterium. Classification (GTDB taxonomy): domain Bacteria; phylum Verrucomicrobiota; class Verrucomicrobiia; order Limisphaerales; family UBA11358; genus UBA11358. The sequence goes on along the minus strand of PLYV01000057.1, from coordinate 10,862 downwards.
CACCAAAGTTTCCTCGGGCAGATTCGGCGCGGCGGCGCGCAGGGCGGACGCAAATTTTCCGCTGCGCGCGCCTGTGGCGCACAGCACCGGCACCACGCCGATTTCGTAAAGGAAAGCCGTCAGCCCGATCACCAGATCCTCGTCGCCATAAACGACGGCGCGCTTCTCAAAGGCGTATTTGTGGCCGTCAATTAGGCTGTCCACCAACCGGCCGCGTTCGCGCTGATACTTCAGCGGAATCGCGTTTCCGCTCAACGTGGCGAGCAGGTTGAAGAATGCGTCTGTTTCACGAATGCCCATCGGCAAGCCGAGCAGATGGCGTGGCACGCTGAATTTCTTTTCCAGCGATGTGCCGGCGGTTATTTTTGTTTCCAACACGCGGCCAAATTCGATGGAAGCCTTCGCCGAACCGGTCGCAGCGATGGCGGCGAGCGGCGTGCCGCCGGACTGGATTTTTTCGTATTGCTCCCAGGTTTCGCCGTCCATGGATTCGGAATAATCTGGCAACAGCGTGTAATCCAAGCCGAAGTCCGTGAGAATTTCTTTCAAGTGCCGCAAATCGGCGGCGGAAACCATGCCGGGGAAAAGATTCACCACATTGTTTTTTTTTCCAGGCTTGCCGAGCTGTTCCACCAGCGCCTTCACGGCGTCGTGAAAGCCGTCAATGTGCGTGCCGCGATAGCTCGGCGTGGAGACGTGGACGATGGGCGCAGCGGCATCACCGTGATTTTGCCGCAGTTCGTGCAATAAGCGCGGCATGTCCTCGCCGATGGTTTCCGTGAGACAGGTCGTGGCCGCGCCGATGAGCTGCGGCTGGTATTGCCGTGTGATGTTCAGCGCACCTTGGGAAAAATTCTTGCTGCCACCAAAAATCGCCGCATCCTCGTGGAAGTTCGACGACGCGATGTCCATCGGCTCGCGGAAATGGCTGATGAGATAGCGCCGGATGTAAGTCGAGCAGCCCTGCGAGCCGTGCAAAAACGGGATGCAGCCCTCGACGCCGCGATACACCAGGCACGCGCCCAGCGGCGTGCAGAGTTTGCAGGCGTTGCGAGTGGAAGTGAAATGCTTGGAATGCAGCTCTCCATCCGCACCGACTTTCGCGCCGGAAGGTTTCTTGCAGCCGAGATGATCGTTGGCAATGGGCGTGGAAGCGGTCAGCGGGAAAGTTTCAGCCGTGGCCACCGCCACTCCGCCGCCTTCATCGCAGCGGGCGCATTCTGCCGGGATGCCGTTGCAGCCGGCGCAACTCACGCAGCAACTTCTCCTTTCCGGCTTTCATATGTGTCAGTTTTCAACACGCAACTGACCCTATTGCAATGCTGATGCCAAAGTGGTTTTAACGCCGCAAATACTGGAAAACTGACGGGAAACCCTTGTTATTGCTGGCGCCATATTTTAGAGGTGAAAACCAGCGCGTCGGTTTTCCTACATCCGTGTAGCTTCGCGGCGAGCCCGCCACAAAAATGTAGGATGCCTGCGCCGCTTGGAAATTTCCGGAAGGATTTGAACAACCAAGCAACAAAGGAACAAAGAAAGAAGGGTCGCCTTCGTTACTTTGTTTCTTTGTTTCTTTGTTGTTCAGACAGAATTTTTGAAAGTCAGGCCGGCACCAAGGTGGCGCGGACGAACTGGCCGTCGCCGGGAGTGCATTCCGGGAGGCAGTTGCCGCAGCCTTTTGGTGCCGGCTTGAAATCGGGATCGTTCGCCAGTCGGGCGAGCACGGCGGCGCGGTTGGCGCGGCGCGGCGCGAACTGCCACACCGGGCTGGCCACGCTCGCATAGACTTCCTTTGCAAAATTCACCATGCCGACGTAGCCGGCGAGCGGTTCCTTGCGCTCGTGGTTATGGTCGCAGAAGCCGATGCCGAGCTTGTAGGCGATGGGCCGCTCCTTCACGCCGCCGATAAAGAGATCAACGTCCTTCTCCAAACAGAATTTTGCCAGCTCCAGCGGATTGGCGTCGTCCACGATGATGGTGCCGGGATCGCAGATTTCCTGGAGCTGCCGGTAATCGTCCTTGTCGCCGGTCTGCGAGCCGACCACGGCGGTTTCCATGCCGAGCATCCGCAAAATCCGCACGAGCGAAAACGCCTTGAACGAGCCGCCGACGTAAATCGCCGCCTTTTTGCCGATGAGCTTCTGCTTGAAGCGCTGTAGCTCGGGATAAATTGTCGCCACCTCTTCCCGGACAAGTTCCTGGGCGCGGGCCATGATGGTGGGATCGTCCTTGAAAAATTTCGCCGCCTCGTAAAGTGCGGCGCTCATGTCCTCGATGCCAAAATAGGAAACACGCTTGAACGGAATGCCGTGATCGCGCTCCATCATCTTGGCCAGATACGTCATCGAGCCGGAGCATTGGACGAGGTTCAACTTCGCGCCGTGGCTGCGACGGATGTCGTCCACGCGTCCGTCGCCGGTGAGGGTAGAAACCACCTCGATGCCCAGGCGTTTGTAATAATCGCGGATGATCCATGCCTCGCCGGCAAGATTGAATTCGCCAAGAATGTTGATGCTGTGCGGGCTGATGCTTGAGGTGTCGCCGGTGCCGACGAGTTTGTAAAGCGCTTCGCACGCGGCCTTGTAACCATCTTTTTTCGTGCCCTTGAAACCTTCGGAATGCACGCCGAGCACAGGAATGCCGGTCTTGGCCGCGACGCGTTTGCAGACCGCGCTCACGTCGTCGCCGATGATGCCGACAATGCACGTCGAGTAGATGAACGCCGCTTTGGGCTGATGATGCTCGATGAGTTCAAGCAAGGCGGCTTCGAGCTTTTTCTCGCCGCCGTAAATCACGTCCATCTCCTGCAAATCGGTGGAAAAGCTGTGCCGGTAAAGCTGCGGGCCGGATGACTGCGAGCCGCGGATGTCCCAGGTGTAAGCCGCGCAGCCAATCGGGCCATGCACGACATGAAGCGCATCGGCCACCGGATACAGCACCACGCGCGAACCGCAAAAAACGCAGGCGCGCTGGCTGACGGCTCCAGCGGTGCTGGCTTTGCCACAGGCAATTTCCGTGGTGGCGTCACTGTCACCGCCTTTGCGGACGATCTGTTTTTCGCGGTCAGGAAGGAGTTCGATCACGCGGCCACCCTCACTTTCGCGCTGACAAGATTGCTGATTTCGCGGCCGTTCATGCGGAGCAGCGCCCAGTCATCCATGACTTTTGCGCCGAGGCTGCGATAAAAGCGGAAGGCGTTTTCGTTCCAGCGCAGCGCGATCCACTCAAAACGTCCGCCGCCGGCTTCGGTGTCCACGGCGGCGACGCGTTCCAGCAACGCACGGCCGATGCCGCGCTTGCGGTATTCCGGGCGGACGTAAAGGTCGTCGAGAAAAACTCCGGAGCGGCCTACGAAAGTGGAAAACGTCCGATAGTAAACCGCGTAACCGGCAACGTGTCCATCCACGCGCGCCAGCAACGCACCGGCGACGGGACGTTCACCAAACAGCGCCTCGCGCAGCGACGTGGCGGTGATTTCCACTTCGTGCGCGAGGCACTCAAACTCCGCCAACTCGCGGATCATGGCCAGAAGATCTGGCACATCCGACTCAATGGCGGAGCTGATGGTGAAGCGGTTCATTTCATTTGCCGCATTTGCAATTTGGGTTGCCGCACGGCACGACGAGCAGGATGTCCGAGGACTTGATGACGGCGACGACGGGCGAACCCTTCTTCAGCTTCAGCGTTTTGGCGGAAGCCTTGGTGATGACGGAAACGAGTTCCCCGCCGCCGGGCAGGGCGAGGACGACTTCAGTGTTCACCACGCCGCTGGTGAGCTTGGTGATTTCACCGAAGATTTTGTTGCGGGCACTGATGTTCATAGTCTTGTTGTATTGGAAAAAAAGGTGGGAAGAGCGGCAGCTCTGCCCTACTAGGAATTACTGGATCAACTCGAAGTTTTCCTCGGCGCACTCGCGGTCTTTATGGTCGAGCAGGGCGTCGTTGATTTTCTCCATCAAGCGCAGCGCTCCCATGTAGCCGACGGCGGGGAAGTAGCGGTGGCCCATGCGGTCCAGCACCGGGAAGCCGAAGCGCACGAACGGGATGTTCTCCACGCGCGAGATGTATTTGCTGTAGGTGTTGCCGATGATGAGGTCCACCGGGTTGTTCTTGATCTGTTGGTGCAGCTCGAACAAGTCCACGTTTTGCTTGATCATCGCGTCGGGCGCGTGGTTGCCGAGAATCTCCGTGAGGCGTTGCTCGAAATGCTTGCCGGACGAGCCGGTGAAGACATAGGCGGGTTTCATGTCCAGTTCCACGAGGAATTGCGTCAGCGCGATGACGTGGTCAGGATCGCCGACGATGGCCACGCGTTTGCCGTGGAAGTATTGGTGCATGTCGCTCATGGCGTCGAGCAGGCGACCGCGTTCCTGGCCGATGCTGCCGGGCACATCCACGCCGCCGTGGGTGCGAAGCGCGTGGATGAACTTGTCCGTGTTCGTCAGGCCGTAAGGCAGTTCCAGCAGCGCGCTGGGAACTTTGCATTTTTCGTCCAGCTCGATGGCGGCCGGATGCGAGGCGAAATGGCCGAGGGCAATCGTGCCGACGCTGTCGCCGGAGGATTTAATTTCTTCGATGGTTGCGCCGCCGCTCGGGAACATCCGGTATTGGCCGTCCTGCGGCAAATCCAGCACGCCGCTGGTGTCGGGGAACATCACGGTTTTCACGCCCATTTCCTTGATGATGCGTTTCAACTCGCGCATGTCGGCGGGGTCAATGTAACCGGGAATGACGTTCAGTTGCGGCTCGGCCTTGAGTTGGGCTTCGCTTTTGCCGCTGGCTTCGGCGAGGTATTTCACCATGCCGGTGACCATGCTGGCAAAACCCGTGACGTGTGAGCCAACAAAGCTCGGCGTGTTCGCGTGGATGACGTATTTGCCATCGGGAATGATTTTTTCCTCCTTGGCCTTCTTGATCATCATCGGGATGTCGTCGCCGATGACTTCGGACAAACAGGTGGTATGCACGGCCACAATCTTGGGATTGTAGATCGTGAAGATGTTGGACAACGCCTGCGTCATGTTCGCCAGACCGCCGAACACCGACGCGCCTTCGGTGAACGAACTCGTCGTGGCGACGACCGGCTCCTTGAAATGACGCGTCAGATGGCTACGGTGATACGAGCAGCAGCCTTGCGAGCCGTGGCTGTGCGGCATGCAGCCGTTGATGCCGAGCGCGGCATACATCGCGCCAATGGGCTGGCAGGTCTTGGCGGGATTGATGCGGAGCGCCTCGCGCGGTTTGATTTCAGCGGTAGTTCCGTTAAGCATATAAATATGAGGTTAAGGTTTCGTTGGTTCAGCCCTCGGCGCCGTCCGCCGCTGCCGGCTTGCGCCAGGCTTTGGTTTCGTTCTTCGCTTCCGTCTTGGTGGTATGCGTGAGCGGCGTGGCAGACTGCGGATCTTTTTCCCACGGCGGGGTGATGAACTTCCAGACTTTGGTCGTGAGCATCCGGTCCACTTCGCGATAGAAATTGATCGCACCGCCGAACGCCGCATACGGGCCGCTGTAGTCGTAGCTGTGAAGCTGCTTGCACGGCACGCCCATTTTTTCGATGACGAACTTGTCCTTGATGCCGGAGCCGATGATGTCCGGCTTGTAGATTTCGATGAGCTTTTCCATCTCGTGATGGCTGATGTCGTCAATCACCAGCGTGAGTTTCTTCATCTCCACCATCATGCCTTCGTAATCCTTGAAGTTGAAACCGCCGGCTTCCAGCGCCGCGATTTGTTCCGGCGTCTTGCTCGGCTTGAAACGTTCGGGATCTGCCTCGACGTGCAGTTCCTCGATGTTGCGCGAGTCAGCGTCCACTTTAATCGTGGGCAAAACCTTGCGGCCTTCGTAATCGTCGCGGTGGGCAAACTCGTAGCCGGCGGAAACGATCTCCATGCCGATGTCGCGGAACAAATCCTGGTAATGATGCGCCCGCGAACCGCCGACAAACAGCGCGGCTTTCTTGCCTTTGTGCTTCGCCTTGATCTCTTCGCGCACCGGTCGGAGCGCCAGCATTTCCTGCGCGATGACTTCCTCCACGCGGTCGGTGAGTTTCTTGCTGTCGAAGAATTTTGCGATCTTCCGCAGCGTTTTCGCCGTGGCTTCCGCGCCGATGAAGTTCACCTTGATCCAAGGAATGCCGAATTTCTTCTCCATCATTTCCGCAATGTAATTGATCGAGCGATGGCACATCACGCCGTTAAGCTGGACGGTGTGGCACTTTTTCACCTGGTCGTAACTGACGTCGCCGCTCAACGTGGCCGTGACGTGAATGCCGCATTTGCGCAGCAGCGTGTCAATCTCCCAAGCATCGCCGCCGATGTTGTATTCGCCGAGGATGTTCATGTTGAACTCCGCTTCATCCGGCTTGTCGTCCAGGCCGATGATGTTTTTGAACACACCGTTGTTGGCGATATGATGTCCGGCGGACTGGCTCACGCCCTTGTAGCCTTCGCAGGAAAATCCCATGACGTTTATGCCCAGCTCTTCCTTCATCTGCCGCGCCACCGCATGAACGTCGTCGCCGATGAGGCCAACCGGACAGGTGGAAAGAATGGCAATCGCCTTGGGTTTGAAAATCGCGTAGGCCTCGCGAATCGCCTGGGCCAATTTCTTTTCACCGCCGAAAACGATCTGATCCTCCTGCATGTCCGTGTTCATGCAGTATTGCAGATAATTCGTCGTGCCTTCGGGCGGACGCACCAGATTCCGGCGCGTCTGCCAGGCGTAATAGCCACAGCCCACCGGGCCGTGCGTGATCTGGAGCAGATCGTAAATCGGCCCCATCACGACGCCGCGACAGCCGGCGTAAGTGCAGCCGCGCTGCGTGATGATGCCCGGCACCGTGCGCGTGTTCGCACCGATTTCCGGCGGATTATCCGGGTCGTTCAGGATGATCTGTTTGCCGCGTTTCTTCGCCGTCTTGGCAGGATAAATCTTCAGCATCTCCGCCTTTACCGCTGCCGGATCAAGCTCGGTCACTGTCGTTGTATTGGTTTCTTCGGACATGAAAATTCCTTTCTATTTTTGTAGGAGACGACGTGAGGAGTCTCCAATTTGGTTTTTAGTTAGAGCCTCTTTACCTCGGCTCCTACAAAGTTCAGGTCAGTTGAACAAACCGTAATCCATCAGCAATTTTTCCAGCTCCGGGATTTGCAGCGGCTTGGGAATCACCAGGTTTTTGTTCTGGTCAATCGCCTTGGCCAGCGCACGGTATTCATCGGCCTGGGCGCATTGCGGATTCCATTCAATGACCGTCTTGCGGTTGATCTCGGCGCGTTGCACGTCGTTGTCGCGCGGCACGAAATGGATCATCTGCGTGCCGAGCTGCTTGGCGAACTGCTCAATCATTTCCTTTTCATTGTCCACCTTGCGGCTGTTGCAGATGATGCCGCCAAGGCGCACTACGCCGGTTTGGGCGAACTTCAAAATCCCCTTGCAAATGTTGTTCGCGNNTGTTCGCGGCATACATCGCCATCATTTCGCCGGAGCAGACAATGTAAATTTCCTCCGCCTTGCCGTCGCGGATGGGCATCGCGAAACCGCCGCACACCACGTCACCCAGCACGTCGTAGAAAACGTAATCGAGCTGCTCGCTGGCATCGTAGGCGCCGAGCTGTTCGAGCATGTTGATCGAGGTGATGATGCCGCGACCCGCGCAGCCGACGCCGGGTTCCGGACCGCCGGACTCGACGCACTTGGTGTTGCAAAAACCGCCGGCGCGAATGTCGGCCAGTTCCACGTCCTCGCCTTCCTCGCGGAGCGTATCCAGCACGCTGCGCTGCGCCAGGCCGCCGAGCAGTAGCCGGGTAGAGTCGGCCTTGGGATCGCAGCCGACGACCATGACCTTGTGGCCCATCTCGGCCAGGCCGGCCACGGTGTTTTGCGTGGTGGTGGATTTGCCGATGCCGCCTTTTCCGTAGATTGCAATTTTTCTCATAATTGGATTTCGTTTTTGTTTGTTCATCCGGCGGAAACTTCCAACCGGCGCTGCTGTCCCTATTGCAACCGCGATGCCAACCCGTATTCACCGCGCAAGAAAGTGATAATCGCCGTGTGAAATCAGGCGAATATGAGCGAAAGATTTTTCAACCGTCCCGTGAAGGAGATTTTGCCGCCGATGAATTCCCACCTTTGCGTAGGATTGAAAAATGAAAACTACCTAGATGTAGCCAGAATTTCTTCAGCCACAGATGATCACAGATGAAACACAGATTTTGTGAACTGTTTTATCTGTGAAAATCTGTGTCCATCTGTGGCCAAAGCAAATTGGAACCCGAATTGCTTATTGAAATGTGCATTTATGGAAACCATCGAAACCTTGAAGGCGGAAATCAAAAAACTCAGTTCCCAGGCCGTGCAGGCAAAAATGGATTTGCACGATTTGTCCGAGGAACTGCCGACAAACTGGGAACGCATCCCGGAAATGGCGCAGAAAACTTTTCAGATTTACGAGAAGCTGATCGTCGCGAAACAAAAACTCGCCGCGCTGGGCGGCTAGATTCAGCAAAGCATTCCGCGAACATTGTAGTAGCCGCCGAGGACGAGGTGCTCGGATTCGCCGGCGAGGCAGGNNTTCACTTCCCACGCGCTGGAGCCGAATTCCCACGCCACTTCCGGGTCGGAGGTGAACGAACTCAAATTATTCAACTGCACCAGCGCGGCACGCTTGGTGCCGGTTACGCCGTTTTCGTTTTGCACGGTGTATTCCTCGGAATCGTGCGTGCCGCGGTAGAGCGTCTTCCATTTTTCGCCCGGAAAACGGCGACGCAGTTCGTCTTGGCAGAAAGTGTAGAGCAGATCGAGCTGCATCAGCACGCCGATGGATTTGGCCGCGCCGCGCGTGCGGTCGAGCATGAACGCCTCGCGCGCGGCGCGGTCGTCCGCCAGCCGGCCTTTGTGAAACGTGGCGAGCAGGCCGAAGCGGCCTTCGACCCACGATTTCAGCACGGCACCGGCCTGGCCGTTGCTGTCGGCACCCCACGCGCGCAGCAAATGGATGTAGCTGTAGGGTGCCTTGGATTTGCCGTGCAGTTCGAATTTTTCGTTAAGGCTGAATTTGGCGCACAGGTAATCGTGAAAAAACTGGCTGCGGGCATCCGCATTGGCGATGGATTCGAGGCAGCGGAAAAGTCCGGCGTTCGTGGCGCGCACGCCATCAATTTCCACCGGCAGCGGATTGGCCTGAAACTCCTCCGAGCCGATGATCCACGGCGAAAGGTTGCACCGGTTCAGCGAACACGACGAGCGCGAGAAATCCCCGGCGATGTTCGCGTGATATAAATTTTCCGGCGGGCGCATGAGGGTCAGGAAAGTTTTAGCAGTTGCGGCGTCTGTTTGTAAATGGCGGCGGTGACGGCGGGATCAAGTTTTTTAAGCCAGCGCGCGGGGATGCCTTGAACGCCGTAGAGCGCCCCGGCCAACTGGCCGGCCAGCGCGCCGGTGGTGTCGGCATCGCCGCCGCGATTCACCACACGCACGAGACATTCTTCAAAACTGCCGGTGTTGAAAAACCCGTCGAAGACCGTTTGCACCGTATGCACGATGTAGCCGCTGGTTTTGCCGGGCCACGGTTTGAAAGCGAATGCGGGATGCTGCGCAATCAGGTCATTGGCCATTTTATCGCAGGGAGCCTGCGCGCCTTCGAGCAGGAGCCACCGCGTCATACAGGCGAGCGCAGCGGTGGCGGCATCGGAAAGCGGATGATCGTGCGTGATGTGCGCCTGTTCGATGCTGCGCTGGATGAGAACGTCCTCGTTTGCCAGCGAGGCAAACACGGTGGGCAGATTGCGCATGGCCGCGCCGTTGCCGCCGTTTTCCTCGGCGAACGGAGCGCTCAAGCTGCCGTCGGCAATATACCGGCTGATGCCCCGGCGACAGGCATTGCCGATATCCACGGGATTGCTTTGCATCCACTTCACAAACGCATCGGCGATGGCGCGCGGGTTCCAGCCGCCACTGGCGATCAAGGCGGAGCCGAGGGCGAGCGACATTTCGGTGTCGTCGGTCACGCGGCCTGGTTTCAGATGCAGCCAGCCGCCGCCGATGATTTCCTTGTGGGTTCTATATTGCACGGCGATTTCCCGTGCCGTCATAAATTCCACGGTGGCCCCCAGAGCGTCGCCGACTGCCAGGCCGAGAAAGGCACCCAAGGCGCGATCCAACAACGTGGAATTCGTTTGGTGGTTAGGCGTCATGCGCAACTTGAGTTGCCGGCTCAAGCTGCTGTCAGGTGGCGGCAGTTTCCCCGCGCCGGAAGCGCTTGAAATCAATGCCGAGCTTTTTCACGCGCAAACCAATCTGGCGTTCGGTCAGCCCAAGCTTGCGCGCGGCGGCGGCCATGTTGCCGTCGCAGGCCTTGAGTTCGGCCACAATCATTTCGTATTCGAGCGCGGAGACGGCGGCGTCAATCGTGCCGGTGGCGGATGATTTTTCGGTGGCGTCTTTTTTCTGCAACGTCGGCGGCAGATGATGTGCCTCGATGGATTTGCCCGAACAGAGCAGCACGGACCGCTCGATGCAATTTTCCAGCTCACGCACGTTGCCGGGCCAATGGTAGCTCATCAGCAGATCAATCGCGGCGGTGGAAATGCGACGGACGGATTTTTGGTTCAGCTTGGAATATTTTTCCACGAAGAAATCGGCGAGCAGCAGGAGGTCCGACTTGCGTTCGCGCAACGGCGGGGCGTAAATCGGGAATACGTTCAGCCGGTAGTAAAGGTCGGCGCGGAATTTGTCCTGCTCGATCATCTCCTCCAAATTGCGGCTGGTGGCGGTGAGGATGCGCACATTGGCCTTGATCGGCGTGTGGCCGCCGACGCGCTCAAATTCCTTTTCCTGCAACACGCGGAGCAGCTTGACCTGCGTCG
>PLYV01000240.1:316-14579 GCA_003151855.1 Limisphaerales bacterium | reverse complement strand
TCGCGGAATTGCGGAATGTATTGCAGGATGCCCCGCAGGTCGGTTGGTTTCACTTTTGGCTAATAATTATATTGGCAACACAAAGAAGTAGTCGGTTTTGCGCGCGATTCAATCAATTTATTTAACCGCGCGGGCTTTTGTTTTGGGTGCGTCCGCCGCCGGCGCATGAAAACCCATTTCCCGGCGCGGCGGTTCCGGCGGCAGCGGCGGCGGATCGAGAATGGCCATCACGCGTTGCAACACCTCCACGATGGCCGCTTCATGAATATCGAGCCGGCTTTTCAAATCTTTTTCCAAGGCCGCCAGTTTTTTCGCCAGCGCGCCTGAATCAGAAAACACACCGCGCATCTTCACAAACGCGCGCACCACAAACACGCTCATCTGCACGGCCTGCGGGCTGTTCAGGACATTTGCCGCCATGATGGCGCCGTGTTCGGTGAAAACAAACGGAAGAAACTTTCGATGCTTCCCACGGCTGGGCTTTAAGATGCCAATTTGGCATCTTAAAGATTTGAACTCCGCCGCCGTAAGCTGAAACATAAAATCGCTTGGAAATTTTTCTGAATTCCGTTTGATGGCGCGATTCAAAGCGCCGGTCTCGACACCGTAAATCTGCGCCAAATCCGAATCAAGAATGACACGATCTTCGCGAATCATTTGAATCAGCGGCTCAACCGGTGCAATTGCCGTGGAATTTTTCTTACCCTTCATTTGGTCATGATTTTGGTGCGCTATTCCAGCAATTGATACTTGAGCCAGACCCGCGCTTCAAGGTCGCAATTTGCGACCTTGAACGTTTTAAGGTGCCAAATTGGAACCTTGAAGAACGGCTTTCAAAACATTCAAGCTTCGTTCGTTTTCCTTTGGCGTGCCGACGGAGATGCGGATCCACTCCGGCAGTTGGTAGCCACCCATCGGGCGCGTGATGACGCCCAGTTTCTGCATCGCCTCGAAAATTTTCTGCCCTTCGCCGACGCGGACGAGGATGAAATTGGCAAACGACGGCACGTATTCCAAATCCAGTTTCCGAAACGCGTTCGCGAAGAAATCCAAGCCGGCAAAATTGTTCTGACGCGTTTTGCGGACGTGGTCGTCGTCATCTAGCGCGGCGAGCGCGGCGGTTTGCGCGAGCAGATTGGCGTTGAACGGCTGCCGGATTTTCTCCAGCGCAGCGGCAAGTTCCGGCGCGGCGATGCCGTAGCCGATGCGCAGGCCGGCCAGTCCGTAAATCTTCGAGAACGTCCGCATCAGGATGAGATTCTTGCGCGCGCCGAGGCGGATGAGCGGGATCAAGTCCACCGCGTCTTCGAGAAATTCGATGTAGGCCTCGTCCATCACCAGCAGCACGTCGTCGGGCACGCGGTTGACGAAATCAATCAGTTCCTCGCGCGCCGCGAGCGTGCCGGTGGGATTGTTCGGGTTCGCCACGAACACGATGCGCGTCTTCGGCGTGATGGCCTTGAGCATCGCCGGCAAGTCATGGCCGTGATTTTTCGCTGGCACGGTGATGACGTTCGCGCCGGCCATTTTCGCGACGATGGGATAGATCGCGAAGCAGTATTGCGACACGACGATGTCCGTGCCGGGCGTGAGCAAGGCGTGCGAAACAAACTCGATGATTTCGTTTGAGCCGTTGCCAAGGACGAGGTTCGCCGTTTCCACGCCAAGTTTTGCGGCGAGCTTTTGTTTCAGGTAAAACGCATTGCCGTCGGGATAAAGATTCACGCCGGGCAAAGCTTTTTGCAGCGCCGCCAGCGCGAGCGGCGACGGGCCGAACGGATTTTCGTTCGACGCGACCTTGATGATGGAATCTGCGGGCAGACCGAGTTCGCGCGCGACTTCTTCAATCGGGCGGCCCGGCTGATACGTCGGCAGCGTTTTTAAGAAAGGCGAAAGTGGAAGCGACATGTTTTTGAAATTTTATTTCGAGCAGGAACAACCCCGACTAAACGAAGAATTCTTCATTCTTCATTCATACTTCTGCATTCATTTTACTCTCCCGGCAGATGTGCGTCCGCGCCCGGATACAATTTCTGATAGTCCGTCGCCTGCACGCCGATGATGGACGCCACGCCGAGGATGTCGTGCGCGCTGGAACCGCGCGAGACGTCGGCGGCGGGACGGTTCAGGCCGAGCAGAATCTGGCCGTAGTAGTTGGCGTGCCCGACGACCCCGAGCATTTTGCTGGCGATGTTGCCGGAATTCAGGTCAGGGAAAATCAGCACGTTCGCGCGGCCGGCCACCTGGCTGTCATGCAGTTTGCGCGAGGCGATTTCCGGCACGAGTGCGGCGTCCACCTGCAGTTCGCCGTCGAAATCGGCCTCGATGCCAAGCTGCGCCGCCTTGCGCCGCGCCTGTGCGGTGGCCGCCTGCATTTTGCCGATGGATGGATGCCCCGCGCTGCTGCCTTTCGTCGAAAAGGAAAGCATGGCCACGCGCGCCCGCACGCCGAGCATATGCCGCGCGAGCCGCGCGGTGGAAACGGCGATGTCCGCAAGCTGCTCCACGTTCGGTTCGGGGATCACGCCGCAGTCGGCCATGAACAGCGTGCCATTCTCGCCGATGCGTGTGTCCTCGACCTCGATGACTGCGCAGCCCGAAACCGCACCGATGTCCGGCGCCGCCTTGACGATCTGGAACAGCGGCCGCAGCACGCTGCCGGTGATGTGCGACGCGCCGGAAACCAAGCCGTCCGCCTGGTGCATCGCCAGCATCATCGCGCCGTAGAAATTCGGCTGCATCATCGCGTCGCGCGCCTCGGTGGGGCGCAGGCCTTTTTCGCGGCGGATGCGGTAAAGGCGGCTGGAAAAATTTTCCAGATCTTCGCTGGTCGCGGGATTGATGACGCGGATGCCGTCGAGGGAGATTTTCAGGTCGGCGGCGGCGGCGCGGATTTTGGCCTGATCGCCGAGCAGGATGGGCACGCCCATGCGCAGCGCGTAAAACTGCCGCGCGGCCTGCAGGATGCGCGGCTCCTCGCCTTCCGGGAAGACGACCCGCTTGGGATGCCGCTGCATCTTTTCGATGACATTGCCGATGAAACGCATATGCCGAGTTTCAGGTTTCAAGTTTCAAGTTTCAAGCGCAGAAAACAGGCCGCGCAACAATTTGAAATTCATTTCCCCGCGCATTGACTTGGATTTCTTTCATCGTTAGCCTCTGGGCTGAATGCAGGAAATCATTGAGAAACTCCTTGTTTTGCAGGATCGCGACCGGAAAATCTCCCGCGCCACCCAGGAACTCGCCCATATCGGGCCCGAACGCGAATCGCTCAAGGCCAAGGCCGCCAGCACCCAAAATTCGCTCGACGCGGCGAAACTGCGCGTGAAACAGATCGAAACCGAGCGCAAGCAGCGCGATCTCGAAATCGAGGCCAAGAAGGCGCAGATCGAAAAATACCTGAACCAGCAGTTGCTCACGCGCAAGAACGAGGAATACAAGGCGCTCACGCACGAAATCGAGATGGCGAAGGAAGTGATCTTCAAAATCGAGGACGCGGAAATTGTTTTGATGGAGCAGGCCGAGGTCGCGCAGAAAAACGTCGTGACCGCCGCCGCCGAGGCCGCCGCCGCGAAAAAACTCGTGGACGACCAGATCGGCCAGTTGAACGCGCGCGAGGAAAATTTGAAGAAGGATTTTGCCGCGCTGACCAGCGACCGCGCGCAACTGGCGGCCGCCGTGGACGACTCCACCCGCAACCGCTACGAGCGGATTTTCAAGAGCAAGGGCGAGAACGTGGTGGTGGGCATCGAGCACAGCGCGTGCGGCGGCTGCCACATGAAGCTGCCCGCGCAGGTCGTGACCAGTTGCCGGGGCGCGGCGGAACTCATCACCTGTCCGAGCTGCGGCCGGATCTTGTATTACGCCCGCGACATGATCTTGACGGCGGCGGAGTGAATCAGCCGGACTCGGCGTTCGCCTATTTCAGCCCCAGCACGAGGATCACCAGGTCGATCACGAACAGCACCACGATGCCAACTTCCAGCCAGAGCATCACGCGGTTGTTCTGCTCGTGCTTGAGGATTTCGTAAAGCTCGTCCAGCGTTTTCAATTTTCCATCCACCGTGCGGTGCCATTCCGCGAGGTGAAAGCGCGAGGAGATTTTTTCGTAGATGCGCGCGAGGTGCCAGTCGCCAAAAAACTTGG
This sequence comes from Limisphaerales bacterium, assembly GCA_003151855.1. GTDB lineage: Bacteria > Verrucomicrobiota > Verrucomicrobiia > Limisphaerales > UBA11358 > UBA11358. The sequence continues at coordinate 10,433 of PLYV01000240.1, read as the reverse complement.
TGATGTTCGAGAGTTCGTCGTTGAGGCGCGCCAGGTCAATGCGGATTTCGCGCAGCTCGCGCAAGATGTCCGTGCGCGAACGCAGCGGACGTTCGCCGAGGTCGCGGTAGGAACGATCCAGCGCGTCGTCCAGCAACCGGTCGTAGGCTTCCAGTTCGGCAAGCTGGAGATTCGCCAGTTCCATGATATAAAGGGTCTCGTCAAAATCCTGCGGCGCGTCCACCAGCAGTGCCGCGTCCCAATCCACCACGCAGAGGTCGTCCTCGTAATAGCTCAAGTAGCGCGCGGTGGATTCCTCGGCCTCCTGTTTTGAGAGCCGCTCCGGTTCCTCCTCCTGCGTGAGCAGCGCCGCAACCTGCCGGCGGTGCGCGTGGAACCATTGCTCGGCGTTCATCGGCTCGTTCTCGGCGTTCAACACCGGCGCGGCCAGGCAGAAAACCGTGTAAGCCTCCTCCTCGGCCAGTTGCGGATGCGGCCGGATAAGCCCCGGCTTCAGCTCGGCCAAAATCTCTTGCGCCAGCCGCAGCACCTCGTCGTGCAGCGAGCCGTTGCTAAATTGCAAATCGTGAAACGCCACCAGTTCCTCGATGTGCTGCGCGGTGAACGGCACGCGCACCGTGATGCTCACCGCGCCGACCGGCAGCAGCTTCACCACCCGATCCACGCGCACCGGGCCGAGCGGGCCGACGCGTTCCATCGCCGGCAGGCGCACCATCTGCGGCTTGTAAAAAAACAACTGGCGCGGGCTGCGCTTGCTGGCGTCCACGGCGAACTGCGCCACCGGCTGGCCCAGCAATGTCTGGATTGGTTTACGCGCCGTGTCGTAGGCCACGTCAAACGCGTAGATGTAAACCACCTCGCCGCTGTAACGGATTGACGCGTCCTTTTTCATCCTGATGCACACTAGCCCACGAACCGGAAATTATGAAGTGTGAATTATGAATGCAGAAGCGCATCGGCGCAGGCCGCTTTCCACTTCATCATTCTTCATTCATCCTTCATAATTCCTTTTTCGCATGAGCGATTTTGAAACCAGATTTGGCGGCATCGCCCGGCTTTACGGCAAAAACGGATTGGAAAAACTCCACGCCGCGCATGTCTGCGTCGTCGGCATCGGCGGCGTGGGCACGTGGGCGGCGGAAGCGCTCGCGCGATCGGGTGTCGGCGCGCTCACGCTCGTGGACTTGGACGAAGTCTGCGTGACCAACATCAACCGCCAGCTTCACGCGCTCACCGAAACCGTCGGGCGCGCCAAAGTCGAAGTGATGGCTGAGCGCATCCGCGCCATCAATCCCGACTGTCGCGTGACGGCGGAACAGAAATTTTTCAACGCACAAACCGCCGCCGAACTGCTCGCGCCAAAATACGATTACGTCCTCGACGCGATTGACGACGTGACCAACAAGGTTCTGCTGCTCGTGCGCTGCCGCGAAAACCACTTTCCAGTGGTGGCCTGTGGCGGTGCGGGCGGACGGCGCGAGCTGACTGCCGTGCGCGTTGGTGATTTGTCGCAAGCCAGCCACGACAAGCTGCTCGCCGAAGTGCGCCGGCGATTGCGCCAGGAACATGGCTATCCGGCCGGCCAGTCGGCGCTGGGTGTGCCGTGCGTGTATTCCGTGGAGCGCACCGTGTATCCACAAGCGGACGGCTCGGTGTGTGAAATGCGCTCGGCGGCGGAAGACGGCACGCGGCTGAACTGCAATGGCGGCCTTGGCTCGGCCACGTTTGTGACCGGCGCGTTTGGCTTTGCGGCGGCGGGAATCGTGGTGCGAAAAATTACGGAGGGCTGATTACAATCGTCCAAACAGCCGCAGGAAATTTTCTTCCACGCGCGCGGCAAGCGACTCCGGTTTTTCACCAAGAAATTCTGCGAGGCCAAAATAAACCGTCGGCAGATTCGCCGGATGGTTCAGCGGACTGCCGTCGGCACCGGTGAGCGGGTGTAGAATTTTCTCCACCGGCAAAAGCTGATCCGGCGCATCCGTTTCAACCAGCAACCGGTCGGCGGGAACGGCTCTGAACGTCTCGCGCTGCTTCAATTTCCGTGCCTGCAAGAAATAGCCGGGGAAACTGAAATACGCGCCGAGCTTGGCAAAGGCCGGAACCATCTCCACCGGGCCGCCAAAGCTGTGCAGCACGAAGCCGCATTGTGGCCGCGGATTTTTTTGAAGCAATTCCAGCATTCGTCCCCACGCCTGCAAACAGTGAATGCTCACGGGCAGATTCCGCTCGGCGGCGAGGTGGAGCTGCGCAAGAAAGGCTTCTTCCTGTCCGTCGTAACTTAAATCCGGCTTCCAGCGGTCGAGGCCGATTTCGCCGATGGCGCTGGGAACGGCGTCGAGAAATTTCTCCAGGTTCGTCAGCCAGTCCGGCGTGCGTTCGTGTAGATACCACGGATGACAGCCAAAGCTCGGCAGCACCATTTTGTTTTCCCGGGCCAAAGCGAGAACCTGCGGCCAGTCGCTTTCGCACGCGCCGTTGACGACCATTTTTTTAATGCCGGCTTTTTCGCAAACGGCGAGCAGTTCCTTTTGCCGGCTGCCGAAACGGTCGTCCTGCAAATGATTGTGCGCGTCGTAAAAATTCATTCTGTGTGAGCTTCGGCGAATTGCCGGAGGCGCTCCCAGACTTTGGCCAGCGCGTTGCGGCGGTTGGGCGTGAGGTGCTGCGTGATGCCGAGCGGCGCGAGAAAACCGGGGTCGTGCGCGAGGATTTCCGCCGGCGCATGGCCGCTGTAAAAGTTGCAGAGCAAGCCGGCGATGGCCTTGACGACGAGCGAATCAGAATCGCAGGCGAAGAAACATTTGCCGGCGCGGAACTCAGATATGAACCAAAGTTTTGCGAGGCAGCCGGGAATCAGATTCTGCTCCGTGCGCAGTTCCGGCGCGAGCGGCGGAAGTTTTTTCGCGTGCTCAACGAGCAAGGCCAGACGGTCCTGCCTGTTTTTCAGCGCGGCGAGCTCGGCGGTGAGTTGATTTTGTTTTTCCGCGAGGTTCATGGCGCGGAAAAATTTTCAATCCGTGTGCGGCTGCTCGGCTTCCGGCGCGGACGGCGGCTCCTCGCGCTTTTCCGTCAGCTCACGCGGCGGCGGCTGTTGGCGCGGTTCGTCGCGGCGCGGCTGGGGCCGTTGCGGCGGTGGCTGATGGTGATGCGGATGATGGTGCGGCTGCTGCTGTTGCTGCTGGCGCTGCGGCTGGATGCGGCGCAACGCGCGGCGGAGTTCTTCGAGCTCGCGTTCGTCGGCGATTTTCTGCCGTTCGGCGATCTCGACGAGTTCCAAAACCTCGTCCATCTGGTCGTGCAATTCCTTCAGCGCCGTGGCGATGAACATCGCATGTTCGACGGCCTGGCTGATGGCGGTGGGCGCGGCGGGCCGAAAATCGGCGGGCTTCACCCATTGGCGTTGCGCCGGCGGGATGCGCGGCGGCGGTTGCGGCGGGCGAACATCGCGGCGGTCGTCCCGGCGGTCATCGCGGCGTTGTGGTTGTTCGCGGCGCGGCTCGCGCGGCGGTTCGGGCGCGGGCGCGGCTTCGGCTGCCGGCTCCGGCTCGGGCGCTTCGGACGGCGGCGCATCCTCGTGCGAGCTGAAACCTTCCGGGACGTCGGAATGAGGTTCGCGGAAACCGCCGGCGGCTTCGGCCTCGTGTTCCGCGTGCTCGGCGTGTTCCGCCGTTTCGGACGGCGGCACGGCGGATTCAACGGCTTCCGGCGCGGGAGAAATATCTTCGTCGCCGGGCGCACCGGGTTTTGCCGTCACGGGGCGCGGGCCGCGACCACGGCCACCGCGACGACCGCGACGGCGACTGTTGCCGCCGGCCGGACGGCGCGGCGCGGGCGAGTTCAAATTGGATTGTTCGTCAGGCACAAAATTCTTAAAAAAGCTTCCGGGGAGGATGGCGGCTTGGCGCGTAAAAGCAATGGCGAATTACGCCGACTTCTTCACAAACAGCGCGAGCGCGGCGGTGAAGCCGTGGAGAAAATTCCGGTCGCCGACGGGGCCGATCTCGCCGTTGCAGAAAAATCCGGCGATGCCCGTCGGGCCGAACTGCGCCTGCACCAGCTCGGAATCATGGCTGGGCCGGCCAAAGAGATTCTTGCCGCGCCCGTTGCAGCAGAACAGGCAGCCGCCGTAGATTTTCGTGTTGGCGAGCCGCGTTTTTTCGCGCGCCAGCAGTTCCTTCAAATCCTCGGACGCGGCGTCGGCGTCGCGTCGCTGGAACTGGATCGTCTGGCCCATGCGTGGCAGCGCGCCGACGGCGAGCACGCCGGAATTCGGATCGCCGCCGAGCAGGTTGCGCACGAGAAAATCGCCGCGGTGAAAATCCTCGAGGTATTCGTTCACCGCGAGGCCGATGTGCAGATTGCCCTGCACCTTGCGCTGTTCCTCCGGCGGCAGGTTTTGCACTGTCTCAGACAGCACCGCGTAGGCCGGGCGGTTGGCGATGTTGCGGATGAGGTTTTGCTCGACGCGCGTCAGCGTCCACGCCTCGCCGATAGGCGTGCAGCCCTGCGAGATCACGCCATCCAGCGCCACGTCGCCGCCGACCGCGATGGCCACGCCGCCGTCCTCAAAAACTTCGCCGTCGAGATAAACCTGCGCGCGCGGTTCGGGAAAATTGCCGCTGGCGAGGCCGCCATAGACCGGCACGGTGGAATAATTCCGGTTCCATGAGCTCAGCCATTTTTCACCGTCGAGATGAAACGGGTCCAAGAAGGCCAGCCAGCCGTTCACCTTGTCCTGTGCCACGCCGGTTTCGACCGGCCAGAAATTTTCGCCGGCCGCCGCCTCGACCTGCTCCTGCGTGAAACGGACGCCTTTCAGCTTGGCGCCGGGCAGCGAATACAGTGCCAGCACGAGGCCGGTGGCACCTTCGAGTTCCTCCGCGTTGGCGACGAGGCCGCCGCCGGAGCAGCCGACGAGCAGCGGAATCTGTGCGTCCAGCCGGAGGATTTCCAAAACCTGCTCCGCGTGCGGAAAAAACTTCGGCGACATGAAGACCAGCCCCAGCGACACCGATTTCGCCGGGAGCCGCGCCCGCAGCCGCCGCGCCCAGTCGGCGAGGCCGGCCACGTTCATGCCGTCCGACCAGTAGGCCGCGATGGAGGTTTCTTCGCTCACAATCTTATTTCAACCATGCCACAACTTTTTCGCCCGCCCAAATTTCTTTTACTTTTTGTCGTTCACGGGCGACGGCGAACTTCTGGCCGCTCACCAGAATCTCCGCCACCAGCGGGCGCGTGTTGTAGTTCGACGCCATCACGAAGCCGTAGGCGCCGGCGCTCAACAGCGCCAGCCGGTCGCCTTCGCCGACTTTCGCCAGCGGCCGGTCCTTGCAGAAATAATCGCCGGACTCACAGATGCCGCCGACCACGTCAGATGAAATCGGCTGTCCGGACTTTTTCTTGAGCGGAATAATTTCGTGATACGAATCGTAAAAGGCCGGGCGGATCAAATCGTTCATCGCCGCGTCCACGATGACGAAATTCTTTTTGCCCGTGCGCTTCACGTATTCCACCTGCGTGACCAGCGCGCCGGCGTTGCCCACGATGAAGCGGCCTGGCTCGATAAGAATCTTCAAGCCCAGCGGCTTCAATAACGGCAGCAATTTTTCCGCGTAGCTGGCCGGCGTCAAAATGTTCTTCGCGGCGGAAGATTTCCACCACGCCGCCGCGCCGCTGGCGAGCGCGGGATTGTAGATGATGCCGAGGCCGCCGCCGGGGCTGAAAAATTCCAGCTCGTATTTCTCCGCCAGCCGGCGGACCAGCGGCAGGACTTTTTTCACCGCCAGCTCGTAAGGCGTCACGTCCGTCAACTGCGAGCCGATATGCATCTGCACGCCGCGCAACCAGATATTTTTCAGCTTGCTGGCGCGGGCGTAGATCGCCTCGACGTGCTCGAACTGGATGCCGAACTTGTTCTCGTAAGTGCCGGTGGTGATCTTGGAATGTGTCTTGGCCGCCACGTTCGGATTGATGCGCACGGCGATGGGCGCGCGCTTTTTCAGCCGCGCCGCAACTTTGTTGATGCGCAAAATTTCCGGTTCGCTCTCGCAGTTGAAGGAATAAATCCCCTGCCGCAGCGCGAACTCAATCTCCTTTTCCGATTTCGCCACGCCGGCAAAGACGCATTTCTTCGGGTTGCCGCCCGCCGCGATGACGCGCTGCAATTCGCCTGCGCTCACCACGTCGAAGCCGCTGCCGAGGTTGGCCAGCGTGCGCATGACGGAGAGATTTGAGTTTGCCTTCATCGCGAAGCAGATCAGGTGGTCGAGCGGCGCGAGCGCGGCATCGAGCTTCTGAAAATGATCCTCCAGCGTCGCCTGCGAATAGACGTAAAGCGGCGTGCCGAATTTCTTGGCGAGCGCATCCACGCTCACACCTTCGCAGAACAGGTTATTTCCAACGTAACGAAAACTATGCATAAAGCCGGTATTTTAGTGTCAATCGCCGAAAGTTCAAGGTTCGTAAAACAAAACGCCCGCCGGAAAAATTTCCGGCGGGCGTGCAAGCAAGCTGTTTTACGGCTCGGCGATGATGGCCGCGCGCCGGGTCTGGTATTCTTCCGGCGAAAGTTGGTCGGCCTTGTATTGCTGGAGCAGCGCGGCCAGTTTTTCCTGCTTGGTCGCAGAAATCGGCAGCGCCGGGGCGTTGACCTGAGACAGGCCCAGTTCCTTTGCCGGTTCGTTGGCGGGCACCACGATATGGTGTTTTTCGGCCTCGGTGCGTTTCTTGGCTTCCAGCGCCGCCTGTTTTTTGGCCGCCGCCGCCGCGCGTTTTTGTTCGGCCAAAGCCGCCCGTTTGGCTTTGGCTTCATTATGGACTTCGATTTTCTCGGTCTGTGCGTTTGCCTTGGCGGTGGCCTCGGCTTTGGAGGCATCCGCCGCCGGCGTCGCTTCGACGGTCGCGGCTGCGCCGGTGGTTGCCGCCGGTGCCACGGGCACCGCGGTCGGGGCGACCGTGTCAGTAACCGGTGCTGCGGCGGTGGGGGCGGGGGGCGGCGTGGTGGCCGGTGAGTTCGTGTCCGGCTCGTTCATCTTTTCCAGCAACGCCGCGCGGGCGGCGGTTTGGGAAGCATCCGTCGCCGGTGCCGCTTCGACGGCTGTGGCTGTGCCGGTGGTTGCCGCAGGTGTAACGGGCACCGTGGCCGGAGCGACCGTGTCAGCAGCCGATGCCGGGACGGTGGGGGCGGGGGTGGGCATGGTGGCCGACGGGTTTGTGTCCAGTTCGTTCATCTTATCCAGCAACGCTGCGCGGGCGGCGGCTTGGGCGGGATTGTCCTGCGCGTGCAGCGCGAGACTGCCGGACACGGCCAGCGCGCAAATGAAAAGGGAAATTTTGGGAATCTGCATGGCGACTTCTTACGCCAATTTGCCGCCTGAATCAACTGCTTTTACGTCGGGCACCCACAGTCCGCGCCACGCCGCCGGCCACGGGCTGGCCAGCAGCGACCGAAATAGGATGCCGCGCACCTCGCCGCGCGACACTTTCACGCGCTGCGACAATTCCACCACGCCCGCGCCGCGCAGCTTGTCAATCGTCCGCACGCCGATGAGGATCGGCCACGCGCACGCCAGGCGCACGCGGAATTGTCCGAACGGCAGCGTGTTCGTGTAACGCCAGCCGGCGGCGAGATGCGCCTCCGCCTTGTCGAGGTGTTCGCGGAACAGCGGCAGGAAATTCTTTTCGTTCACCGGCGAAAGCAAGGTTTCCGGCAGCAGCCTCGCCGGCTCCAATTTTTCCAGCGGCAGATAACAGCGGCCGTTTTTCAAATCCGCCGGCAAGTCGCGCAGGATGTTCACGAGCTGCAAACCCTTGCCGAACCGGATGCCGTCCGCGATGAATTGTTTTTCATCCAGCCGCGCGTTGGGAAACAGATGCGCGCGGCAGATCTTCGTCCAGAACTCGCCCACGCAGCCGGCCACGCGATAGGTGTAATCGTCCAGCTCGGCCGCCGTTTCGAGTGAAATTATTTTTTGATTGGAATGATTGCCCGTGGCGCTGCCACCAAACCGCCGCAGGTCCAGTTCCTGTCCGCTCGTGATGGTGACGAGCACCTCGCGCACCAGTTTCAAATCCGCCGGCGACAACGTCGGCAACAGCGCCAGCGCCTCCTCGACTTTTTCGAGCAACGTTTTTTCCGCCGGCGAACCCTGTTCCTTGGCGAGCGCGCCGAAATTCAGCGCCGCCGAAGATTGTCCCAAAATCCGTTCGCGAAGTTTTTGCAGCGCGTCCAGCCGTTCCGCCACCGGCAAAATTTCCGTGTCCGCGATGGTGTCCGTCGTGCGGGCGAGCAGGTAGGCGAGGCCGATCTGCGGGCGCACGGCGGCGGGCAGCACGCGCAGCGTCAGGTAAAACGAGCGCGACGTCGCCTTGAGCAGTTCGCCCAGCAAAACTTTTTTCACACCGGACATCGCCAGCATGAAACACCGAATCGCCGGGAAAGTCAGCACCGGATATTGTGTCCGCCAGCCTGCGACGCCTGAAATTCGACCTGCGACGGCCATTGGACGGGTTGCGACGCCTGTTTTTCGATCTGCGACGCCCATTTCCCGGTCTGCGACGGCGTGCGGACGACTTGCGACGCCCTGTGGACGAGTTGCGACGGCTAAAACCTCCGTTTTCGTGGAAAAAAGGCCGTTTGCGACGGGTTTTCGGCGGATGACGGTGGTCAAAAAGCTATAGTTGAGGCCTTTCCAGCATCGAGCGGTTAGTTTAATGGCCATTCAGGCGGCCAGCCACGGAGTAGCGAAAGGCCATAGCCCGCGGGGCAACCGTGGGTGAACCATTCAAAACAATTTCCAGTCCCGGCCGGGGCGGCAGAAAAGCAACGACGGAGAATTCTTTCGCCCCATCCGAGACTGATCATCTGGGGACATGGAGACCCACGGTTTCACCGTGGGCTACTACCTGCCGCGTCTCCGGCACCGGGGCCGGGCGTGTGCCACGGCGGAAAAAATGGGCGCGATGGCGAATTGTCTCACAGGGACAAGCGGAAATTAGCCAGACACGCCAGTCTGGTCGGGACGAACGATTAAATCCGTCCTGAAGGGGCGCCGGAATATTTCACCACAAATATTTTCCGTCATATTCAACGCCGTGTTTCTGAAGAAAGGCCACATATTCCTCCTGAAATGTTTTTGTCCGGTGATGTTCGGCTTGATTCGCAATGTATTCCTTGACCGCGTCACAATTGGAAACGCTCACGGTGAACGCACCATAGCCCGGTTGCCACGCGAAATTTTTCACGCCGATGGTTTCGTGAACCCAGCGCGATGACGTTTGTTTGATGTCTTGCACGAACGTTGCCAGTGCGTGTGTCGCGCGCAAACCGATGAGCAAATGAACGTGGTCAGCCGTGCCGCCGATGGCTTCGGGGATTCCATCCGCCGCGCGAACCAGGCCTCCGAGATATTCATGCAGACGTCCGCGCCAGTCATCCGCGATGAACGGATGCCGGTCTTTCGTGCTGAACACGATGTGAAAATGCAGGCTTAAATGCGTGGAGGGCATACAAATTTATCCGGCAAAGTTTTGTCGCGAAGCGACGCCGGAAATTAGCCAGACACGGAGTGTCTGGATTTGACGCGCAAATTGATTCGTCCTGAAAGGACGATGGAACTTCCAATGTGCAATCATCATTCAAATGTTTCCACCGTCCTTTCAGGGCGATTTTTTTTGCCGCGCTACCAGACACTTCGTGTCTGGCTAATTTCCGGTTGTGCCTTCGGCACGAATTTTCACGAAAGCTGTTCCCGCCAGCGGGCCAGTTGCTTCGCGACTTCCTTCGTGCCCGGAGCGCCGGTCAGGTTCCGTTTCGCCATCGCCGTTTGCAGATTGAACACGCCCAGCGCGTCGCGGCCAAAGGTTTTGTCCACGCCTTGCAGTTCGGCGAGCGTCAGTTGGTTCAGCGGCTTGCCGGTCTTTTCCGCCAGCGCCACCACCGCGCCCACCACATGATGTGCGGGCCGGAACGCCATGCCTTTGCGCACGAGATAATCCGCCAGGTCGGTCGCCAGCAACGCGGGATCGCTCGCGGCGGCGGCGCAGGCGGGCTTGTTCACCTTGGTGTTGTTCAACATCGCGGCCATGAGGCGCGTGGTGGCGCGCACGGTGTCGG
>PLYV01000240.1:0-296 GCA_003151855.1 Limisphaerales bacterium | reverse complement strand
AGCGACGAGCCGGTGGTGTAGGCATCGGCAATCTTGATGTAATTGAACTCGGCACTGACCCAGAGAATCACGTCTTCCGCGAGCCGCGAGATGTGCACGGCCAGCAACGCGCCGGCGGCGGCGAATTCGATCATGAAATCGCGGTCGCTGACGGCGTCCATGGAATTTTGCGTGAGTTGGACTTCGCCGCTGGCGTTCACGAAACCGAGCAGCTTCGCGACGAGTTCGCGCTTGAGCGGCAGCGTGGAGCCGGCAATCGCGCCGCTGCCGAGCGGGCAGACGTTCACGCGCGAGTG
>PLYV01000314.1 GCA_003151855.1 Limisphaerales bacterium | reverse complement strand
ACATGAACGCCCAACCCACGCCGGTGGCGTCCGGGCCGAGCGACGGCGTGACCCCTTTCGGCAACTGGCTACCGAGGCTGCTCAAATATTCCAACACGCGGCTGCGCGCCCAATACGGATCCGTGCCGTCTTCAAAAATCACATACACAAACGAGAATCCGTAAAACGAGTAGCCGCGCACGGTTTTAGCCTTGGCCACGGAGAGCATTTTTGTCGTGATCGGATAGGTGACCTGATCCTCGACGATGTTTGGCGCCTGGCCTTCCCACGGCGTGTAGATGATGACTTGCGTGTCGGACAGATCGGGAATCGCATCCAGCGGAATGTGCCGCGCCGCGTAAATGCCGCCGAACAGCAACACCGCCGTGGCGAGCACGACGAGGAACTTGTTGCGCAGCGAAAAATCTATGATGCGTTGGAGCATGGCAACGATTCCCTATTTCACCGGCACCAGATCCATTTCGCACTTCGGGCATTTGCCGGGTTCGTCGGAAATCACTTCGGGATGCATCGGGCAGAAATATTTTTGTTTCACCGGCGCGGCATTCGTCGCTGCCACCGGCGGCGCCATCACCGGAATCAGTGTCATCGCGCACAGCGGACATTTGCCCGGCTTGTCTTCGTGGACGCTCGCGTGTTCCGGCATCGGGCAGGTGTAGTAAAGCACCTTGCCGCCGGGCTGGATTTTCTTCAACGCCGACGGCGTGACCGGCACCAAAGCCATGCCGCAGATCGGACAATTACCGGCGTGATCGTAAACAATCGCGACATGTTCCGGCATCGGACAGACGTAAACCGTCGCTTCGGGTTCCGCCTTGGCAGGCGTTGGAACGGCAGCGGCGGTGCCACGGACCACGTCCACTTCCGCTTTCGGCGCGGCGGTGGATCCGCGCAGCTTGTCAATCGCCTCGCGCAACTGGCTTTCCGAATCCAGCAAAAATTGTCCCGACGTCACGACGCGGTCGCCCGCGTTCACGCCGCTGGTGACTTGGATTAAATCGTTTTCGGATTCCACGCCCAGCGTGACATCGCGCGCCGCGAATTTGCCGCCAGCCAGCGCCACAAACACCGTATTCTTCGCGCCGCTGCGCAGCACCGCCGATTCCGGCACCAGCACCGCTGAAGGTTCCAGTTCAGCTTGAATCTGTGCGGAGACGAACATGCCTGGCTTCAAATAATATCCGGGATTTTCAAACTCCAGCCGCACCCGCGCTGTCCGCGTTTTCTCGTCCACGGTCGGATAAATAAACGTGACGCGCCCGCGAAACTCGCGGTCGGGCAGGGAAGACACTTTCACCACCGCTTCCTGACCGAGTTGCACAAACGTCAGGTCTTGCTCATAAACTTGAGCGATCACCCAGACAATGCCAAGGTCGGCGATGCGATAAAGTTTGATGCCGGCATCCACCATCTGGCCGGCGACGGCGTCTTTTTCGATGACGAACCCGGAGATCGGCGCGGGCACGGTCAAGGTTCTGAGCACGGTGCGATTCGTTTCGATCTGCGCGATCTGTTCGTCCGACACGTCAAAGTTTTTCAAGACGCGGATGGCGTCTTTCCGCGCGGCGATAACGCTTTTGAACTTTTTGAAACTGTTCGTCACCGTTTGCAAAAACGCCACCTGCGCGTCGTAAATATCAGGCGCATGGACCTCGAACAATGGCTGGCCGCGGTGCACAAGCTGCCCGGTGGCGTCCACGTCCAGCTTCTCGATCCAGCCCTTGAAATGCGTGGTCACATCGGCCAGCGCCGTCTCGTTGTAATCAATCGTGCCGACCGTGCGGATGGTTTTGCGCAACGGGCCGCGTTCAACCAGCGCTGTGCGGAGATTCATGTTCTGCTGCGTGGCCGCATCCACCGCGATGGCGGATGAACTGGCGGCATTGGTGTCCGCGCCCGCGCCATTGCGGATCGGCGTCAGCTTCATGCCGCAGATCGGACAGTTGCCGGGGTGATCCTGAATGACCTGCGGGTGCATGCCGCAGGTGTAAAGCGTCTTGGAATTTTCGCTCCGCGCGTCCGCCGCCGGCCCGAGCAGCGCCGACAGAACCATGAAAATAAAAATGATTTTCCTCATAAAAAACGGTCTATTTCAGCCACCACCCGAAAAACGGCGCGCGGAAAAAAACTCCGCGCGCCGGTGCAAATCCGTTGCCCACCGCCGGTCACTTCTTGTCTGCCGCGCGGATCAGCTTCAGGTATTTCGCCGGATCCTTGTCGAAATCCTTTTTGCAGTTCTTGCAGCACAGCTTCACTTCCTGATCCTTGTAAGTGAAGGTGAACGGCGCGCCCATTTCGCCGAGCTTATCGCCGGAGACGGGACAGGTCGCGAGCAGGTCGGGCTTGGCCTGCGTGTCGGCGACCGTTTCGGTCGGCGCGCCGCCGCAACAGGACGGCATCGTGCCATCCGCCGCCATGAGTTTCGGAGTGAGCACCGCGACGCCAAGGACGCCGACGGCCAGGAGGATAATTGCGTTCGTTTTTTTCATAATGAATCAAAGGTTGTTCGTGGTGATATTGATTGTGATGTTCGCTTGAACAACAGTTTTACACCGTCTCCGGCAAAATCCCGCAAAAAATCTGCAAACACGCACCTGACAATTTTAGCCAGTGCGCGCAAAAAGTCACATCCGCCGGTGCGGAAAACGCAAAAACCCTTTGAAAACAGGCCTGTTGGCGTTTGGCACGCCACTTGCATCTATCTCCTTATACGGTTCAGAAAAAATGCAGTCTGCCAGCAGAACTCCTCGCAGCTTCATTCTTCCAGTCCCAGTCAGCGGGTCACCTACCTGACGGGGGCTTGTCTTTTTTTTGCGGGATTTTGGTTTGGCCGGGGTAAGCAGATTGTTACCACGCGACGGCGCAATCAAGCTCCGTCAAACCAAAACGACAAAATATGAAAACAACATTCCTCCTCCTCCTCGCTGCGGTCGCTCTCACTACAATGACACTCACCGCCGCCGATTACAAAACCACGCATTCCCCGCGCGCCGCTGAAAATCAAATCCGCCGCGTGGCCGGAACGGACAGCAACGTGATTCTGGTCAAGACTGACTCGACGGTTTTTCAGTCACCGCGCGCTGCCAACAACCAGATCAACAAGGCGACGGGCGTGGCGAACGAAACCAACCCAGCGCTGGTCTGCCGCAACCATATGCCCGGCAGCCCGAAAGCCGTCGCAGCCTGCGCCGACAATCCGAGCCATCCCGCCTGCAATTCCATGACCGTTGCCGCCGCGAAATAACCCCGCCGGTTGTCCCGGTGGGGCAACCCTGCTAAATTGCGGGCGGCGGGAGCAATCCCTGCCGTCCGCCACAAACTGAAAACATGAACTCCGAAGACAACAAATTTCAGGAACTGCTGCGCGGAAGCCGCCCGTCGCCCGCGCCGCCGCCGCGCTTCCAGCAAAACGTCTGGCGGCGCATCGAGGACGCCGAGGCGACCGCAAAGTCCGAATCCTGGCTCGACGCGCTGGCTGCGCTCATTTTGCGCCCGCGTTTTGCCGTGGCCACCGCCACCGCGCTGCTGCTGGCCGGCGTTTTCGCCGGCATGGCGGATGGCCGGCAGTTTGCGCGGCATGATGCGCAGATGAATTACCTCGCCGCCGTCGCCCCGCACGCCGCGCGCTGAAGTATGAAGCGCTCCTTGCTCATCCTCATCGGCGCGCTCGCGCTGGGCGCGGTGATTTTCGCCTGCTCGTTTTTCGCCGCCCGCCACACCACCGTGCTGTGCTGCGCCCAGCCGGCAGACGACCTAAACTGGCTGCGGCTGGAATTTCATCTGGGCGACGCGGACATGGCACGCATCCGCGAAATGCACGAGGGCTATTTGCCGAAGTGCGCCGAGCTGTGCGTAAAAATTGCCACCGCCAAGCGCGAACTCGATTTGCTCGTTGGCAACGGCACGAACCTCACCGCCGAGGCACAGGCCAAGGTGAAGGAAATTGCCGATTTGCGCGCGCAATGCCAGTCGCAGATGCTGGAGCATTTCGTCGCCGTCAGCCAGGCGATGCCGACGGAACAGGGGAAGCGTTATCTGGCTGAGATGAAAAAACTCACGCTCGGCGACCACGAACAGATGGAAGAATCCATGTCTGACCACCCCGGCCATGAGCATCAGCACTGACGCCCAGCCTTCGCCGGAGGCTTCGGCGCGACAAGCCGACGCCCGCGACCGGGCAGACATGGAGCGGCTCGCCGCCGGCAACGATACCGCGCTGAATGATTTGATGGAGCGCCACGCCACGCCGGTGTTTCATTTCCTTTGCCGCATGGTCGGCAATGAAGACGATGCGAACGATCTGGCGCAGGAAACTTTTGTCCGGGTTTTCAAATCGGCGAAAAACTTCCGTGCCAGCGAAAAGTTTTCCACCTGGCTGTTCACCATCGCCGCCAATCTGGCACGGAACCATTTCCGCTGGCGCACGCGGCATCCAAACCTTTCGCTCGACGCGGAGAATGCTGAGACCGAACAATCCCTTGGCGACACCTTGCCGGCCAATCTGCCGACGCCAAAAGAATCCGCACTCGCAGCGGAACGCGCCGCCGCCGTCCGCGCCGCCGTTGCAAAATTGCCCGAAGATTTGCGCGCAGGCGCATCGTGCTTTGCGAATTGGAAGAATGCAGCGTCGCGGCAGCGGCGGCGATTCTGGAAGCCACGCCGAAGGCCGTGGAATCAAGGCTTTATCGCGCCCGTGGCATTTTGCGCGAACGGCTGAAAAGCTGGCTGTGATCGGTCGTGGCACAGGCGTCTCGCCTGTGTGTTTCAGAACGGGGGATTGTTTTTTGCAGCAAAAACTCACCGGCGGGACGCCTGTGCCCCTATTCCGCATCCAGTCCCGCCAGCTCCGCGCCCGCCTTTTCCCATTCGGCATTCGCCGCTTCCAGCCGGTCGGACACATGAACCAGTTCGCGATTGATCTGCGTGGCGCGTCCGCCGGAGTGATACGTCTCGGGTTTTTCCAGTTCCGCCGCGTAGTCGCGTTCCTTCGCTTCAAGGTCGGCAATCTCCTTTTCCAAGGCGGCGATGCGTTTTTGGATTTCGGATTTTTTACCGGAGCGCGCCTGCCGCTGCGCGGCCTCCAGACGCTTTTGTTCCTTGCGATCCGCCGGCGGAACGACCGGCCGGGTGACAACGCTCCCAAAGCTGGAGCTCGTCAACGCTGCGCGCGCCGACTGCGCCGTTTTATCCAAATAATACTGGTAGCCGCCGCCAAAATGCTTGAGCGTGCCGGCCTCCACGCGGACGACGTGCGTGGACAGCGCGCGGATGAAATGCACGTCGTGGCTGATGAAAACCAGCGTGCCTTGATACTGCTTCAACGCGACGATCAGCGCGTCAACACTGGCTAAATCAAGATGCGTCGTCGGCTCGTCCATCAGCAGCAGGTTGGGGGGATCAAGCAGCAGTTTCACGAGCGCAAGGCGGCTTTTTTCGCCACCGCTCAACACTTTCACCGGTTTGTAAATGTCGTCGCCGCGAAAAAGAAAACTGCCCAGCACCGTGCGGATGGCCTGCTCGGTGATGCGCTGCGGCGTGTCCATCGCCTCCTGAAAAACCGTATGATTTGGATTCAACATCGCCGCCCGGTGCTGTGCGAAATAACCAAATTTCGTGTTGTGACCGAGCTTGTGCACGCCGGAAATCGGCTTGAGCACTTCCGCGAGCAGTTTTAACAACGTGGATTTTCCCGCGCCATTCGGACCGACGAGCACGATGCGCTGGTCGCGTTCCACTTCAAAATCCAGATTTTCATAAAGCAGCTTCACCGGCGGGTGATCCGGCGTCGGCTGGGCTGACTCATCCTCCACCGCGTGCGCTGCCGGTGTGGCCGCCGTGCCGTAGCCGAACGAGATTTTCTCCAACGTGATGACGCGCTGGCCGCTGCGCTGCGGCTGCGGAAAGCGGAAACCCATCGTGGATTCCGGGCCGTCGGGAATCTGCACCATGTCTTCCTTGATGCGCTCGATCTGCTTGCGCTTGCTCTGCGCCTGCGAGGCTTTGCTGGCTTTCGCACCAAAACGGTCGGCAAACAATTGCAGCCGGTCAATGTCACGCTGCTGCGCCTTGGCCGTGGCGATCAGCGTCGCTTCCATCGCCGCGCGCTGCACCAGATACTCGTCGTAGTTGCCCGTGTAGCGCATGATCTTCGCGGAACGCAGCTCCGCGATGTGCGTGCACAGGCTGTTCAGAAATTCGCGATCATGCGAAATCATCAAAATCGCACCCGGATAATATTTCAGATAATCCTGAAACCAGATGAGCGTTTCGAGGTCGAGATGGTTCGTCGGCTCGTCGAGCATCAGCAGGTCCGGCTCCTCCGCGAGCAAGCGCGCGAGGTGCGCGCGCATGATCCAGCCGCCGGACATTTCCTTCGCCGGGCGGTCATGATCCGTCTGCTTGAAACCGAGGCTGGCGAGAATCTGCTTCACCTTGGCGATGAACTGGCCGTCGTGCTCGTGCTGGTGCGGCACGGCGACTTCCATCACCGTTTCGTTGCCAGCGGGCTCGCTTTCCTGTGGCAGATAGCCGACGCGCGTGCCGCGAATGAACGACACGCTGCCACCATCCGGCTCCTCTTGGCCGAGGATGATTTTGATGAGCGTGGATTTGCCCGCGCCGTTCGGCCCGGTGATGGCGATGCGGTCGCCCGCCATGACGTTCAACGAAACGTCGTCAAACAGTTCGCGTCCGCCAAATGATTTGGAAAGTCCGGCTACGGTAAGCATGATAAAAAACTGAAATTACTGAAATGAAGTTGATGGAAATCACCTCGCGAACAATTTCCGAAGCGTGTCGAGAACGGCGTCCGATGTCTTGGAATCCAGTTTGCCGAGCCGTTTGACGAGACGCAATTTGTCCACCGCGCGGATTTGATCCAAAGCAATTTCGCCGGTCTTGTCTTGAAAAGTAATTTCCACCCGCGACGGCCATCCACGACGAACGGTCGTCATTGGCGCGATGATGACCGTGGACACCGCCCGGTTCAATTCATCAGGCGAAACCACCACGCAGGGACGCGTCTTCGCAGTCTCTGCGCCAGCGGTCGGATCAAGTCGGACAAGAAAAATGTTGAACCGCTCGGTCACCATTGCCATTCCTTCGCGTCAAACTCATTGGTCAGCTGGCGCACGGCGGCGAGATCGTCCGAAGCCAGTTCCTTTTTCAAACTGGCCACCGATTTATCCAGCATCTTCAGGGAGCGGGCGGAAATGGCTTGCGGCGAAACCAGCACGCGCGGCTCCAGCAGGAAACAGCCGTTCGAAAGCGCCTTGACATGAAAATACTTCGTCTTGGCGCTGCGCAGGCTGATGCGCTTCTTGGCGTCGGCGGCCACGTCGTAATCTTCCACGACGGTGAGGCGTTGTTTCTGTTTGGGGCGCTCCAATGTTAAAGTTGCCATGTTTCCATTGTGGTGGGAAATCCCACTTTTGTCAAATTCTCACTTCGGCTTCAACTGCGGGAACAAAA
>PLYV01000190.1 GCA_003151855.1 Limisphaerales bacterium | reverse complement strand
GAACTTTGTCCAAGAGACACCGCCATTTTTCAAAACCTCTGAACAATCAGGGGTTTCTTTTTTATCTCTTTATTTAGCCGTTAGTGACTGCAAATCCGCCCTGGTTTGGGACGGATTTGCCGCGCCCGGCCGACTGCCGGTCGGCGAAACAGCGACAAATTGTCGGCGTTACAAGGATTCAAGTTGCATCCAGGTTTACAGGGAAACCACTTCTACAGTTGATGATTCGTCCGGCTTTCGGTTAAATCCTCCCCTCGACTTTGCCAATTTAGCACATGAAATACATCACGATTCTTCACGCGAACTTGAACTACGCGTATCTGCCCGAGCGCCGTTACGAGTTTGTCATCCGCAACAGCTACGAGCTGATTTTCGACACCTTCCGCGAGAAGTTGCCGAAGGACAAATACGTTTTCGAGGCCTCCGGCTACACCATCGAGCAGATGGCCATCAAGACGCCCGACGTGCTGGAGAAACTCAAGGCGGCGATCAAGAGTGGCCAGTGCGAATTCATGGGCTCGCCCTACGCGCACCCGATGCTGCCGAATTTCCCGGAAGAGGACGGCACCTGGTCCATCCGTTTTTCGAACGACGCTTACAAGAAATATCTTGGCATGGTGCCCAAGAGTTTTTGGAATCCGGAATGCGGCTGGCGCAGCTACGTCAAAAATCAGGTGCTCAACAACGGCTACAAATATCTGCTCCAGGAATTCGAGCAATACAGCCGTTCCGTGGACGCCGCCGGCCAGCCGCTTCGCCCGGAAATCCACGCGGTCGAGAAGATTGACAATTCCAAGTTCTACAACTTCGAGTTCAAATACGATCTGCCCGGCGACGAGCGCGGCATCCATTTCCCGTTCAAGAACGTCGAAGGTCTCAAGGGCAATCCGCTGCGCATCTACCTGCGCACCGACCGCATCGCGGTCTTCGGCGTGCGTTATTTCATGAGCCATCCCGGCCACAGCCTGGAAAAATATCTGGCGCTCATCAAAAAATATTCCGCGCAGAAGCCCGGCGAACCGGAAGGCGCGATGCTTATTTACGCGGACGACGCGGAATACGTCGGCACGAACGCGTGGTATAAACTGAAATATTGCAACGACCCCGACCAGATTTTCGAGAAGATGCCCGACGCGCAGGAGAAGCTCATCGCGCTCGTCAACGGCGTGCGCAAGTTCGGCCAGATGACCACGTTCGAGGACGCGTGCAAAAATGTTCCCGCGCTCGAAGACAAGATCACGTTCGTCGACAACATGGCGTGGCACGGCGGCCAGGCGTCCAACTGGTCCGGCACGCCGATGGCGCGGTTGCTCCGCCCGTGGCAGGATCTCGTCCGCGCCAAGCTGAAGAAGGTCGAAAGCAAGCTCGACCCGGAAATCGCGAAGAAGGTCTGGTTCCACCTGACCAATTCCTACAACTCCGACGGTCAATGGCCGCCGACGACCAAGGCGTCGCCGCACATCATTTATCCGTTCAACTACAAATACAACTTCGAGAACCTGCTCATGGCCGAGACGCTGCTTGGCGGCGTGGATCGCTCGAAGATTGACGCCGATCCGCGGCAGACGATGAAGGAAATCTTCACAATGCAGCAGGACCTGGTTTTGGAAAAGGCGGAGAAGCTGCTGAAGTCCGGCAACGCCAAGCAGAAGAAAAATGCCGCGTATGCCAAGGAACTCATCAAGCGTTCGCGCGATGTGAGCAGCGTGCCGCCCGGCACCAAGGTGCTTTATCCATCGGAATACGAAGTCCGCGCCGAGGCCCTGATCGAGGCGCGCAAACTGGTTGGCGGCATCATCGTTGCCGGCGACAAGTAAGCAGGTTTTTGGTTGGTTTTAACATCGGGTGCTTCGCAGGATTCTGCGGAGCACCCGGTTTGTTTTCCAGAGGCACAACCGGTCGGTTTACAAGAAACCGGTTTCCGAGTTGATGACCTGGCAGGCTTCCCATTAGCCCGCAGAAGACGCCGCAAAATACCTTTGCCGGCTGACCGGCTTTGTCGTTGCCGCCGAGAAGAATCATCGCCAACATTGCCGCGTGCAAAATCCAGCCGCCATCGTCAGCAGCCGCAAGCACGCGCGCATCGCCGCGCAGGTCGCGGCTTTTCAAGGCCGGCCGCTGGACGCGCGCTACCTCGGTTATTTCGACTGCTTCAACCGCCAGCTTTTTTACGAGGCGCACGACGTGCTGGAGGATTTGTGGCTCGCGGACCGGCACGGCGCGGATGGCAATTTTTTCAAGGGCCTCATCCAGCTCGCCGGCGCGTTTGTGCATCTTCAAAAAAACCGCCTGCGTCCCGCTGCCGCTTTGTTCCAGCTTGCCGCCGCCAATCTCGGCCAATATCCCGCGCATCACGCGCAACTTGATGTGGCCGGCGTGCAGCAATTTATTGCCGGCTGGCTGAAGCAATTGCAGCAGCACGAATTTTCCGTCAATCCGCTCACCGCCGCGACTTTTCCCCGGCTCCATCCCGATGTCTGACCCCGTGCCATGAACCACAAACGCATCATCATCGCCGGCGGCAGCGGCTTCATTGGCCGGGCGCTCGCGCGCGAACTGTATCTCCGCCATTACGAGGTGGTCATCCTTACGCGCACGCCGCGCACCCGCACCAGCGACATCCGTGAGGTTGAGTGGGATGGGCGGAACCCCGGCAACTGGGAAAGGGAACTCGACGGCGCGCACGCCATCATCAATCTCACCGGCAAGAACATTGACTGTCCGCATAATGCCGCGAACCTCCGCGCCATCACCGATTCGCGGGTGAACTCCGTCCGCGCGCTTGCCGCCGCCTGCGCGTGCGTGGCCACGCCGCCGCGCGTGTGGGTGCAGGCCAGCGCCGTCGGTTTTTACGGCGACACCAGTGATCGCGCCTGCGACGAACATGCGCCCGCCGGCAGCAATGCGCTCGCCAGCATTTGCCGGCAATGGGAGGACGCGCTCACCGAGGCGACGCTGCCGCGCACGCGCAAGATCACCCTGCGCATCGGCATGGTGCTGGGGCGCGGCGGCGGGGCGTTTCCCGTCTTGAGCGAACTGACCCGCTGGTATCTCGGCGGGGCCGTGGGCGAGGGCAGGCAATACATCAGTTGGATCCATCTCTCCGACCTCGTGCGGATGTTTGTGCTGTGCGTGGAGCGCGAGAACTTTTCCGCCACCGCCAACGCCGTCACGCCGAACCCGGTGACCAACGCCGAGTTCATGCGTGAACTGCGCGGCGCGCTGAAGCGTCCGTGGTCGCCGCCCGCGCCCCGGTTCGTCGTGAAGCTCGGTGCGCGGTTGCTGGGCACGGAGCCTTCGCTCGCGCTCATCAGCCAGCGGTGCGTGCCGGGGATATTTCTGGAGCTGGAATTTCCGTGGCGCTATCCCAAGCTCCGCCCCGCGCTCGAAAACATCTGCGTGACCCCTTGACTTATGCCAAGCATCGCCATCCTCGGCGCTTCTGCCGACCGCAATAAATTCGGGAACAAGGCCGTGCGCGCCTTTCTGCGTCAGGGCTACACCGTCTATCCGGTGAACCCCAAGGAAAGCATCATTGAAGGTTTGCCCGTCAGCAAAACCATCGGCGAAGTGTCGGTGCGCCCGAATCTGGTGAGCGTGTATCTGCCGCCGGCGGTGCTGCTGAAAGTGCTGCCGGAGATCGCGGCGAAGGGTTGCGACGAGCTGTGGCTGAATCCCGGCACGGAATCCGTCGAGGTGCTGGCCGAGGCGGCGCGGCTGGGGCTGAACGTCATCCAGGCGTGCAGCATTGTGGGTGTCGGGCTTTCACCCGACGAAGTTTGATTTCATCCCGGACTTCGCAGTTGAAACGGGTGGGGCCAGAGCGCCGGGCAGCCCCCCCGGCCGCTCTTTTCAGCCAATGCCGCCGCCATTGGCATCGCCGGTTAGCAGGGCAACTTCGAGTCGAACGTCTTCAAACCGGTTATGATTTCAACTTCCACAATTCCGTCCGGTTGCTGGCCGACGCTTGTAGACCAACCACAACAAGCCAAGGAGGTGCTTGATGCAAACATGAGCGTCTCCACCGCGTTGCCCTGGCGCAGGCGCGGGCGCAACCCCGCCCGGCATCGGTTAATAGCTCCTTTTGTCGTTTGCTTTTTGATGGTGGTTGTGGTTTATTTTCGGCCAATTATTTAATTTATGTCCAACAAAGTTGAAACCAAAACGCGCGAACTGTGCGAAGCCATCATCGAACACATCCAGACCGGCGGCATCAAGCAGCGCCTGGACACTTTTCTGTCTGACGCCTCCGCGCGCGGCGCCTACGAGAGCCTGATGAGCAAGGGGCAGGCGCTCCAGGAAAAACAGCACGGCGGCCAGGCGCTGGATCCGGCGGAAATCTCCGCCTTCGAGACGGAACGTGACGCGCTCCTGAAAAACCCGGTGGCCACCGGCTTCCTCGACGCGCAGGAAGAGATGCACGAGCTGCAGCATCTCGTCCAGAAGCAGGTCGGCAAGACCATCGAGTTGGGCCGCATCCCGACGGCGGAGGATTTGACCGGCGGCGGTTGTTGCGGCGGCGGCGGTCACGATCACGGCCACAGCCACGAGGGTGGCGGTCATGGCGGTTGCGGCTGCCACTGATCACGAGCACTGAAATCAAGTTTCCTCGAACGCGCCGCCGGCCAGCCCGGCGGCGCGTTTTTTATTGCCAGCGCTTGCTATTTTCACGGCTTCGGAAAAAATCACCGGCGTGAACGAAAAATTCAACGCCGCCATCGCCCGCTTCGACGCGGAAAACTCCCGCGATCCCAATTCCGAAAGCGGTCGGCCCCGCGAATTGCTTTACGCCGAACGGCTGACGGACTGGGTTTTGAAACTCTGTCCCGAGGCCAGCGAGCCATTGCGTCTCGCCGCGCGCTGCCAGCACATCTGCCGCTGGCAAAGCCCGCGCGAGAATTATCCCATGACCAAGCCCGGTTATCTGAAATGGCGCGCGGACTTGAAAAAATTCCACGCCGAAAAGTCCGGCGCGATTCTTCGCGAGGTCGGCTACGACGAGGAGACTGTCCGCCGCGTGCAGGATTTGAACCTTAAGAAAAATTTCCCCGCCGACGCCGAATGTCGCGTGCAGGAAGACGCGTTGTGCCTCGTGTTTCTGGAGTTCCAGTTCGCCGCGCTGGCCGCGAAAAGCGACGACGAAAAGATGATCAACGCGCTCCGCAAGTCGTGGGAGAAAATGACGGAGGCCGCCCGCGCCGAGGCGTTGAAGCTGAATTTCGGCGAACGCGAAAAGCAACTCGTCGCCCGCGCCTTGGCGTGACGGGGGCACGAGTTTGCATCGCTTCCGCATCGCCGGCGACGGATAACCATCACACCAGCCCGTCGAGCATCTGCGGCATTTGTTCGAGAGTGCGCGAAAGGGAGGCGCGGGCGATGCCGTGTTCGGCTTCGCGCGAGCCGGGCAGCAGCACTTTCCAGCCGGAGGCGGTGAAGCACTCATCGCGCGTGACTTCGCGGTGGTTGCCGCTGAATCCCATTTTTTCACTGCGCAGCAACAAGTCGGCAATCTGCACGGCGGCGATGACCTGCGGGAACTGCTTGGCCTGCTCGGGATGATGATGGTGGCGGGCGCTGTTGACCATCAGTTCGGGCAAATGATGGCGTTCGAGGTAGAGGGCACCCAGTTCGCAATGGTCAATGCCGAGGATTTCGGTCTCGATCTCGACGAGGTCGCGCGCGCCGGCGGCGGCTTGCCGGTGGATTTCGGCGAAATGATCGGGAAAGGTCCAGGCCATCACGATTTTGCCCACATCGTGAACCAGGCCGGCGACATAATCGGAGTCGTCCGTCTGCACGTTGATGCTGGTGGTGACTTCGCGGGTGAGGATGGCGACGCCGATGCAGTGCTGCCAGAATTCGCGCCAGGGAAAATCACATTGGCGGGCGAGCCGCTGGAAGTCCTCGATGACGGGGGTGACCATCGCGAGCTGGCGGATCTGCCGGACGCCGAGATAGAAGACGGCCTCCTCGATGCTGTTCACCGGCGTGCTCAAGCCGTAATA
>PLYV01000174.1 GCA_003151855.1 Limisphaerales bacterium | reverse complement strand
CATCCAGGAACCGAACACGGCGCCGGCGGCACCGCGAAGCTGATCCCACGGGCTGTTCGGAAACACCTTGCCAGTGCGATCCTTGACGAGCGCCTTGAAACGCTTGACGAGTTCCGCCTGATCTTCGGCGGTGAGCTCGCTGTCCACGATGTCCTTGTGATACTTCTCGTGCTTGAACTCGTGAATGATGGTTTCAAACGGCTCGTGGTCTTCGCCTTCGCGCTTCTGCACGCCGAGGACGACGTCGCCATACATCTGGATGAAGCGGCGGTAGCAATCCCACGCGAAGCGCGGATTCTTCGTGGTGTCCGCCAGCGCGATGACCGACTGGTCATTGAGACCGAGGTTCAAAATCGTATCCATCATGCCGGGCATGGAATCGCGCGCACCGGAACGCACGGCCACGAGGAGCGGCATTCCGCTGGTCGCGCCGAACTTCGTGCCCATGATTTTTTCCATATTCGCGACGCCGGCTTCCATCTGGGCTTGCAGCACCGCCGGGTAAGTTTTCTTGTGGGCGTAGAAGTAGGTGCAGACTTCCGTGGTGATGGTGAAACCGGGGGGCACGGGCAAACCGATGCGGGTCATCTCCGCAAGGTTCGCACCTTTGCCGCCGAGCAACGGCTTCATCGAGCCGTCGCCGTCGGCTTTTTTGTTGCCCCAGGTATAGACGTATTTGGTGGATTTAGCTTTGGCCATAAAATGATTTCAGTGCGTGGTATTTTTTCGTTGAAACGAGCAATGAAAATATCAAACCAACCCGCCGAGTCAATTAATCTAGCGGCAGAAAATTCACCGTGGTGGACAGCACGCTCCGCAAATGAGGCATGGAGGCCATGAGTGAACGCCAGCCAACCGTCAACCATCCCGCCGCCGTTGCCGGGCCCAACGGCTCCAGGCATCGCAGCGCGGGGCGGGCGGGGCATCAGGACGGGCATCAGGAGGACAGCGCGACACGCCGTCCCCACCACTATTAACTGCGGGCGGGGCGACCGGAACCACCGGCGACCCCGGTGCAGGGACGTTGGCAGCGCCACGAGCCATGGTCTCACCGGAGACGGCAGCAACAAGAGCAGGCGCAACATCAAGGTGACCGTAAGCGCGCTTGAGGTCGGTAAATTCATAGTCGTAGGCAATCTTTTCGGACAGAGGATTCTTTGAGTCCAGCCCCAAGACCATTTTTTTGAGGTCAAATGCCCGTTGCAACAGCCGCGCCAATTGGGTCAAGGTTGGCAGCGCGTGCGGCCGACGCTGACGATGCCGCTCGCCGGCGGCGTGCGCCGCCGCCAGCCATAATTGCAACTCCGCCAACTGCCGGTCCACCGCCCGCTGCGTGTTGGGATGGGGCAACCGCGGGAATTCAACGGCCACCGGGAACGGATCGGGTTCAACGCCGTAGGCTTTGGCGATGTGCGGTTCCCACAGCGCCATCCAGCGGCGCTGTTCGGCGCGGTTCTCCCGCTCGCGCGCCACCACGGCCGCATCGAAGAACGACGGGGCCAGCCGGGCCAATTTGCGGTGGGCGCGGATCGCGCGCCCCTGGGCCATGAGCATCTGGGCAAAGTCGTCCGGCCCACGGCGGCGCCCCCGCAGGCTGGCGCGGTTCAAGCCACGAAACGGCCGGCGCAGGTTGGGGCGCGTCGTATGCGATAGCTTTGACGATGGCGTAGTTTCATGGATCACCAAGGACCGCAAGCGGGTTTCGTCGGGACGCCGAAACCAACCTGCGGGACGCGGGTGCTACCACCGGATTATTTTACCTTTTCTTTACCGTTTCTTTACCAAAATAATTTTTCGGTGGGTAAAGGTCCTGCCGGACGGGCCACCTGCCCTACGCCTGCCAGTCCTGCACCTGTTCATGGTATTCATCCGCCGGGATTTCATTCACCGGCACGGTGAAGCCGGTCGCGCCAGTGGTCTGGGTGATCTGCCGGCGCAGGCTGCGGGCCAGGGTGTAGAGTTGCGGCGTGGTGAGGTCGCCCACGTTCCGCCGGGCCAGTTCCGCCTCGACCTGGCGAAGCTGCTCGCCCAAGCCGTTCACGCGGTCGGTGACGGAGGCGAGCCATTTCTCCCCCAAGGCCTCCAATTCGATGGCCTTGAGGTTTTGGATCTGGAACTGATGTTTGCGGCTCCAGGCAATCAGCGTGGGTTTGCTGACATTTAGTTCGGTCATGAGCCGGGCATAGGTCATGCCGCCGGCGCGCAGTTCAATGAAACGCTGGACGGTGTTATCGTCGTGCATACGATCCTTCCTCGTCGGATTTATCACCGACTTAAATGTCCGCCGTTATATGATGAGCGGACGGTTGATGGTTTCAGGTCCAAGCCAAGGCACACGAAACGCGTGCCTGACTCACACCCCTCTCCACCGGAGAAGGACCAAAGCAAAACTTTGGAAGCAGCCACAGCCCCTGATCGTGAACACCGTCCACAAATCCCGCCAGCACCGCCAGCGGTTGAGACTGTTTTTGCCGGCCAACACCCACAGCACCGCCATGGGATTGACGAGGCGAAATTACGCCGATGGCGGCACGCTGTCAAAATCATTTTTAAGAAAAAACGGGGAAGATTTTCAACCAAAACCAAACCTGAAACTGGAGATCAGGGCAAAACTCAACGGAAGACGCCGGGACGCAAAAAGGTAAAATAAGGAGGAGGATTGGCTGGCCACAAAAAGGCGCAGAAGGCGCAAAAAAGAAACTGATTTTCAACCGCGAAATTGGCTGCCCAAGCCCGCCACAAGTTAGAGCGGTTTCAAACAACATTGGCACAGGCAGGGCGCGTCGCTCCGCGCGCGCCGGCGTCTGCCTGGCCAAGGGCGGCGCGCACGGAGTAACGCGCCCTACCCCCGACCCACATCCTCAGGGTAGCGCGTGCCGCGCAACCCTGGGCTGATGGATGGAATCCCGTTGGGACAGTGTTGTATTGACAGTCTCGATGCAAAATACCATAGCAAAATACCATAAATACATCAATAAAAAAGGGTATTTAGCGTTTTATG
>PLYV01000276.1 GCA_003151855.1 Limisphaerales bacterium | reverse complement strand
AGTTTGACGTTGGAAATCTTCACGCCCGCGCCGAGGTGCGCCTTGTGGCCGAGAATCGAGTCGCCGATGTAATTGTAGTGCGGCGCCTGCGCGCCATTGAAGAGCAGCGAGTTTTTCAACTCGGATGAATTGCCCACGACACAGCCGTCGCCGATGATGACGTTCTCGCGGATGTAGGCGTTGTGCCGGATCTGGCAATTCTTCCCGATGATGGCCGGGCCTTTGATCATCGCGCCGGGTTCCACCACCGTGCCTTCGCCGATGAGGACGCGGTCGCCGATGCTCGCGCCGGGAAAGCGCGGCGGGGGATTTTGCCTCGTCACTTTGGCGAGATACGGCTCGATTTTCTTGAGCGCTTCCCACGCGTGGGTGCAGCCGTCAAAGAGCGCGGCGTGTTCAGTCTGCGCGAGGTCGAAAAGTTCGGCGGCGGAAAAAGTCATGGCGGCAGACTAGGAGAATCGGGCGCTTTGGCAAAGGGAAATGGTGGGCGTCCGCTTCCGGGACAAACCGGAGGATTTGTGGACACCCGCCGGCGGGCTGGGCGCGAAAAATAGGGAAAATGAGCGGGAAAACCTTGTGGAAAAGGTTCGGGCGCTTGGCTTGCAACGTGCTTGAAGAATGGGTGACGAATAAAGATGTGAACCGGATATGAGCATGCCACTAAAATTTCAGTTTCAGTTTGCCGGGGTTGATTTCAGCCGGCCCAGCTCGCCGCATCGCAAATGGCTGCGCATCGCGCTGATGACCTTCGCGGCGCTGATCGCCTGTGTGACCTACTGGTTTTACCTGCATCACCTGACGCATGGCGCGCATCCCGTGGCGCGCGTGGTTCCGCCCGCGCCGTCCGCCATTACCACGCCGGCCAAAGTCGCGCCGACCGCTCCTGCCGCTCCCGCCACCGTTGCGGTTAAAGTCGTCGCCGCCACATCCGCCGCGGGCGAAGTGGTAAAGGCGGCCAAACCCCACATCATCGCGGTGGGCAATGTCCTCGTCGAGGCGGTGGAAAATGTCGCCACCGCCGCCAAGGCCAAAATGACCCCGACCGCCGCGCCCGTGGCCACCGTGCCGGTGGTCGAAACGGTGCCGTTGACCGTGCCCAAGGTGGTTTCCATCAAGCCGGCGGTGCCGCGCCCGATGCGCGTGCGCACGGATGAGGAGCGTTTGACGATGGCTGGTGCCACGGCGATGGCGAACGTGATTGAACTGGCCGACCGGTATCCCGATTCCTATGGTTTCGAGGCCGGCGACTTTTTGTCCAACGCCAAGCTTGGCGTGGCGGTGCCGGTCTATACGATTGATGAGTCCAGCCGCGCAGGCTACCAATCCGGTCAGGCCATCAAGCCGCTGCTCAAGCCGGTGCCGCAATGGGTTTTCCCCGTGATGATGGGCGACCGCATCTGCTGCATGGTCGAGGTGCAAAAGACCGGGCGCGATTATGTCCCCGGCAAGGGCAGCAAGTCGCTGGCGATGGCCTGGAACAAGATCACGGAAAAATGGCCGGCGGAAGCAGGCTTTCATCCGCTGCTGGTGGTGAATCCCGCCGTGCCCGGCTATTACTTCACCGTGCCGGAACTGCCGGCGCAGAACATCACCGACGTGAGCGAGATGTTCTACCTGCACCCGGACACCTCGCCGGCGGAAGTGATTCTTGCGAGCTGGCGCTGAACGGCGTGGGCTGGTAGCCCCATCCAGAATTGAACTGGAATAACACGTTTAGGAAACGCGGGCTCTATCCATTTGAGCTATGGGGCCGACCTGACGCTGAAACCCTAGCAAGACGCCAAATCTTTTCAAGCCGCGCGGCGGCGATTCAGTGCCGCGCCAGCAGATAGCTTTTGAACTTCCCGTAGTCCGCGCCCATCCGGTCGTAATCTTCCGGCAATTTGAGCGACGCGAGCATGTTGGCCGGCACGTCCGGCTCCCAGCCCACGACTTTTTGCACCTCGACGGGGAACTTCGCTGGATTCGCGGTCTCGACGATGACCGCCGGCGTGTTGCCGAGCGGCTCCTGCGCGGTCCAGTCCAGGAAACCCTGCCACGCCACGGCCCCGTGCGGTTCAAGCAGCAACTGGAACTGGTTCCAAAAATCGCGGATGCCGGCGACCGTGCGCTCGTCGGAAACTGACGAAGAGAAAAGATCGCGGCGCAGGGCGGCCAGGTCGGGCAGCCGGCTGATCTTGCCCGTCTCATCCATCTGGCCGCCATAAACGGAAACCAGACGCGCGAGGTTGCTCGGATGGCCGACGTTCATCGCGTTGGAAAGCGAATTGCGCGACGGGCAGATCTTCTGGTAGTCGCCGGTCGCGAGAAATTTCGGGAACGCATCGTTGTCGTTGACGGCGGCGACGATTTTGCGCACGGGCAGACCCATTTCCCGCGCCACAATCGCGCCCATCATGTCGCCGAAATTGCCGCTGGGGATGGAAAGCACAATCGGCTCGCCCGCCTGCGCCACGCGCGAGGCGGCGTAGAAATAATAAACGCTCTGCGGCAGCAGGCGGCCGATGTTGATGGAGTTCGCGGATGAGAGCGGGATGTGCTTCAGGTCGGGATCGGCGAACGCCTGCTTCACCATCGCCTGGCAGTCGTCGAACTTGCCGTCAATCGCCACGGTGCGGACGTTGTCCTTGAGCGTGGTCATCAGCTTGCGCTGGCTTTCGCTCACTTCCGCAATCGGAAACAGCACGATGACCTGCACGCCGGGAATGTTGTGGAACGCGTGCGCCACCGCCGCGCCGGTGTCGCCGCTCGTCGCCGTGAGAATCGTCACCTGCCGGCCGTCCTCGCGCAAAAATTTACCGAACAACCGCGCCATCATCTGCGCGGCAAAATCCTTGAACGACGCCGTCGGCCCCTGGTCGAGCCGCATCAGGAACGTGCGGAAATTGATGACCTCCAGCGGCACGGGAAAGTTGTAGGCCGCCGCGCACATTTGCGCGAGCTCCGCCGGCGCGACGATGCCGTCGGTGTATTTTGCCAGCACGCGGAAGGCGATTTCATGATAGGGCAGTTTGGCGAACGCCGCGATTTCGTCGCGTGTGAGCTGCGGAAATTTCTCCGGGAAATAAAGGCCGCGATCCGGCGCCTGGCCTTGCAGCAGCGCCTCGCGCAGGTTGACTGCGGGCGACTGGCCGTTGGTGCTGCGAAACAGTAAAGGCATAAATTATGTGTCGCGCGAAGCACGCGAAGTTTGCGAAGGAATTTTTTTTTAACCTTCGCTCCCTTCGCCCCCTTCGCGCGACGAGGTTTTCATTGGAAGCTTTCCACGCGCAGCATCACGGGCTGGCCCTTGACCGTCGGCAGCTTGGCGATCTTCGCGAGCGCCTTGGCGGCGACGCCGTTGGTCGCGTAATGCAGCATGAAAATCAGCGGCACGCTTTCGCCTTCTTCGGCTTCCGGCTGGATGACGGACGAGATGCCGATGTTCGCCTGGCCAAAAATCGTCGCGATCTTCGCCAGCACGCCGGGTTTGTCCACGACATTGAGCCGGACAAAATATTGCGAAACCACTTCGCTGATGGGCGCGACGGAAAAGGCGCGTTCATGCGGCACGAAGGCGGGCAGCCGGTTCTTGATGCCGGTCTTCAAATCCAAAACCGCGTCGCCGATGTCGCTCAAGACGGAGCTCGCCGTGGCGTCCTTGCCCGCGCCGCGCCCGTAAAACAGCGCGTCGCCCACGATGTCGCCGCGCACGAAGACGGCGTTGAACACGCCGTTGACGCTGGCGAGGACGTGCGTGTTCGGCACGAGCGTCGGGAAAACGGAAACCTGCACATGGCTGCTGTCCGGCAGTTTTTTCACCGTGCCGAGCAGCTTGATGGTGTAGCCGAGTTCGCCGGCGTATTTGATGTCCAGCGCGCTGATGTGGCGGATGCCCTCGACAAAAACCTTTTTCGGCTTCACCCAGAAACCGTGCGCGAGCGAGGCGAGGATGCCGGTCTTGTGCGCGGCGTCGTGGCCGTCAATGTCCAGATCCGGCGGCGTTTCGGCATAGCCGAGCTTCTGCGCGTCGGCGAGCACCGCGCCGAAATCCGCGCCCTCAAGCTTCATGCGCGTGAGGATGTAGTTGCAGGTGCCGTTGACGATGCCGTANNTGATGGGAATGCCGCCGCAGACGCTGGCCTCGTAATAAAGATTGGTGCCGTATTTTTTGGCGGCGGCGAAGAGTTCCTCGCCGTGCGCGGACAGCAAAGCCTTGTTGGCGGTGACGACGGGCTTGCCGAGCTTGAGCGCGGCCAGAATGATTTCGCGCGCGGTGGTGGTGCCGCCGATGAGCTCGGCGACCAGGTGGACCTGCGGATCCAGGACGACTTCGCGCCAGTCGGTCGTGAGCAGCGCGCGGGGAATGTTTGCGGCGCGTTGTTTTTTCAAGTCGCGCACGGCGACGCGGTGGACTTTGACCGGCACGCCGACGCGCGAGGCGAGCAGCGCGCCGTTGCGCTGGAGCGCTTCGTAAACGCCGCTGCCGACCGTGCCGCCGCCGATGATTCCGAGGTTGACCTGCTGCATAATCAAGCGCACAGCTTGCCGCGAAACGCCGCAGGGGACAATGCAATTTTGAACGGCAATGCGGCGGCTATTTTTCTTCACCGGCGCGATAGTGCAGCACCTTCACTTTTTCCAGCGTCACCAGTCCGCCGCCGAGCATTTTTTCCAGCGTGGGCAGGAACAAATTGATTTTCTCCTCGCTGTCCACGATTTCGATGACAAGCGGCAGGTCGTCCGAGAGGCGCAACACTTTGGAGGTGTGCAGGCGGCTGGCCTTGCCGAAGCCCATCGGCCCGCGCAGCACGGTCGCGCCGGCGAGGTGCTGTTCGCGCGCGGCCAGCACGATGGCTTCGTAAAGCGGCTTGTGTTCCCAGCGGTCGCTTTCGCCGAGGAAAATGCGGAGCAGGACGGCGTCGGTTGGAATTTGCATAATTTTATTTAGCCACAGATGAACACAGATGGACACAGATAAAACAGCCGCAGATTTCGCCGGGACTGATTTGTAGTTGCAGAAATCTGTGTTTCATCTGTGCCCATCTGTGGCTGGTTTCATTTGGTTGAATTAAAAACGGAGCCGAGCAGCCAGCCGAGCCACACGGCGACCATGCAGAGCACGACGGACAGAATAATGTTGCCGCCGGCGTAAAGCCATTCGCGGTCGCGCAGCAGGTTCAGCGTGTTCAGGCTGAACGAGGAAAACGTGGTGTAGCCGCCGCAGACGCCGATCATCAGGAACTGCGTGGTGAAGGCGCGCGACT
>PLYV01000182.1 GCA_003151855.1 Limisphaerales bacterium | reverse complement strand
CCAGCGTCAGCCGGGGCAAAGCGCTGCCGCCAAGCATACAGCCGGTTGGGGAGAATCCCCAGTTCCACGGCTACCACACTGGCCGACTTGCCACTGGTCAGCCAGTTGTTGACGGCTTCACATTTAAACGTTTGGTCAAACTTCTGGCGGGTCTTAACGATGTTCTGGTTATTGGTTTTAATCATTTGATTGTCTACCCAATTTACCGTCCGTCAAATCGAAGCAGCCTCAGACGCCGTGGCCCGTCCGGTCAAGTCACTCCCCCGCACGTCGGCTTTCGCCCACTGCACCGTTGGAACTTTTCCCCGCACCGCTGACCGTTACGACCCTCCCGCTGAATCCCCCACCCGCGCGGCTGAGTCCTCTACCGGTCTGGTTAGTTCCTTCAGCCATACGGCTGGAGGTTCCAGCCACACCGGTAAATCATTTATCCATACGGCTGGAGCTTCCAGCCGTATGGCTGGACGGATTACTGGTGTGGCTGGCTCATTTACCGGTCTGGCTGGACGATTATTCGGTATGGTTGGAGGTTCCAACCGTATGGCAGAATCATTCTGCCACACCAGAAAATCATTCTACCGCACGGTTTTTTCTCAAAAACAGGCCAAAAGTGGCAAAAACCGCGCCTTTGCCCCCTCCAGCCCCGCCAGATGGTCAAAAAGAGACAGTTGCAGCCGTTGGGCAGAGTCGCGCGAAGACCGCAAAGGCGGCGTAGGCTGGAAAGTCCTTTTTTCGGCATCTTCGCACCCTTCGCGTCCTTCGCGCGACCACTTATTTCCGCAGTTCAAACCTCAACTAACTGAAAACAAACCATGAAAGCCGACTACATCCAACCCAACGATGATGCGTTTAACGCGCAGCTCCAAACCTTCAAAAATACCATCGGTAATTACAGCACGCTGCTTGGCCTCACGACCCCGCAAGTTGCCATGCAGTCCGCCGATGCCGCCTATTTCGATTACACCCTCAAGTGCATGAACCTCATGGCGAATGGCTCATTGCAATGGACGGGTTGGAAAAATCTCGCGCGCGGCGGCGGCACCCCGCCCGCCAGCGGTGCGCCGGTGGCGCCGGTGTTTCCCACGGCGGTCCCGGTGATGCCCCCCGGCATCGAAGTCCGTTTCCGCGCGCTGGTGCAACTCATCAAGGCCAATCCCAATTACAACGAGACCATCGGCAAAGCCCTCGACATTGAAGGCGCGCAACAGGTTGGCCCCGACCTGACCACCATCCAGCCGGCGATTGACGCCATTATCACCGGCAACCATGTGTTTATCAAATGGGGCTGGGGCGGCAATGGTGCCTATCTGGACGTCTGCGAACTGCAGGTGGATCGCGGCGATGGCAAGGGTTTTGGACTGCTGACCTTTGACACCACGCCCAATTACACCGACACGCAGGCGTTCCCCGCCGCCCCGGCCACGTGGACTTACCGCGCCATCTACCGCGTGGGCGATGCGCAGGTGGGCGTCTGGAGCAACCCCGTGAGCGTCACCGTGCCGGCGTGAAAAACCAGAAACTATTTCCAGTCAAAACAAACACCGGATCAAAAAAAACATATGAAAACAAACCTCCTCAAACTTACCTGCGGTCTCGCCCTGCTGGGCGCGGCGCTCCTCCCGACAACCGTTAGCGGCCAAATCTACGTCTTGAACCAGGGCAACGGCAGCACGGTCGGCGAATACACCACCGCTGGGGCTACAGTCAACGCCTCGCTAGTCTCCTCCGGGTTGAGCGCCCCATATGGCATCGCGGTGTCGGGCGGAGATATCTTTGTCGCGAACGCCGGCAATAACACGATTGGCGAATACACCACCGCTGGGGCGACGGTCAACGCCACGCTAATCTCTGGGTTGAATGGCCCAACTGGCGTCGCGGTGTCGGGCGGAGATATCTTTGTCGCGAACTACGGCAATAACACGATTGGCGAATACGATGCCACCACTGGCGCGACAATCAACGCCGCGCTGGTCTCCGGGTTGAGTGGCCCAGTTGGCCTCGACGTTGAAGCCACGCCGGAGCCCTCCACGCTGGCGCTGGCCGGGCTGGGCGGGTTGGGAATGCTCTGGCAGTTCCGCCGCCGGAAGTAAATTTGGGTTGGACTAGGTTCCGCCGCCGCGATTCATCGCGGCGGCGGTTTTGTTTTGGCACCAACGGCGGGGGCTGAAAGCCCCCTATGTGACAGCCCCGGCTAAAGCGAAGCGCAGGCCGGGGTAACCTGCCACACATGGTTTTCCGGCCTGTAAGACCGGCACCAAATCCACCACATTATTCTTACGCCGGAGGTTCCGGCCTTACAGGCCGGGGAATCATTTGGCATTTATCAACCCAAGGCTGTGCGCTGCGCGCTTCACCTTGGGCTATCACATGGCGGGCCTTCGGCCCTTATCACGCCGTTTCCGCCGGGGCTGAAAGCCCCCTATGTGACAGTTGACCCGGTGCCCGAACCCTCCACGCTGGCACTGGCCGGCTTGGGCGGGCTGGGAATGCTCTGGCAGTTCCGCCGCCGGAAATAATCGGCGGTTGAGGGCCAATTGAGCGCGCCATGAAATCGGTCAAACAAAACACATGAAACCAAACACGCCCGCAAGCAGTCGCAGTTCGCCAGCAGTCCGGCCATCACGCCGGAAGACATCCGCGCGCACGCCCATCGGATTTTTTTGGAACGCGGCGGCGCACCGGGACGGGAACTGGATGACTGGCTGATGGCGGAACAAGAACTCAAAGCGGGCTGCTCCCAACCAATGCAACAGGGTGTCAACCTTTCAGACACACACTGTCCCATTATGGGAGCGAACGCTGGATGCCATTTGTAAAAACCCAATAAAAAAACACATTTTGAAACTTTCGAACTATGGAATGAGGATTGCTTATCACGCTCAACCACAAAGCAAGGTGTTCAGATAGCAGACAGAGGAACATGGAACAGATTAGTCAGTCAAAACAGCAACTGAAACTGCCGGCAACATAAACATCAAATAAAAACATAAACCACATCACTGCTGTCCGGTTTAGTTTTTGCTGACAGCGATTTCGCTATTGTAAAAACTGGATAAAACCGCTGTTCGGTCATTTTTCGATTTCAATTCTGC
>PLYV01000103.1 GCA_003151855.1 Limisphaerales bacterium | reverse complement strand
GTTGCGCGGGCTGCTGGCTGCGGCCGAGGTCGCCGTTGCTCAGCCAGCAACCCCGCCGGACAATTCTGGAAAGGCGGGTGGAGCATGAACCGGACAATTTCCATGGAACGTCAAACCACTTCAACCAGCCGGCTTCGGCCTGCGTGCGTGAGCATGGAAGAAGCGGCGGCGATTTTCGGATGGCCGAATTATTACCTGCCATTCCTCATGCGCGCCGGACATCTGAAACCGCTGGGCAAGCCGCCGCAGAACGCGCGCAAATGGTTTGCCACCGTCGAGATCGAGCGGATGAGCTGCGACCCCGACTGGCTCGACAAGGCCATTCGCATCGTGGAAAAACAGATTCAGGAAATGAACCGCAAGCAAAGGGGTGAGGAACAGTCGCAGAAGTCGCTTGCCCCATAATAATAAAGCTGAAGAATCCGAATAACCCGACTACTTCTCTTGAGAAGTATCGAGTTTAAAACCGGATAAGAATAATCCGTCACGGACTACATGACAGATTTCAATTGGGGTGGGGCGTTGTTTATTGTCGTTGAATTAAATCCTCAATTGCAATTTTCAAATTCACCATGGAACGCAGTGATACGGTTAGTTTCCAGAGTGTCGTGTTGGCAGATGTTCCCCACGAATACAAATAAACATCAGGTGAAACCTTGACTACTTGCCTGTAAATCATTTTTTGCCATCCATGGGGACTCCAGTTATCCGGAACCTTTAAATAGCCATCAACATCAAAAGCCTGAACGGTTGGTCCAGTGTTTTGAAATTGGGTGGGGAATGCCGTATCGAGAATTTCTTTTGGAAAATTCGGAATGGGATCAGTTGGGTTGATAATATATTTATGCGCTCCCAAGTTTGATCCCGCAAGCGGAACATAGGATAAATCAGCAAATTGACCCGGCTGCATTACGAATGACATGACAGTTCTTTGTTTTTGGTTTTAAATTAAAGCACACAGATTCTATTTGAAAAAGCACAACTCATGGCTTCATCACACGATCTACTGATTCAAGTTGCAGCGAAAATACTACTCACAAGAAATATAGCAAATCGAAAATCGGCGGTCTGGTCATTAATTGGTCGGTTCAGATTCCTTCGCCGCCCGCTGTTCGTAATCCTCCAAGGACGGAATTTTCATCAACGCCCGTTTGGCGTAGGCGCGATGCACGGCCTTGCTGTTGTGCCCCAGCGCCTCTTGCGCGAACCGTTCGGGATAGCCGACGGTTTTGGCGCGTTCGGCCCAAGCGTAGCGGTAACTGTGAAGCGTCACGCCTTGGATGCCAAGCTGGCGGCAGCGCGAAGCAAATTCCGTGGCGCGGTCGCCGGCCCGCACGCGCGACAGATACGGGAACAAAGCGCCTTCGCCCGGCAAGTCCTTGAATAGATTCAGCGCCTCGGCACCCAGATGCACCAGCACCGGCACGCCGGTTTTCTTACGAACAAAGCTGACGGTGTTATTCGTCCAGTCCACGTCCTCGCCTTTCAAATTGGCAATGTCGCCCTGGCTCGCGCCCAAGTGCCAGCACAATTGATACAGCGCCTTGCGCTCCGGGTTCACCTCGGCGGTGAGAATCTTCTGGTGTTCCTCCAGCGTGATGGCGCGCTTCTCTTTGTAATGGATGGCAGGCCATTGGCGGCGCGGAATGACCGTCGCGGGCAGCCAATTCATGTCCACCGCGAAGTTGTGAACCTTCCGCAAAAACGCATTCGTCGAAACCGTGCCGGTGCGCAACACCGCCAGCAAATGTTCGCCCTGCGTTTCAATCAGGACGCGGTTGCGGATCAAATCAAACGCCTTGTCCTTGGCGGCGGATTTCCAGCGCGCCTGCGTCGGGCCGGTTTTGATGGCGATGATTTCCTCCAGCACGTTCTGCCAGGTGCGGGTGGAAACCAGCGGATCGCTGTGGCGGAGATAGACGCGGGCCAGGCTCAAATTCATGGCCGGTTGCTGCCCGGCCTCGTTCATGGCCATGAGCAGGCGATTGGCCTGAGCCTTGTCCTTGGTCTTGAGACTGGTGAAGGTTTTGGTGGTGTCGTCGAAGGCGTAATAGACGCTCTTGCGACGGAGGAATAGTCGGTAACGCAGTTTCATGTTCATGCGTCGTCCATCCTACCCTAGCGAAGATTCCGGCAGTCAGGCAATAGCGGGAGAATCCTCCCACATACTGAAACAATTTTGGAACAATCCAAAAGTTGTTAGCCAAACTGTTAGCCATCGGCCTTTTCACACTCCTAATTCATTGCTGCTTCAGCAGTTAGAGCTGGAGGCGAGAGTCGGAATCGAACCGACGATGCAGCTTTTGCAGAGCCGTGCCTTACCACTTGGCTATCCCGCCGTGAAAGGTCGGTTAAAATAAATTTCTTTTGGCTCTCACGCAAGTTCAATCGCACCTAATCCTGAAAGCCCACTATATGCCGCTGCCGCCACAGTTCCTTGGGCTTGAATATCCCCGCCGGCGTGATGATGCCGGTGATGAGTTCCGCCGGCGTCACGTCGAATCCCGGATTCCGCGCGCCGCTGGTCGGGTTGGCGACGCGGAGGTATTCGCGCTGGCCGCGCGAATTGATGCCCCATGCGCCGAGCACTTCGCTCTCGTGCCGGTCTTCGATGGGGATGTCGAAACCGCGTTGCAAATTCCAGTCAATCGTGGAAAGCGGAATGGCGACGTAAAACGGAATCTGGTGGCGCGCGGCCAGAACGGCCTTGGTGTAGGTGCCAATCTTGTTCGCGACTTCGCCGGTGCGGCCGAGCGTGCGGTCGCTGCCGACGATGANNTCGCCGCGCTGCATCAGGTGGCCGGCGGCGTTGTCGGCGATGATCTGGTGGGAAATCTTTTGCTGCGCCAGTTCCCAGGCGGTGAGCGATGCGCCCTGTGAACGCGGGCGCGTCTCGTCGCAGAAAACGTGGAACCGCTTCCCCTGCCCTTGCGCGGCATACATCGGCGCGGTGGCGGTGCCGATGTCCACGAACGCGAGCCAACCGGCGTTGCAGTGCGTCAATATTCTCATGCCGTTGCGAATCAGCTTCGCACCGTGCGCGCCGATTTCCGCGCAATGGCGCACATCTTCGTTGGCAAATTCCTCGGCGGCGGCCAGCGCGAGGAACTGGCGTTCAGCCACCGTTTTTCCTGCGAGCATTTTGCGGCGCACATCGTTCATCGCGTTGACGGGGTCAACGGCGGTGGGGCGGGCATCGGCGAGCGTTTGATAAACCGTCCCGATGTGCGCGGTAAACTTATTTAAATCGCGTCCGCGAAAGGCCAATGCGCCTTGCGCCAGGCCGTAAGCCGCCGTTGCGCCGATGGCACCGGCCCCGCGCACGACCATGTCGGTGATGGCGCGGGCGGTGGCGCGAAAATTTTTCGTGCCGACGATTTTGAATTCGTGCGGCAGCAGCCGTTGCTCGACGAGCCGGACGCAATTGTTTTTGGCGTCGAACGTGACGGTGCGGAAGTGTTCAGTGCGGCCGCGCAGGGTGACATTCATTCAGGGTTCCCCGGTCTTGAACTGGCGGATTTTATCTTTGATCCCGGCAAAGGCGGGCTGGGCGCGGAGTTTCTTCAGGTCGGGATCCTTGGCGAGCCATTTGAAATCGCGGTAGCCGAGTTCGATGGCGTGGCCGAGGGCGGCCAGGGCGCGGTCAAATTCATCGGTGAGCGAGTAGCTGCACGCAAGGTTGTAAAAGACGAGCGGATTGGCGGGTTCGAGCCGGGCCAGTTGCTCGTCCACATGAAGACCTTCAGTGAAACGACCGCGCTGGGTGTAATGGTCGCCCAGCAACTGGAGCGCGTCCACATAGTCCGGGGCGCGGCGGATCAGTCCTTCCATGAACTCGATTTTGGTGTCCAGTTCACGCTGTTCGGCGGTGGTCAATTTTTTGCTGGGGCTGCTTTTACGCGGCATACGACGGGGGGATTTTTTCGCAGGCGGCGGGGCAAGTCAAGCGGGCGCGGAATTATTTTATGGAATTTAGGCGGGAACAAACATTAAAGTAGTTCGGAACTCGTCCCTATGAAATGTTTTGTCACCGGTGCGTCCGGCTTCCTCGGCGCGAATCTGATCCAGGCGCTCCTCGCGCGCGGACACCGCGTGAAGGCGCTGGTGCGGCCGGGCGCGGACGAACGCAGCCTGCAAGGCCTGCAATACGAGCGCGTGACCGGCGACATCCTTGACCGCCAATCGCTGGCGCACGCGATGGAGGGCTGCGACTGGTGTTTTCACGCGGCGGCAAGCTACCAGCTCTGGATGCGCAACTACGCCCCGATGTATGCGGTCAACGTCGAAGGCACGCGCAACGTTCTCGAAGCCGCCGGCAAGGCGGGTTGTAAAAAAATCGTCTATACCAGCACCGCCGGCTGCATCGGCGTGCCGTCCGCGAAGCATGGGAAAATCATCCCGACCACCGAGTCCGAAAAAATTCCCGACGACCAGTTGTGCTGCGCTTACAAGCTCTCCAAGTTTCAGGCGGAAGGCGTCGCCATTGATATGTTCCGCAAGAGCGGATTGCCGGTCATCATCGTCAACCCCACCGCGCCCGTCGGCCCCGGCGATGCCAAGCCCACGCCGACCGGGCAGATCGTCTTGG
The DNA here is from genome assembly GCA_003151855.1 of Limisphaerales bacterium. Taxonomy (GTDB): domain Bacteria; phylum Verrucomicrobiota; class Verrucomicrobiia; order Limisphaerales; family UBA11358; genus UBA11358. Next base: position 16,987 of record PLYV01000103.1, on the reverse strand, counting down.
ACTTTTTGAACGGACGGATGCCGGCCTATCTGGACACCGGCTTGAACTGGGTGCACATCCGCGACGTGGCCGTCGGCCACATTCTCGCGGCGGAAAAGGGGCGGCTCGGCGAACGCTACATTCTCGGCAACCAGGCCGGCAACCTCACGCTGCACCAGGCTTTTGTCCTGCTCGAAAAAATCTCCGGCGTCCCCGCGCCCAAAAAGAAAATCCCCTACTGGCTCGCACTGCGCTTCGCCGAGGTGAGCGAGATGGGTGCGTTTTTCACCGGCAAGGCGCCGCGCGCGACCTTCGCCGGCGTGCGCATGGCGCGGAACAAGATGTGGTTTGATTCCAGCAAGGCGGTGCGCGAACTCGGCCTGCCGCAAACACCGACGGAACAGGCCTTCGCCGACGCCGTCGCGTGGTTCCGCGCCAATGGTTACGTCAAGCGGTGAACGCGTGTTCGGACTGGTGACGAATCGTTCTGATGGGCGGAGGCCGGGCGGAAGGCAAGCCTCGCCCTGAAGCCTCAGCCGCTGGCTTTGTCGAAGAAGCTTAAATTCCACTCGTCATGCCACGAAACCGTCGGCACGCCGTGCTTGAATTCAATCGGCAACCAGACGTAGCGGCCGTCCATCGCGTTCGCGGGATTCCAGCGGTCGGCCATGAAGATGAAGTCGTCCGCCCGGCCCTGCACCGGCAGGATGAAGGTGGATTGCGCGCCAAAGGTCGTGGCCGTCTGCTCGTTCGTGCCCCAAACGGGATTGCCCAGTTCTTCCCACGGCCCGAAAATGTTTTCCGCCACGGAAACGCGCGCCGCATTCGGCGCCCAGCCGGAGCAGTCGGAGGAAATCAGAAAATACTTTCCGCCGCGCTTGAACACCGACGGCGCTTCGTGAAAGCGGCCGGGGAAAACACGGACGAATTTTCCGACGGGTTTCAGAAAATCATCGCTCAACTTCGAGATGTGCAGCGTGCCGTTCGCCTCGGACGCGTAGAAATGATACGCGCTGCCGTCGTCATCCACGAACAGCGTCATGTCCCGCGCCATCTGGCCGCCGGCAAAATCGCGGCGGAACAAAAGCTGTTTTGGATAATACGGCACCGGCCCGCCGGGCAAATCCAGTTTGGCGACATAAGCCGCTTCTTCCGGTGACAGCGGGCGTTTGGCCTCGGCGGGGACATTTTCCGGCCAGACACCGGCGTTCGGACGAAAGGCGCTGACAAATTGAAATGGGCCAGTGACGCTGTCTGCCACGGCCACGCCACTCAGCGCGCCGGAATAATCAAACGCGTCCTTCGGCTCCAGATGAAACCACATGACGAACTTATTCGTGCGCGGATTGAAGATGACTTTCGGGCGTTCGAGAATGCAGCCGCGCGTAATCGGGCTGTTCGGATCGTCGCTCACCGCCAGCGCGATGCCTTCATCTTTCCAGTTGTAGAGGTCGCGCGACGAATAGACATGCACGCCGACGTGCGCGGCATTACCGGCTTCACCTTCGATTTTGTGCTCGCCGAACCAGTAATAGACGCCGTCGTAAAACAACACACCGCCGCCGTGGGCGTTGAGGTGAACGCCGTGGTTGTCCGGCCACAACTTGCCGGGACGAAAAGAATTTAATGGCATACGAATGGGGGCAAGCGAATTGGGGAATAAATGCCATTCATTCGTATCCCCATTCGCTTGCCTTAAATCAAATTTGAATCGTCTGTGATTGCACGGTTGTATGATTGAGGTTAAACCACTGCACGGCGCGCAACCGTGTCAGCGCGAGCAGGCGACGGATGTGACCATGCTGGCATTCAAGCGCACCAGTGAAGGCTGTGACCAGAAAAAATAAACCCTCGGCGTGTGAATTCACGGCATGACTGCCCAGTTCAATTTCATCAAGGCCGACGGGAACCCGCCGCACGCATTTCGTTTCGCCGCCGCAGAAATCAATCAGAGCTTCCTCGTAAAGGCGCGCTTCGAGGCATCCGCCCCACTCTTCCAGCAAATCATGCAACCGTTGTTTCAACGCATCGCATTCCGGGGACAATGACAACCACGACTGCTCCTCCCGGTGAATGTTCCGCCGCTTTTCACCAAGCATCGCATTGAACAAGAGTTTTCCCTGCACCTTGCCCGGACGGAAGTTCAGCAACTTCGCGTGGTTGACATCGGCAAGCATCGCGTAATGCAACGACTGCGCCTCATGCGGCGGAGCGAAAGCACTGACCGTTTTCAACTCGTAAAGCGCGTCGTCCGCCACGAGATCGAGCCGGTATTCCTTGGTGAAACCGTCATGCGTGACTTTCACCGGCACCTGCGTGTGGACGGACTTGAAACCTTCCGCCCGCAGCCGTCGCGCAAGGTCGTTCTCATAAACACGCTCGTCACAAAGCCGGCCCAGCGTGTTCTGCGCGGTGTAGGCGCAGCGCATGACCACGGCATCCCGCTCATCAAACTCGGCTGGAGTCAGATTGCGAGGTTTCAACTGGCAGGCGATGGGCATGAAAAAATTATGGCAAACGAATGGGGGCAGACGAATAGGAAAAAGAATTTTTAGTTTTCATTCGCTTGCCCCCATTCGCTTGCCTTGGTTTCCGAAAGTTCGTTGTTCATTCAAACCGCCTTTTCCTGATGCCGTTTGGAAATGCGGCGCAACAGGCAGCCCACGCCCAGCACGATGCCGCCGCTGAACAGGAAGCCCAGCCGCTTCAAGCCGTCGTTCGGCACCAGCATCAGCGACAACACAAACGTGCCAAAAATCATGCACAACGTGCCAATGGCGCCGACGACCTTGTGGTTTTCCTGCACCTGTTCCGCCGTCAAATCGCCGACCGGCGTTTTCAGGTGTTGAAAAAATTCCTCCACGCGGGCCTTGTATTCCGGCGACGATTTTTCGTAGAACAGCGAAGTGAAGAAGAACCAGCTGATGCATGCGATGCTCACGCCCGCCACCGTGGCGAAAAGGTAAAATTGCGTCACTTCCTCCGGCTTGAACGGCCCGTGCAAAAACGGAAGCCAGCTGAACATTTCCGGTTTGACGCAAAATTTCATCACAAACGACATCGTCAGGCCAATCAGCACCGTCGTCCAGCTTGACCACGCCGGCGTGCGCCTGTAGAAAAGTCCGAGGCACATGGGGATGGCCAGCGGCAGCCACAAACTCACGCCCAACTGGTTCACCAAGTCAAACAGCGGCAAGGTCCGCAGTTTGCTCACGATCAGTCCAATGCCAATGATGACGACGCCGAACATGGCCGTGCTGCATTTGCTGATGACCAACAGCTTTTTCTCCGAACACTGCGGGTTGACCACCGGCAGGTAAAAATTGCGGACCAGGATGCCCACGCCCTGGTTCACGCTGGCGTCCAGGCTGGACAACGTCGCGCCGAAAATGCCCGCGATGAGCAGGCCCAGCATTCCCTGCGGCAAAACGTCGTGCGCCGTCAGCAGAAATGCGCCTTCCTCCGGATGCTTGCCCAGGTTCGGGAAAATGGCCGCGATCTGTTCCGGGCTGTAAATCACCGACGCCACCAGCGGCGGGATCATCCACATCAGCGGGCCGACCAGCGTGCCCACCAGCGGGAAAATCATCATCTTGCGGGCGTGCGCATCGCTGCGCGCCATGAGGTATTTCGTGGACATCTCCATCGTGTTATTGAAGAAAAGATTATTGATCAACAACGCCACGAACCAGAGCGTGATGAATTCCGGCCGGGCAAATTCACCCCAATTAAAATCATGGGCCGGCAGTTTATGCACCATGCCGGTGAAGCCGCCCACGCTCGGCTGCGCCAGCGCCAGCGCGGAGATCACCAGCGTGATCGTCACGATCAGGAACATCTGCACGAAATCGCTGGCCGCCACGCCGAAAGCCCCGCCCACCAGCGAGACAAACGTCACCATCACCCCCAGGATCACGATCACCGTCGGCAGCGGAATATCGAACGCGCCGGACATGAACACGCCCACGGTGTTCAAAGCCACGCCGCCAAACAGCAGCAGGAACGGCAGGCGGATCCACGTGACGAACTGCTGCGTCGCGGGCCCGAAGCGGATGCGGATCGCCTCCAGCGGCGTCACCACGCGCATCCGGCGGAAGCGGTAGCAGGTGAAGAAAAACAGGAACAGCAGCGGCACGATGGAGGAGTAATAGAGCAGCAATACGTAGAAGCCTTGCGAGAATATCTTCCCCGCCGCGCCGGTGAACGTCCACGCGCTGAAGCTGGCCATCCACGCCGACACGCCGGCCATCCACCACGGCATGATGCCGCCGCCGCGAAAGTAGTCGGAGGTGTTTTTGTTGCGTCGCGAGAACACCACGCCGACCGTCACCACAAAGATGAAGTAAAATGCGATGCTGATGTAGTCGTAGCGTGTGATCATGATTTTGCTGTCGGATAATCGAAATAGTCGAAATCGGCGACGGTGTGCGTGCCGTTCAAGTCCTGCGCACACAGGCCGACCATCGCGCCGGTGAAACGGAGCGTGCCGCCGTAGTCGTCGGATAGTTTTGAGAAATCCAGCACCGGGCCGACGTTCTGCCACGCCTGGCCGTCCGGCGACGCACTGAATTGCAGCCGTTCGCCGTCCACCGTCGCGCGCAGGAACACCTGTTTCCAATCGTTGATGGCAATCTGGCTGTCGGCGGGTTCGTCGCAAGCGCCGTCGTCGGTCTGGATGATGCCGAGGACTTTGCCCAACTTCTCGTCATGCGTCACGCGAAGGTAAAAATGCTGGCGCGTGTCGTAATAACAAATCAGTCCGGCCATCTGCGTGTAATGCGTCGGCGAAAATTCCAGGCGCGTTCCGGCGGTGAACTGGAAATGCTGCACACGCCGCGCCAGCAGGCTTTGCTTAAACAACGAGAACGGCGAGTCGCCGCCGCGCAACCGCAACCAGCCGGGGCGTTCCGTCAGCGAAAGCCAGGATTCCTGCGGCGGCTGCCGCAGCGAACTCCAGCGCAAATCCAGCGCGGGGGAATCGAAGTCGTCGCGCCCCGGGAGCGCCGGCATCCCTGCCGGCGAGTTGCGGTGGTGTTCCTGAAACTCGCCAGCAGGATGCTGGCGCTCCCGGGTTAATGGCAGCACGTCCTGCGGTTTCGTTCCACCGATTGCCAGACGCAGCCAGCCGTTGCGCCACTCGACGCGCTGGAGGCAGGTTTCGCGGCCCAGCACGCAGCGGTGGCCGGCGTGCGCCTGCGCCGCCGCGGTCTTATCGGGCGAACCCGCATTGACGCCCGCGCCGGTTTTGAGCGGGCGGCTGGCGAGATGCGCGAGATACCATTCGCCGGCGGCCGTCTGGACGAGTTCGCCGTGGCCGGCCTTTTGCAGCGTCAGCGTGGCGTCGTCGCGCGAGGTCAGCACGCTGGGCTGCGGATCGAGCTCGTAAGGGCCGAGAAGGTTTTTGGAGCGCGCCGCCGAGATGCCGTGATTCCAGCCGGTGCCGCCCTCGGCGAGCATCAGATAATACCAGCCGTCGTGTTTATAGAGATTCGGGCCTTCGGTGAGGATGCCGGTCTTTTCCAAAATCTGCGTCATCGGGCCGACGAGCTTTTGTGACTTGGCATCGTATTCCTGCACGACGATGCCGGCAAAGCGGTGTTTTCCCTTGCGGAAATCCCAGCGCATGTTGAGCAGCCATTTGCGGCCGTCGTCGTCGTGGAAGAGCGACGGGTCAAAGCCGATGGAATTCAAAACCACCGGTTCGCTCCACGGGCCAGTAATGTCCTTGGCGGTGGTGAGGAAAATGCCAATATCTTTGAACGGCCGGCCCATGCCGGTAAACCGGATATTCGTATAGATCAGCCAGAATTGCCCGTCCGCACAACTCAACGACGGTGCCCAGACGCCGGCGGAATCCGCGATGCCGGCCAAGTCCAACTGCGATTTGCGCGTGAGCGCGTGGCCGATGAGTTGCCAGTTCACCAAATCTTTTGAGTGATGGATGGGCACGCCGGGAAACCACTCGAAGGTCGAGTTGGCGATGTAGTAATCATCGCCGACGCGGCAGATGCTCGGGTCAGGGAAAAACCCCGGCAGGATTGGATTTTGAATGGCGGTCATTTCAATTTTGCTTGGTCGTCTCGGTGCGGAGCACTTTTCCGTCACGGCTCTCGGTCATTTGCACGACAATGTCTTTTCCGTCACCAGTGAAATTTTGAAACTGGATTTCCTGCACGCGGCCGTCAACCAGTTCCACGCGCAACGAATCCGCGCTCGTCGCCACGGCGGATTTCACCACCGGCTGATTTTCGTAAGGTTCGATGACGGTGAGAAAACGCGCTTCGCTGCCGTTCGCGGCGCGGATGGCGGTGACTTTACGGCGCTGGCTTTCGTCGCCGAGCGGATAATCGCCGCCGAGCATCGCCTTGAAGCGGACCGCGTTCACACCGGATAAATCCACACGCACAATGCCAGCAACTCCGTTCGCTGTCGGCTCGGCGGGCGTCGCTGATTTATATTCTTCGCCGACGATTTTGATCGGCCCGCCGAAATAATCTTTACCCGACTCTTTCGGCTGCTGGACGTTTTCAAATTTCACCGGCAGTTCGCTCAACAAAATCTCCCTGCCGTCTTTTGTGACGACCCGCGCGTTCGCCCAGAACAACGTCGGCAGTTTTGCCAGTTCCGTTTTAGTTTCGAGTTCCAATTGCTTCACGCCAGCCACCGAAACGTCCACGTTGGTCTCACCCAATATCCACGCGCCAAATTTTCCGTCCGCCAGCGGCTTGCTATCGCCGCGCACCGTCCACCACAGGCGTTTCTGCACCTCGCGCATTTCCGGCGCGGCACCGATCATGATTTCCTGCTGCGGCGGCCAGAGCGAACGCACGTCCAGCTTCAGCACGCCGTTGTCATTGCCAGCGGAGCGTGAACCTTCATTGTCCGCGCCCGGCCCAAAACGCTCGAGGTAGCGCGCCACCGCCGGCGCGTTGACCGCATACCAGTCGCAGTCGGTGACAAATTGCGCGCTGCCGACCGGATCAGGATTCCACTGCGCATCGTGGCGCAGGAATTTTTTCTGCGACGCTTCGAGGCCTTGAAAACCTTTCAGTTGGAACAAATTTTCAAAGGTGTGCGCGTTCGTGCCTTTGACGAAATCCGCGAGCACGATGTAATCATCCAGCACGATCAGCGCGCGGCGCTGGAGGATTTTTTCTGTGAAACCGGTAAGCGAACCATAGCGCGGCGCATTCGTGGGAACCGGCACGCTGCGGCCCTCGCGCCAGCATTTTTCCGCAAAGGTTTTCACCGGCACATTGTCATAGACCATGCCGCCGTAGGGTGGATGGCTCCAGCGCGCGTCGGTTTGGACGATGGTCGCCTGCATCGCGTCGCCGGTGTGGAACAGCAGCCGTTCGCCCGGCTCGGCTTCCTGCATTTTTTCGTCCACGACCACCAGGTTGTGGTTCACCGAGCACTGGCAGTAAAATTTATACATGAACGGCTCATAGACCCAGAAGACGGATTCGGGATTCCAGAAACTCCGGCCGTAGCGAAACAGCGAAAGCAGATCTGTGCGGTCGAAATGTCCATGCGCCCAGCCGTGCGTGCCGTAATGCAACGTCGCCTGAATCTGCTCGCGCACGGGGCGGTTCGTTGTCTGCGAACGCAGCATCGCGAGACCGACGTTGTCCGCGAACGCGCTGTCACGGAAGCGTTCCGGTGTATTCGTCGGCAGTTCCGGCACGCCGTAAAGCAAATCGCGCCTGGCACCGCCGTTTTTGATGACCGTCGCGTAAGCCGGGTCGCGGTAAACATAGTAAGCCAGTTCCAGCGGCGACGCGCCGATTTCGTTGCGCGGGCCGCCGATGAGGTTTTCCGTCGAGTCATTCACGCCGAACATCACGCTGCGGCAATCGAGGAACGGCATCAAACTATCCCACATCATCTTGATGTCGCGATACGGCTTGGTGTTCGGGCCGAAAATATCCGAGCTCATGCCAAACGGTTTGCGACGTTCCTCCGGCGTGATGCCCGCCGTCACGCCACCGCTTAATTGCGATTCCAACGACACGGTCCGCGAGTAGCCGGCCGGCACTTTCAGATCGCGGAAATTTATGCCGAACGGCTCGTAAGCCAGCGCAACCTGCGTGAATTCACCCGCCACCCAGGTGTTGTAACTGATGGAACATTCATACCACCAGCCGTCGTCCATCACGCCTTTGCCAAGCTGGTCGCAGATGCCCGCCGGCCCGGAAAACCAGCGCTCCGCCGACGCCAGATCGCCGAGCACGAGCGAGCAGTAAAACGCGCCGACGACTTCCGAAACGTTCCAATTATTGACCGGCCCGTAATCGCAGGCGCGCTCGATCACCTGCAGGTAAATGCGAAAACTGTTTTCAATCTGCCGCCGGTCGGCCTCGGAAAAAACGCCGGAAGACAGCGCCATGTCGTAGGCCATCGCGAGGTGCTGGTGAAAATGGCCTTCCTGCACGAGCGCCTGGTTGCAGCCGCGCAGCGTCGCCGGATAACCGTTGGTGGGATCGCTGAAACGCTGCAGGCACAGCGCGATTTTTTCCGCGAACCTTTTGTCGCCGGTCAATTGATACGCGCAGCCGCAGTTCATCAGGTCGTTTTCCGTCTGCGTCGGGAACACATACGGGCCGCAGGTATCGTCCGGCGCCTTGGCGGGATCCGCCACGTCCGGCACGCGCCATGCCGTTGCCTGACCGATGATCTCATCCGCTTTCTCTTTTGCCCACGGATACTTGGCGACCTTTTCGCGCACGGCCTGCCAGCGTTCCGGCGTGTGCAAAATAAACGGATGCGGCACCTCGCTCGTCGTGATGAATTTCAACTGCGCGGCATTCGCGGCATCACCGTTGGCAATCGCCTGCAACACCTGCGTCTCATGACCGCCGGGCGGCACGCGGTCGGAAATGGCCACGCGCACTTTCACCTCGCTCGATTCGCCGGGCGCGAGTTGAAGTGTGGCCGGCTCGGCGCTTGCGGTCATTTCTTCCCAGCCGTATTTGACAAACGAAAGCGTGACGGATTGTTTAGCGTCGGTGCAATTGCCGACCGTCACCGCGTATTCCACGCTGCCATTCTGCGCCACGCTCCGCCCGCGAACATCCGCCGCCAGCGAGACGACCGGTGCCTTGACGACGCGCACGTTGCGCAGTTCAAATTTCACCGGTTGGAGTTCACGCTTTAGCGTGTTCCCCGACAAGCTAAAGCTTGAACTCCAGCGCGCTGCCACCGTGAATTCCTTGACGGCTTTCAGAAATGACGTGTTCGCCTGCTCGAAATCAAACGCGCTCCACGGCAGCGTGACCGTGTGCCAGCCCTGGCCGGTGACGCGCACCGTGCTGCGGACGGGATTTTCGGTGACGTTGGTTTTTCCCTGCCTCTGGAAAATCGCCGCCGTCAGCGTCACCTCGCGCGCGTCTGGCAATCTCACCTCGAACTGCACGCCGTAAAAACTTTGCCACTCGGCGGCGCTGTCGTTGCCGTTCCAAAAGCCGTGTTTGAATGCGCCATGCGGCCCGTCCGGTTCGCGCAGTGTGGCCTTGCCAACCACCTTCAAGACTTTCCCGGCGGGCAGACCGCCCACTGGCAAGGCCAGCGGCACCGGCTGCGCGCGGCCAACGGCGAGCGCGGCCAGCAGCACGGCAAGGATGTGGCAAAGGCGTTTCATTTCAACGTAGTCTAGTGGGTAGATTCTGCACAAAGCCAGACCAAGGCAAAACTTTTTGGTTGGTTTCCCTGTAAACCGAAACCCCGCCATGGCCGGTGCGCGCAACCGCGATGCACCAGGCGGATTTTGGTTTTGATCTGCCTCAACCCGGAAAAAAGGAACGGGCGGTGGGTTGGCCAATTATTCTTCCGCATACGCTTGGCGTGTGCCCATCGTCCGGTTATTGCGCTCTGGATCGCTCCAGTGGCAAATAAAAGGGCTGAAAGTTTTGATCCTGCCGCTTCCAGCCTTGAAGTGGTTTTTATTTTCTGACCGGCATTCTAATCTTTCATCAGATTTCTCAAAGGAATTGCTACCGCCATTCGTCTGATTCAGTAAAATGATGCTCATGGCCGGGTCAGACAACGAGTCCAAGTTGATTGAACAAAGCCTTTCCGGCGACCCGGAAGCCTATGCGGCGCTGGTGCATCAATATCAGAAAATGATTCGCGCAATGGCATTCCGTATGACCGGCTCGATTGACGATGCCGAGGAACTGGCGCAGGACGCTTTTTTGCGCGCCTACCAGCAGCTCGGTTCCTTCAGCGGCGGCTCAAAGTTTTCGACCTGGCTTTGCAAGATTGCCATCAATTTGAGTTTGGACTGGCGACGGCGCGAAAGTCGGCGTGACGGCATTCATTCAAAATGGGCGGCGGAGGCCATTTCCGAAAACAATCCGGGTGCTGGATTTCCCGATGAACTTTCCCACCGCGTGCAGGCCGCGCTCGACCATCTGCCGGTCAAACAACGTGCGGCCATCGTGCTGACCGTCTATGAAAGCCAAAGCCACGCCGAGGCGGCGAAAACGCTCGGCTGCACCGAAGCCACCATTTCGTGGCGCGTTTTCGCCGCGCGCCAGAAACTGAAACATATCTTGAAAGACTTGTCCCATGAAGAAGCCTGAACTTGATTCCATCCTGAAAAAAGCGCGAATGCCGGAAATTGCCGAAGAATCTTTGGCCATGTTTCCGCGCCAGATCGTGGCCCGGCTCAAACGCAATGAGCCGCCGGCCCGCGCCGCGCAAAATATCCTGCCGCGCCTGGCCTGGATCTTTGGCCTAGCCGTCTGCGTCGTCATCGCCTTTGCCCTCGGCCATTGGAGCGGGCGGACGGAAACCAAAGCTGCACCGGAAAACGACAGCCTGGCCAATGTAAAGATCATCCGCGAAACGCTGGCGATGTTTCCCAACCGCGTCCGCGCCATCGTGCAGGACGAACGCGGCTTGAACCTGGTTTTGTCGGACAACGCGGATGTGCCGGCGGCGTCGCCGCTTTATGTCCGCATCTGCGACGGCCAACATTGCTCGTCGCTGGTGACTTTTAGCGGCCAGGAAATCCAGATTGCCGGGCAGAAAATCACCGTGCTGGCCGACGCGCAGGGCGGAATCATTTTAACCGGCAACCAACTTGTGTGGTCGAACACGGAGCGGACGGCGGCGGACAACCATTGGAAGATCGAGGCCAAAAACCTTGGGATGGCTACGATGTGATCTCTAAAAAATACTTTAGTCAAAGGATTCGCCACCCTGAATCGTCAAACTAATCAGAAATGAAACTGCCCGGCACATGGATGACGTTTGCGATGGCCTGCTTCTGGCCGGCGGCGGCGTTTGCGCAGTTGCAGCTTGTGTCGGACAAGGAGCCGCAGCGGGTGTTTGCCGGCGATTCGCGACAAATCGCAGTGGTCTGGCGCAACGATGGCGAACCGATTTTTGAGGGCGAAATCCGCACGCGGATTTTGCAGACCACTTCGACAACGGCGGTTCAAACGGGCGAAGTGCCGTGGAAAAAACTTCAGGTGCTGCCACAACAGACCGTCCTGGAATCAGCACAACTGGATTTTCCAGCGGTGAAGGCGGAGACGAAATTTCTGATTCAATGGCTGGAAGGCACGAACCTCATCATTGGCAAAACGGAGGTGCTGGTTTATCCGACGAATCTGCTGGCGGAATTGAAACCGCTGGCGGGCGGCGAAGCGCTGGGCGTTTTTGATCCGCAGAACCAGCTCAAGCCGCTGCTGAAAAATCTGAAGCTGACTTTCACGGATCTGGAGAATTTTGATCTCGAAAATTTTTCCGGTCGGCTCGCCATCGTCGGCCCGTTCCAGTCGCAGGCGAAAATGCGTGAAGGGCTGGCCGGCCAGATCCAGGCGCTTGCAAAAAAGGGCGCGGCGATTGTCTGGCTCCGGCCGCCGCCAGGAAGGCGAGACAAACTTTCGCCGTCGTTTTATTCCGTTACGGAAAGCACCAATGCCGTGGTTGTCGTCCAGCCGGAATTGGTCGCCAATCTGCCGGGCAATCCGCAGGCACAGCTCAACCTGATTTATTTCTGCAAGCTGGCATTGCAGCCGGAACCCCTTCGGCTGCCCAAGTCAACCATCCAACCATAAAATACTATGAATGCCAAAATACCTCTAACCATCCTGTTGTTTGCCGCATTGACAATGCTCGCCAAGGCGGCGGACAAGCCACAATCCGCCCTCACCGTGGCCGTCTATGATTTCAAAGGCGACGCCGAGGCCGCCAGCTACGGCAACAATGTGACCACGCTGGTCACCGCCGACCTGACGACCGAGACCAATCTGGTCATGCTGGAGCGGTCCGACTTGAACAAGGTATTGAATGAACAATCGTTTGGTTTCTCGGGCATGGTCAACGCGGATGCCGCCGCCAAGATTGGCCAGATTACCGGGGTGAAAGTTTTGATAGCGGGGCAGGTCATTCGCACGGGCAACAATCGTCTGGTGATCGTGGCCAATATTATCGGCACGGAAACCGCACGGCTCTTTGCCGCCAAAGTGGAAGGCGCGGCGGATAATTTGCTCGCGCTGACCGACGACTTGAGCCGGAAAATCGCCCGCACCATTTGCGAACAGGCCACCAATCTGGCGGCACCGCCCGTGGAATCGCATGAGGAATGCGTGGCACGCATCATCAAAAGCATCGAAGGCACCAACCGGCCTTCGGTGTTGGTGAACATCAATGCTTACAACGAACACGGCGACCAATGGCGTGACAATATATCGAGCGGCGAACTTGGCGCAGTCCTGTTGAAAGCCGGGTTCAAAGTGATGAATGACAATTCCGAGCAGAAGCCGGACATCCTCATTACCGGGCTAGCGTCAGGAGGTGTAGGGCCGGCGCATGGCGGACTTTTTAGCAGCAGTGGTTTTATTGAAGTCACCGTTCAAGACCGTCGCTCGGGAAAAATCGTTTGTTACGACCATCAAGGGGACACCGTGACGGATGTTGCCCAAGCATTGGCCGGAGCCGCGTGCAGCGTCAAAGTCGCGGACGAGCTGGCAGCACGCATTCTTCCGCTGCTGGCAAAATGATTTCGCTCCAGCGAAACCGAATTTATGAAAACCAAAATGCTCCTCACCTTGTCACTGGCATTGTTGGGCGGCTCAATCGCCCACGCCGCGCCGCTCACCGTGGCCGTCTATGACTTCAAGGGCGACGCCGAGGCCGCCAGCTACGGCAATAATGTGACCACGCTCGTCACCGCCAATCTGACGGCAGAGACAAACCTGGTCATGGTGGAACGGTCGGAATTGAACAAGGCTTTGAGCGAGCAGGCCTTTGGCATGTCCGGCATGGTCAGTTCGGATGCGGCGGCGAAAATCGGGCAGATCACCGGCGCAAAAGTCCTGGTCGCTGGGCAAGTCATCAAGACCAGCAAAGATCACCTGATCATTGTCGCCAACATCATCGGCACGGAAACGGGACGCTTGTTTGCCGACAAGGTGGAGGGCGCGGCGGACAACCTGTCGGATTTGACTTCCGATTTGAGCCGGAAAATTGCGCAGACGATCACGGTGCAGGCCACGAATCTTGTAACGGTCACGCCTGAATCGCACGAAGAGCTTTTGAATCGCATTGTTAAGAACGTCACCGGCACGAATCGTCCGAGTGTGTCGGTCAAAATTTACCGGCTTGGAAAACCATGGGGCGACCTGCAGGTGGAAACCGAGTTGCAGGCGATTTTGATGAAGGCGGGTTTTCCGGTGGTGGACGACAATTCCGAGAACAAACCGGAGGTGATTATTACCGGTGCCGGCGAATTTGGCTCTGAACCGCGCCGGGGTGATCTGCGCTCCTGCAACTACGCGATGGATGTGAAAATCCAGGAACGGCGGTCGGGCAAGATCCTTGCCTTGGAACATCAGGAAGGCAACGCCACTGAAACCGGGAAGTCGGCGGCCAGAACGGCCGCGCAAATCAACGCCGCCGACGGTCTGGCGGGAAAAATCCTGCCGCTGCTGGCAAAATAATTTCAACCAATCCAGACCAAAAAATCATGAAAATAAAAACGCTTTTCAACCTGTCGCTGATTTTGCTGGTCGGCTCAATGGCTCACGCCGAACCGCTCACCGTGGCCGTCTATGATTTCAAGGGCGATGCCGAGGCCGCCAGCTACGGCAATAATGTGACCACGCTTGTAACCGCCAACCTCACGACCGAGACCAACCTGATCATGCTGGAACGGGCGGAATTGACGAAGGCCTTGAGCGAACAGGCGTTTGGCGTTTCAGGGATGGTCAGCTCGGATGCCGCTGCCCGAATCGGCCAGATCACCGGCGCGAAAGTTTTGGTGGCGGGACAAGTCATCAAGACCGGCAAAGATCACCTGATCATTGTCGCCAACATCATCGGCACGGAAACGGGACGTTTGTTTGCCGACAAGGTGGAAGGCGCAACGGACAACTTGTCGGATTTGACCACCGATTTGAGCCGGAAGATTGCGCAGACGATCACCGACCAGACGACCAATCTCGTGATGGCGGCGGCAGAATCACACGCTGACCGTCTTGCGCGCATAGTGAAAAGCATCACCGGCACAAACCGCCCGACGGTTTCGGTCAGCATCATCCATTACAACGGAAAGCCGTGGCACGAGCCGGTGGTGGAAGGCGAGTTTGGGGTGGTTTTACTAAAGGCGGGTTTTACGGTGGTTGATGACAATTCCGATCGCAAGCCGGACGTGGAAATCGTCGGCGGTGGCAATGTGACCGCACAAACGCATCGGGGCGGACTGTATTCAAGCTCCTATACGCTGGACGTGAAAATCCAGGAACGCCGGTCCGGCACCATCATCGCCTTTGACCGCCAAAACAGCACCGCCACGGAAGCCGGGCAGAACGCAGCGATGGCAGCAGCCCAAGTTAAGGTCGTGGACGATCTGGCGGAGCGCATCCTGCCGCTGCTGGCAAAATGAATTCAATCAACACAAAACCTAAATAAACAAAATTATGAAAACGAAAACTCCATTTATTATGCTGCTGCTACTAGCGGCAGGCACGATGTTTCAAGCCGTTGGGCAAAATGTTTCCACCAACGGCAGTTCGCCAGCCGTTCTCTCGGTTGCCGTCTTTGACTTTGATTCCAAGGACGAAAACGTCCGCGAACTCGGCCCGAAGGTTGCCACGCTGCTCAACGCCAATTTGTCTGCCGAGCCAAACCTTGTCATCGTCGAGCGCGCGGAACTGGAAAAGGCGCTGGGCGAACAGGAACTGGGTTTGTCCGGCACCGTTACGCCGGAAACGGCGGCGAAGGTCGGCAACCTGACCGGCGCGAAAGTGCTCGTCACCGGGCGCGTGTTCAAGACGGATACGGAACTGTTCATCGTCGCCAAGCTCATCGGCACGGAGACGAGCCGCGTTTATGGCGAACTGGTCAAGGGCGGCGTGGATGCGGACATCGGCAATCTGTCCGAGAACCTGGCGAAGAAAATCGCGGCGGACGTGACGGCGAAAAGCGACACGCTGGTGGCCAAAGTGGAGGCTCCGGAAGACCGCGTGGCCACCATCAAAAAGGCTTTGGGCGATAAAAAGCTGCCGGTCGTCTCGGTGAAAATCAACGAGCAGCATTTCGGCCAGCATGTCATTGACCCGGCGGCGCAAACGGAGTTTTCACTGATCTTGCAGCAGTGCGGGTTCACGCTGGCGGACGACAATTCCACCAACCGCCCGGCCATCGAGATCACCGGCGAGGCGTTCAGCGAATTGGGGATGAGCAAGGGCAACCTGAAAAGCTGCCGGGCGCGGATTGAAATCAAGGCGCGGGACGTGGCCACCGGGAACATCATTTCCGTGGACCGCCAGACGAGCGTCGCCGTGGACATTGCCGAACACATCGCCGCGAAAACCGCATTGGAAAACGGCGCGGGCGAACTGGCGGAACGGCTGCTGCCAAAACTGGTGCAATGAAGCCCAAAATCCTCCTCGGCCTCGCGCTCGTTTTGAGCGGCGGGTAGGTTTACAAAAGCGGTGCCATCACGCCGCCGTGCTGATCGTGCCGCTGCCCCATCGTCAGGATTTTGCAGTTCCCACTCTTTTCCAAACGTGCCCCCTCATTCCAAACCAGCTTCGCCCACAACCAACGCTGCGCCTTTGGCAAAATAGGGCAAGTCCATCGCCTTGGGGACGGTTAGATTGATTCCGAAATGATGCTGCCGGACACGCCGGCCAGCCTTTCAAGCCAACCAACCAACAACCAGATTTTATGGCAAAGAAATTCAAGACAATTGACGGCTGCGAGGCCGCCGCTTACGTCGCCTACCGCGTCAACGAGACGATGGCGATCTATCCCATCACCCCGTCCTCCCCCATCGCCGAATGGTGCGATCAGTGGGCCTCGGAAGGCAAAAAGAATCTCTGGAACACCCAGCCGGCCATCGTGGAAATGCAGAGCGAAGGCGGCGCGGTGGCCGCCGTCCACGGTATGTTGCAGACGGGCACGATGAGCACCACGTTCACGGCGTCGCAGGGTCTGCTGCTGATGATTCCGAACATGTTCAAGATCGCCGGCGAATTGCTGCCGACGGTGTTTCACGTCACCGCCCGCACGGTGGCCACGCACGCGCTCTCCATCTTCGGTGATCACAGTGACGTGATGGCCTGCCGATCTACCGGCTGGGGCATGCTCTCCGCCAACTCCGTGCAGGAGACGATGGATTTTGCGCTCATCTCCCAAGCCGCCACGCTCCGCTCCCGCCTGCCGTTCATCCATTTCTTCGACGGTTTCCGCACGTCCCACGAGGTTTCCAAGATTGAGCTGCTCGACGACGCGGTGATCCGCGCATTGATTGACGACAAGATCATCGCCGCGCATCGCGCGAACTCGATGACGCCGGACAAGCCGGTGCTGCGCGGAACCGCGCAGAATCCCGACGTGTTTTTTCAGGGCCGCGAAGCCGCGAATGCGTTTTATTCCGCCTGCCCGGACATCGTGCAAGGCGTGATGGACGAGTTCGCGAAGCTGACGGGTCGTTCCTATAATTTGTTTGATTATGTCGGCGCGAAAGACGCGGAGCGCGTGATCGTGCTGA
>PLYV01000028.1 GCA_003151855.1 Limisphaerales bacterium | reverse complement strand
CGGCGGTCGCGGTCGGATCGGTCATCGCTTGCGGCGTAAGAATGACGAGAATGCCGTCGGTGTTCGGGTCTTTCGACGCGATCTCCAGCGACTTCGCGTAAAGCTCCGGCTTGGCGTCGCCGATGATGTCCACGGGATTGTTGTGGCTCCACGTCGGCGGGAGAATGGCGTTGAACGCGGCCATCGTTTCCGCAGAAAGTTCCGCGAGCTGCGCACCGCTGCCGATGAGCATGTCGGTGGCGATGACGCTGGGGCCGCCGGCGTTGGTGACTATCGTGAGGCGCGGGCCTTTCGGGCGCGGCTGTTTGGCGAGCACTTCCGCCATGTCAAACAATTCAGAAATGGTGTCTACGCGTAGCACGCCGACGCGCTGGAACGCGGCCTGCAGCACTTCATCGCTGCCGGTGAGCGAGCCGGTGTGCGACGCGGCGGCTTTCGCGGCGGCGTCGGTGCGGCCGGGCTTGATGACGATGATGGGTTTGGTCAGCGCCACTTCGCGCGCGGCGGACAAGAACGACCGCGCGTCGCCGATGCTTTCCATGTAGATGACGATGCTCTTGGTGTTCGGATCATCGCCGAGATGGGAAATCAAATCGCCCCAGCCGATGTCGAGCATCGAGCCGAGCGAGACGAAGGCGCTGAAGCCGACGTTTTCCTTCAAGCTCCAGTCGAGAATCGCGGTGCAGAGCGCACCACTCTGGCTGATGAAACCGACGCTGCCCGGCTTGGCCATGTCGGCGGCGAAGGTGGCGTTGAATTTGTTTCCGGGCACCATCACGCCGAGGCAGTTCGGTCCGACGATGCGGATGCCGGCCTTCGTGGCCTCTTCCAAAACCTGGCGTTCCAGTTCCACGCCGACCGGGCCGATTTCCTTGAAGCCGGCGGAAATGATGATGACGCCCTTCACGCCTTTCGCGCCGCAATCGCGGACGATGCCCGGCACGGTTGGTGGCGGCGTGATGATGACGGCGAGGTCGGGCGTTTCGGGCACAGCGGTGATGCTGGGATACGCCTTGACGCCGAGCACGGTGTCGCGCTTGGGGTTCACCGGAAAAATTTTGCCGGGGAAATTGCCTTTGATGAGGTTGTCGAGAATCGTGCGGCCCACGCTGCCGACGTTTTCCGTTGCGCCGATGACCGCCACGGACTTGGGCGAGAAAATCGGGTCGAGCGGGCGGCGGGTGGTGTGGTGCAGGATGTCGTGGGCGGATTCGAGCTTGGCCGGGGCGGAAGAGATGTTCGTCATATGGTTAATTGGGCAATCAGTTTCGTTGCTGGAGTGAAAATGGCAGTGGCAGCGAGCGGCGACTTCACGCTGATTGGCAAATTGTCACCCGTAATTGTCATCGTGGCAATCTGCGGATCGGTTTGGCCAATTTGGTGCCGGGCTTAAACCTGGCCCTGGGAATCCGCCCAGCGCAGCGCGTAGCGAACCAGCTCGGTCGCGGTTTTCAGGCCGAGCTTTTCCTTGATGTGGGCGCGATGCACCTCCACCGTCTTGATGCTCAGGTGCAGTTGCTCTGCGATCGCGCGGTTGCTGACACCCTGGCCGATGAATTGGAAGACTTCAAACTCGCGGTCGGAAAGCTTGCGGACCGGCGAGCCGCCCTGGCCGCCCTGCTTGCCGGAAAAAACTTCCAAGATGCGCGCCGACATCGCGTCGCTCACATAAATCTGCCCGCCGAGCACCTGCCGGATGGCGGCGAGAAATTTCTGTCCGCCCTCCTGCTTCATGATGTAGCCGCGCGCGCCGGCTCGCAGCGCCCGCTCGGCGTAAATCATTTCGTCGTGCATGGAGACCACCAAAATTGGCAGCTCGGGGCACAAGGAACGGAGATCCTTGATGAGTTCGAGGCCGTTTTTGTCCGGCAGCGAAATGTCCAGCAACGCGAGTTCAAACCGGTGCTTCGCCGCCAGGTTAATCGCTTGTCCGGCGGTGCTCGCCTCGGCGATGACCTTCAGGTCCGGCTCGTTGCCGATCAACTGCGCGAGGCCGGTGCGCATCATCGGATGGTCGTCCACGATGAGGATGCGCTTGGCGGAAATCTTGGGTTTGACGCTCATGACTCAATTTTTGGGGGCGGAAAAAATAACACTGACACCGCCGGTCGGTTGCTGCTCGACGGTCAGTGCGCCGCCGACCATGCCGATGCGCGATTGCATGATGCGCAAACCCATGCCGGTGCCGCCGGTGAAGTTTTCCGGGAAACCGGCGCCGTCGTCATCCACGCGCAGCCGCAGTTGCGTCGCGTCCTCGCGGAGTTGCAGGGAAATATTTTTTGCCCGGCCGTGCTTGATGGCGTTGGACACCGCCTCTTGCGCGATGCGAAAAAGATGCGTGGCGGCGGCGTGGTTGTCCACCTTCACGGAATCAGGGCAGTCGAAGCGGCAGTTCACGCGGAACATTTTTTCCGTGTTCACGGCCAGCTCCGCGAGCGCCGCCATCAGCCCTTCCGCCTCCAGCGTGACCGGTGAAAGCCCGCGTGCCAGCAGCCGCGTCTGGCTGATGCTCTCGCGGACGGCCCTGGCGATGTCCGTCGCGCGGGCGGCGGCGTCCTTCGATTTCGGCGCAAGCTTTTGCGCGAGCACCTGGCTCAACATCTCAATGCCGGCGAGGTGCTGGCAAAGTCCGTCGTGCAAATCCTGCCCGATGCGGCGCTGCTCGCGCTCGCTGATTTCGAGAATCTCTTTTTCCAGCCGCTTGCGCTCGGTGATGTCGCGAATGAAGCCGGTGAAAATCCGCCGGTCGCTCAGCTTCACTTCACTGACCGACAAATCCATGGGAAACAGCGTGCCGTCCTTTTTGCGTGCAAATGTTTCGCGCCCGATGCCGATGATCCTGGCGTGGCCGGTGCGCTTGTAATGTTCAATGTAGCCGTCGTGCTGCTCACGATGTGGCGTGGCCATCAGCACGCTGACATTTTTGCCGATGACCTCGGCGGCGGTGTAGCCAAAAATTGTCTCGGCCGCGCGGTTAAAGGACTCAATGAGACCGCGCTCGTCAATGGTGATGATGCCTTCAACTGCGGTTTCGAGGATGGCGCGCAGACGTTCCTCGCCGTCATGGACGGCGGATGCGGAGGACGCGGGCGGCTTGGTGTCCGGCAGTTTTTTGTGTTCCTTCATCCCGTTGTTGGCGGGAATATCGGAGATTCTCCGGCCAAAGCCAATGCCAATCGTGGAATCAGCAATGACCCTGGCGGCGGGGCTGGCGCGGAGCTTGGGCATCCGGCGCGGTCAGTGCGCCAGCAGTTGCGCGCGGTATTCGGTCGGCGACTGGCCGAGGATCTTCTTGAACACGCGGTTGAAATGCGTGAGCGACTGGAACCCGACTTCGAAGGCGATTTCGCTGACGCGCAGGTTCGGGTTCAGCAAAAGATTTTTCGATTTTTCGATGCGGATGCGGGCGACGTAGTCGGTGAAATTGATGCCCGTGACCTTTTTGAACATCTTGCAGAAATAATAGCTGCTCATGTTCACGGCCTTTGCGACCTGGCCGAGCTTGATCTCCTCGGTTTGGTGCTCATGGATGTAGGCGCGCGCCTTGGTGATGACCGGCGGCTCGGCGTTCTCCTGCTGGATGAAGACCTGGTTGCTCAACATTGCCAGATGCTGCGCAAAAATTGAGAGGAGCTTCACGGCGGACTCATGTTCCTTTTGCGAGACCACCTTGCCGGAAAAATAGGCCTTGCGCAACGCCTCGCGGCTCACATCCAGCCCCCATTTGGTGCAGAACTGCGCGGCCTTCTTGAACTGCGCCTCGGTGGGCTTTTTGCGGAAGACCTGTCCGATCTGGAGGAAGCCGATCAGGCGGTCGCTCATGCGCACCGGCACGGCGGTGTCGCACAGGCCGACCGGGCAGAGCACGGATTCGGCCGTGGCGGCGGCCTTCTGGCACAAGCGTTCCTGCACTTGCAGGCATGCGGCGCACGCGCGGCTTTTTTTTGAGAGCAGCGCGCAAAAGGCGTTTTCGTTGCGCTTGCCGTGGTGTGGCAACTGCCACGTCTCCACCGGCTGCAGGGCGATGGGCAGGCCGGTCATGTCGCCAAACGCCCGTTCGTATTCGCGGTAGGTGCGCGAGTTCGTCAAGGCGTCCACCAGCGCACGGTTGCTGGTGCTGTTTTCCGGCGTGGTGCCGTTGTAGGGGGAAGGGAAAGATGCTTCGGCCACCGGCTCGTTGCCGGTTTCCGCTTTAGCAAATATTGTTTGCATGAAGACAATTTAGGATAAGCGGTCGCTGTCTACAATTGGTGATAATCCTGATTGAAACTAGTAGGTTCATCTACCTCAATAGGTGATACACCTATTTTGGCTGGGTGGGCGGCCCGCGCGCTGGCGGGCCTTTCGAGCTCGCCGTCTCCGAATTTATTCGCTTGGAGTATGGTTGCCGGACTGTTAAAAATTTTTGTCATGCCAGAGCCGATCGCCAAACCCGCTTCCGAAAACATGCCCGTCGCCATTCTGGGCGTGCCGTTTGACAGCGTGTCGCTGGCGGCAGCGCTGGACCTGGTGGCGGGGATGGTTGAGTCAGGGCAGCCGCACTATGGCACGACCGTGGGCGTGAATTTTTTGGTGCAGGCCCAGACGGACGTGGAGCTGCGGCGCATTTTGTTTGATGCGCACCTGGTGCTCGCGGAGGAGCCGCCGATTGTCCGGGCTTCCAAGCTGCTGGGCAACCCGCTGCAAAAATCCGTGACGGTGCCGCAGCTTATTCCGGCCGTGCTCGCGCTGGCAGAAAACCGGGCCTGGCGGGTGTTCCTGCTCGGGGGCGGGGATGCGGTGGTGGAAAAGATTCGTGCCCGGCATCCGCGCTTGGTTGTGGCTGGCGCGTTCGCCCCGCCGGAACAGCCGCTGCTGGAGATGAACCACGCGGAGATTTTGCAGCGGGTGCGCGAGGCGCATCCCGACGTGCTGCTGGTGGCCTTTGGCTGCCCGAAGCAGGAGAAGTGGATCAACATGAATTTCCGCGAGGCCGCGGTGCCGTTCATGCTCGGAGCCGGAACCGCCTTTGATTTTGCCACCGGCCAGACGGTTCGTCGCCAGAGCGTCGGCTGGTCGGTGCGGGGAAAATTCTGGCTGGCGGTTTTGCGCCAATGGTGGCGTTTGCGCCTGAAGAAATCCTCGCAGCCCGGCCCCGCCGCCGAGGTGCTGCCGGATCCGTTTGGCAATTTTGTCGTCCGTGCGCCCGCCCGGCTGGGGGCGACGGAGGCGCAGGCCGCCAAGGCCGAGTGGCTGCGCGCCGTCGAGAACGGGCACGTCATGTTTGACCTGGGCGAGACTTGGTTTGCCGACAGCACCGGCATCGGCACGCTCATCCGACTGCGCAAGCGGGCGCGGGAGCTGGGGCATCAATTTTTCCTCGTCGCGCCCAAGCCGCCGGTGGCGTCGGCCTTGAAGCTGATGAAGCTGGACGAATTTTTCAACATCCAGACCAGCACCGCCGGCGCGCGCATTTTGTTGGAGGACGCCCGGCGCACGCCGATGGTCACGAGTGGGGTCGAGCAAAACGAGCTGCGCATCAACTGGAGCGGTGAGGTGACCGCGTTGAACGCCGTCGAACTGGGCGCGCACACGGATTCGGAACTGACTCAAGCGACGCCCGGCATGACCGTGGTGGTGAATCTTTCGCGGCTGACGTTTGTGGACAGCACGGGCATCGGCCTGATGTTGCGGCTCAAGAAAAATCTCGCGCGGCGCGGCCTCACGCTGCAATTCCAGAATCCTTCCGCCGCCGTCCGCAACGTGCTTGCCCACACGCGACTGGAGGAATACCTGCTCGGCGAGAAAAAATGATGCCGGTTTTGCCGCCGGCTTCGGTCGGCGACATTACGCTTGCCAGAACGGCGGTTTCCGTTAGAATGCCACTCGTCTGTAAGATAATTTGACCTTTCGACCATGGTGAATCTTCAAGTGAACTTGGTTCAGTGATGATTTGAAACCCGGCAGTNNGTTTGTGGGAAATCTTTCCTTCAACACCACTGAAAACTCGTTGCACGAGGCGTTCTCCGCCCACGGCAATGTTGTCGAAGCCAACCTTATGATGGACCGGATGACCGGCCGTTCACGCGGGTTTGCCTTTGTCACCTACTCCACGCCCGAAGAGGCGCAGAAGGCCATTGAAGCCATGTCCGGCGCGCAGCTTGACGGCCGCGCCCTGACGGTCAATGTCGCCCGTCCGAAGGAAGAGCGTCCCCCCGGCGGCGGCGGCGGCGGTCGTGACCGCGGTCCGCGCCGTGAATTCGGCGGCGGCGGCGGTGGTGGCCGTGGCGGATACGGCGGCGGCGGCGGCGGCGGCGGTGGCCGTGATCGCTATTAATCAATAATTAATCATCAGCTTGGGCAGCACCTAAAAAATGTTGCCCAAGCTTTTTTGCTAAAATTGTTCAATGGAAGAGCACATTGAAGTCGAAGGACGCATCATCTCGGTGCTGGCGGGAACCATGTTCCGTGTCGAGCTGGACAATGGGCATGGGGTGCTGGCCACCATTTCCGGGAAAATGCGCAAGCGGTTCGTCCGCCTCACGGCAGGCGACCGCGTGAAAATGGAGATGTCGCAATACGACCTCAACAAGGCGCGTATCGTCTGGCGCATCGGCTGAACCAGATTTTTTCGTCCAAAGTCCAAAGCCAAATCGTTGTGATTTTGGCTTTGGACTTTTGATTTTCTCCCTAAACTGAACGCATGATTTCCGCCATCATCGTCGCCGCCGGCAAGGGCACGCGCATGGGCGCGAACGTGGACAAACTCTGGCTCGAAGTTGCCGGCCGGCCGGTCGTGGCGCACACCTGGCGTCAGTTCAACGACGCGGCCAGCATTGATGAGATCATCCTCGTCGTGCGCGACGGGATGCAGCCGCACTTCACGGAACTCGCGCAGAAATATCATTTCACAAAACCGTTCCGCCTCGTTGCCGGTGGCGCGGAGCGGCAGGATTCGGTTTGGAACGGCCTTCTGGTTGTTTCCTTGCGGACGGAAATCGTCGCCATCCAGGACGCCGCGCGGCCCTGCACCACGGAAGAATTGATCGCGGCCACGATTGCCGCCGCGCGCGAAACCGGTGCCGCCGTGGCTGCGCAGCCGGTGACGGACACCATCAAGGAAACCGCCGATGGCAAAACCATTTCCCGCACGGTGGATCGCTCGAAGCTCTGGTCGGTGCAGACGCCGCAGACATTTCGCATCGAGGTTATCCGCCGCGCGATTTCCACGGCGCGCGAAAAAAATCTCAACCTCACCGACGACACCGCTGCATGCGAACTCATCGGCCAGCCGGTGCGGCTGGTAAAGGCGAATGCGCCAAATCCGAAGGTAACGGTGCCGGCGGATCTGCCGTTCATCGAATCGCTGTTGGGTTAAGTTGTCGGCCGTCCCATCTGGCTGCGGTTTCACTTTTCAAAAACTTTGTGTCCGTGGCGCTTCGTGCTAAAGTCCCCGCGCTCATGAAACGTCGTTTGCTTTTTGGTCTGGTGATTTTGGCGCTGCTGCTCAACCTGGCGGTCGGCGCGAAGATTTATCTTTCCGCCGCCAAGAGCGCGCCCGCCGAGGATAATCAGCAGGCGAACCTGGAGTTGTTCAACGACGCGCTTCAAAAAATCCGCCATGAATATGTGGACGGCAAGGATCTGACGTATCAGCAGCTCGTCTATGCCGCGTTGAAAGGCGCGGTTGCCAAGCTTGACCCGCACAGCGAATTTCTCGACGCCGATTCCTTCCAGCAGTTGCAGGATGACACCGAAGGGCAGTTTGGCGGCCTCGGCCTGGTGGTCGTGCTGCGTGAAGGTCACATCACCGTCGTCACGCCGATGGACGATACGCCCGGTTCCCGCGCCGGCATCATGTCCGGCGACCGCATTATTCAGGTGATGGGCAAAAACGTGGACGGGCAGCCGCTGGCCGACGTGGTGAAACTGTTGCGCGGCGCACCTGGCTCCTCCGTCACGCTTACAGTTGAACGTCCGGCCACCGGCGAAAAGAAAACCCTCACGCTCCAGCGCGCCGTCATCCAGATGGAAATGGTCAAGGACATCCACGGCAAACGCGAGTTTCCGCTGGACGCCGACAAGATTGGCTATGTTCGCATCACGCAGTTTGGCGACAAGACCGCGGACGATCTGGAGGACGCGCTCGCCAAGCTTAAGCGGCAGGGCATGAAAGGATTGATCCTTGATCTGCGCTGGAATCCCGGCGGGCTGTTGGAACAGGCCGTGGCCGTGTGCGAAAAATTTCTTCCGCGCGGCCAGCTCATCGTTTCCACCGAAGGCCGGCGCAATGTGGAGAAATATTTTTCGCGCGGCGGCGGCGACGAATTGCCGGCGGTGCCCGTCATCGTGCTGGTGAATCTCGGCAGCGCCAGCGCGGCGGAGATTGTCACCGGCTGTTTGCAGGATTTGCACCGCGCCGTGATTCTCGGTGAAAAAACTTTCGGCAAAGGCTCCGTGCAGACGATATTTCCGCTCGACGACGGCTCGGCCCTGAAACTGACCGTGGCGAAATATTACACGCCCAGCCACAAGGTCATTCATCAGCACGGCATCACGCCGGACATTTTTGTGCCGCTGACCGACGCGGAGGAGGCGGCGCTGCTGCTCAAGCGTTCGCCTGACGGCGCGGGCGGGTTGCCCTCTGGCCTGAAGACCCGCGTGGATAATTTTCACGACGAACAATTCGAACGCGCCGCCGATTTGCTCAAGGGACTGCTGGCTTATGGCGCAATGCATCCGGTGGCCCAATGACCTTGCTCGCGCTTGAAACTTCCTGTGACGAAACCAGCGCCGCCGTGGTGCGCGACGGTCAGGTGCTGTCCAATGTCGTCTCGTCGCAGATCAAACTGCATGCCGAATACGGTGGCGTGGTGCCGGAACTGGCCGCGCGCGAGCATTTGAAAAATCTCCTGCCCGTCGCGCAGGCCGCGTTGGCCGAGGTAAAAATTTCTCCCGCACAACTCGACGCCGTCGCCGCGACGCAAGGGCCGGGACTGGGCATCGCGCTGCTCATCGGCTTCAAGGCGGCGCAGGCCGTGGCGTTCGCGTTGGAGAAGCCATTCATCGGCATCAATCATCACGAAGCGCATCTCTATTCGCCGTGGATTGGTGGCTGCGACGCCCCCGTCGCCGATTTTGGAAATTTCCAACCGAACATTTCCCTCATCGTCAGCGGCGGGCACACGATGCTCGTGCTGGTGGCATCCGAATTGAAGCACCGCGTGCTCGGCGGCACGATTGACGACGCCGCCGGTGAATGTTTCGACAAGACCGGCAAGTTGATGGGGCTGCCGTATCCGGCCGGACCAATCATTGACCGGCTGGCGGAGCAGGGGAATCCCGCCGCGTTCGATTTTCCGCGCCCGTTGCTGCACGACACAAACGACGATTTCAGTTTCAGCGGCCTGAAAACTTCCGTCCGCTATTTCATCCGCGACCACCCTGAACTTTTGGGCGACCGTCAAAAAGTTGCCGACCTCTGTGCCAGCGTGCAGGCGGCGATTGTGGAGGTGCTGGTGAAGAAAACCATCCGCGCTGCCAAGCGCGCCGGCGTCCGCTGCGTGACGGCTTCCGGCGGCGTGACGTGCAACAGCGGCTTGCGGAAGGCGCTGGCAACGGCGTGCGGAAAAAATGGTTTTACGCTCCGGCTCGCGGATAAATCGCTCTGCACGGACAACGCGGCGATGATCGGCATTCTCGCCGAACGCAAGCTGCGGATGAATCAGCCCCTGACTGCATTGGATGAAGAAATCAAGCCCGGCTGGCAGCTTGCGTGAGCGGGTTGATTTGAAAAATTACTTCGGCACGGTTCCCAGCGGCGCATCGTAGGGGACATGGCCCAGCTTCCAGTCCGCGTCCGCGTCGTAGGCGTAATAGTTGCAGGTGATTTCCTCGCCGGGCGCGATGTCGCGCAGGGCCACGGTCACGACCGGCACATGGGCGTCCACCGGCGCGCCGGTGTTGCAGTTCGGCGAATGGTTGATGAAGCACGCATGGTCGCCGCTCAAGATGACGTGGCCGTCCAACTGGCTGACGAAGCAGAACCAGCGCGTGTGCGCCTGCGCCAGCGGCGGCAGCGCGGCGAATTGCGCCGGTGAAAAGTCATGGTCGAAGCCCGGCTGAAAAGCCCAGACCGGCGTGCCTTTGGGCACGGCCTGCAAGGCGAAGAGGCCGAACCCGTGGATGGGGCTGGGTTGCACGCGCGTTTCGATGAGCAACATGAATGTGGCGGGAAAATAATGCGTGCCGCCGCCGCTGGCGAGAAATTTTGCGCGGACAATTTATTTCCGCCCCGCGTTCGAAAGTAAAATCCTTTACACCTTTTTTGCCAGACCGCAAAATTTGCGCGTGTTGATTGACAGCAATTCACACACGACCACGCCGGCGGGTGTCGCCGGTGCGCGTGTGTCCGACAATTTTTCCGAAGCCTGGCCGGCCGCCCTCCAGCGGTCGCAGAATTATCTTTTGTCCGAACAGAAGCCCGAAGGTTACTGGGTGGGTGAACTGATGGTGGATTCCACGCTCGTCTCCGACATGGTGGCCTATCACCATTGGGATGGCAGCATTGACGCGGAATGGCAACGCAAGGCCGTCCATCACATCTTCGCGATGCAGTTGCCGGACGGCGGCTGGAACATCTACCACGGC
>PLYV01000140.1 GCA_003151855.1 Limisphaerales bacterium | reverse complement strand
TCCTCGAAGTCCATGCCGCGCCCCTTGAAGCCGCTCAAATACGCGCCGCCCATCGTGTCGTTCACGAGCCGGTTCGTGCGGACTTCGACGCGGCGGACGGATTCAAGCAGCTCGGTGAGGGTCATCGGGGAAAATGTATTTTGCCAATGTTCGCCGGACTAGCCTTCAAAGCCAATAATTTTTAACCGCCATTCCGTTGCGAGCAATCTTTGAATATATATAATTTGACGCCTCCTCATCACTTCTCAAAGTCTGGCACCCAAGAAATGTTCGTTCAGGCAAATTCTCCACGCGCCTCGTCCGCCCGAAAGCGGTATCGCCGCTCCCGGTCTGCCAACGCATTCTAAAAACGCGGTGCGCGGTTTGAGCGTCACCGGAAGCGCTTGTAAGCACTCGCTGCGTCGTGGGTGCTACAAAGGTTGCTGCTGCGTGAGGCAGTGCAGGGAACCGAAGCCCCAGACCAGATCCACGGCGTGAATGCCGACGACGGGGCGGTCGCGGAAGAGTTCGCCCAAAATGCCGAGAGCCACGCGGTCGTTCGGGTCGTTGAAGGTGGGGACGATGACGGCGGCGTTGCAGATGTAGAAATTGGCGTAGCTCGCCGGCAGTCGCACACCGTCAAAATACAACGGCGCGGGCATGGGTAGTTCCACGACTTCTGGCTTGCTGCCGTCTTCGAGGCGCAAGTCGCGGATGCGATCCCAGTTTTTTTCCAGCGGACGATGGTTGATGTCCTTGCCGTTGCGTTCGCGGACGAGGACGAGAGTGTTGCGGTTTACAAAACGGCAGATGTCGTCAATGTGGCCGTGGGTGTCGTCGCCGACCGGGCCTTCGCGGAGCCAGAAGATGTTGGTGACGCCGAGATAATCTTTAAGCGTGCCTTCGATGTCTTTTTTGCCGAGGCCAGGATTGCGGTTCTGGATTTTCGGGTCGAGGTAGCATTGCTCGGTGGAAAGGAGCGTGCCGCGGCCGTTCAATTCCATGCCGCCGCCTTCGATAACAAAGGGTTTGCCGTTGTATTCGGCGTGGAAAAGCTTTTTGCCGAGCAGTTTCGCGGCGGTTTCAGGAACTTTGGTGTCCTTGCGCCAGTTATCGTATTTGGCCCAGCCGTTGAAATGAAAATGGACGATGGCTGTCTCGGTTCTGGCGTCTTGGGTCTGGGTTTTTGGGAGTTTGCGTTTGACGAAAATCGGTCCAGTGTCGCGAGTCCAGCCGCGATTCGTCGGATGCATGACGAAACGAATCTTCCGCAAATCCACGCCGACGTGCTTGAAGACGCGCCGCGCAAACGTCTCGTCCTGCGGGTGCCGGATGATGAGGTTGACTTTCTCGCCGACGGAAATTTTCCGCACCATCTCGCCATAGACCCACGGGATGACCTCGAATTTTCCGGGCCAGTCGCTGGCGTTGTGGGGCCAGCCGAGCCAGGTGGCCGCATGCGGCTCCCATTCGGCGGGCATGGTGTAGCCGAGGTCGGCGGGTGTCGCGACGGCGGAATTTATTTTAGGCGGCATAAATTTCGCGCGGAGCATAACCGCTTCCGCCGTTTTGGGAAATCCTGAAACGAAACCGCCGCCCGGGTGGCCGGGGAAACCGACGATTAGGCAAAACAAAGTTTTTTGAAAAAAATCTAATTATTTGCTGGACGAATTTTGTAATTGGCCGATGTTGAGTTGGAAACACTGATTGGTCGCAACGGTCTCGTTGGTTATGAAAACGAACTACAATCAGACGGTCGGTTCCGGCTCGCCGGGAAAAAAAGCCGCAGTCGTGTGGCTTTTGCTTTCCCCGCTGCTGTGTCTGGCCGCCCCGCAAACTCCGGTTGGCGAACCGGTCGTGATCAATTTGAGCGCTGGCGTTTCGGAGGGGCAAATTCAAGCCGCGCTCGACGCTTTGCCGGTGGCCGGCGGCGAGGTGGTGCTGCCGCCGGGCAGATTTGAGATTGCCAAACCCATTGTTTTGGAACGCGATTTCCAGTCGTTGCGCGGCTCCGGAGGGGCAACCATCCTGCATTTGGCGGATAACGCCAACTGCCCCGTGATCATCATGGGGGATCCTGTCAACGCTCCGACCAAAATCGTCCGGCACCTGAAAGTGGCCGGATTTTTTATTGATGGAAACCGCAATCATCAACAACGTGAACTCTGGCGCGAACTGGGCGAAGGCTCGGAAATCCGCAACAACGGCATCACGGCGCAATCGCTGGAGGATTGCACGGTGGAAAATATCACGGCGGCGCGCTGCCGTTCCGGTGGACTGGTGACGACGCTGGGCGTGCGGCGGCTGCTGGTGAAGAATTTTGAATCGTTCGACAATGAGTTTGACGGACTGGCCTGTTACCTGACG
The DNA here is from genome assembly GCA_003151855.1 of Limisphaerales bacterium. Lineage (GTDB taxonomy): Bacteria > Verrucomicrobiota > Verrucomicrobiia > Limisphaerales > UBA11358 > UBA11358. The sequence continues at coordinate 1,126 of PLYV01000140.1, read as the reverse complement.
GAGGACAGTGTGTTCACCAGCCTGAGTTTGCACGACAATCCCGGCGCAGGCATTTCGCTCGACCTCGCTTTCAACCACAACATCATCAGCAACGCCACTCTCGTCGGGAACGACCTTGGCATTTTCATGCGTGCCAGTCGTGAGAACCAGTTTTTGAACGTCGCCATCCGCAACAGCCATCATCATGGCGTGTTCATGGCGCATTCCGAGACGCAGACCGCAACCGGCTGGGGGCCGGCACCACAAACCGAGTGCGTCTATAATTCCTTCACGAACCTGATCGCGATGAACTGCGGCGGCGCGGCGTTTCGCGTGAACAACACGACCTGCACGCACAACGTCATCATCCGCGCCAAATTTGAGGGCAACGTCAAGGGGAACCTCTCGCTTGCGCAGCCGAATCTGGTGGCGGTGCAATAATTTTCCGGCTCTGCTCCGCTGATTCCGTCAATTTGAGATTGGATTTCGTCTCCGCTCGCGTATCGTTGGCGGAAATAATTTTTCAATTTTATGGCCAAGAAAAAATCAATTAAACCGACTCCACTCACCGGCGGACCCGTTTCCCGTTTCATCCAGCACCATTATCGCCACTTCAACGCCGCGTCGCTCGTGGACGCCGCCAAGGGCTACGTCGCCCACCTCGACAATGGCGGCAAGATGATGATCACGCTCGGCGGCGCGATGAGCACGGCGGAACTCGGCCTCTCGCTCGCCGAAATGATTCGCCAGGACAAGGTGCATCTCATCACCTGCACCGGCGCGAATTTGGAGGAGGACGTTTTCAATCTTGTCGCGCACGATTATTACGAACGCGTGCCGGGCTACCGTTCTTTGACGGCGGAAGACGAACAGGCGTTGCTCAACCGCCACATGAACCGCGTGACGGACACCTGCATTCCCGAAGGCGAAGCCATGCGCCGCATGGAAAAAGCCATGCTCGAAGTCTGGACGGACGCCGACAAGAAGGGCGAACGCTATTTCCCGCACGAGTTTTTCTACAAGGTTTTGCTCTCCGGCAAATACGAGAAGTATTACCAGATTAACCCGAAGCATTCTTGGATGCTGGCCGCCGCGCAGAAGAATTTGCCCATCGTCGTCCCTGGTTGGGAAGACGCGACGCTCGGCA
>PLYV01000062.1 GCA_003151855.1 Limisphaerales bacterium | reverse complement strand
TCGCGGAGGATGTCCACGTTGCGGTTGGACTTTGAATCGGCGGTGAAGATGTAATGGTCGGGGATGATGACGATCTTGTTTTTGTCCCAGACCTTCGCGGTCTTGCCGAACTCGCGTTTGAACACGCCGATGGTGCCCGGGCCGCACACGTCGTGCGTCATGAGCACGTCGGCGTTCACCCAGATATTGTCGCCGGCCTGCACGCTGGCCTTGCCGGACGCGCGCGCGAGAAGTTTTTCAGTCAACGTCATAGTTGGCAGAAAATACCTGATGTTCAGGGCAAGTTCAACTGCGCAAACGGCAATGGTCGCTTGGTAAATATTTTTCTGATTCGCGAAGGATTTTGCCTTGGGCGTCGTGTTCCTGTATGAAAGAACACCAATCAACCGCCCATTTATGAAAAAATTCCTCTGCCTCGCCGCCGGCCTGCTGGCGCTCCACCTCACGCCGGGTTTCGCCCAGCCCATGCCGCCGCCTGCCTCCAGCACTTTTCAGGATCGACTGCAAAAAATCATTGATAAACAAAATTCATCGGCCAGCCAATCGCCCGCGCTGACCAAGTTCAACCTCGATTTCCCCGGCGGCACGGCGAAGCAACTCGTCGCCGCGATCGAGAAGGCGCTGGGCAAGCCGCTGAATGTCATCGTGCCTACGGATGAAAAAACCGCCAAGGTCATGCTGCCGCCCATCAAGGTCACCGACATGGATGTGGCGCGGCTGTTCAAGGCGCTTGAGGAAAATAAATACGGCGGACATAACGATGCTGAAATTGTCAAACGAACGGTTTTTTTTACGGAAGACGGAAATCCTTCGGACAACTCGCTCTGGAAGTTTAGCTATTTTGAAAAACCGCCCACACTCACCGCGTTCAGCTTGGATTTCCCCGGCGGCACGCCCGCGCAGCTCGTCAAGGCCATCGAAAAGGCGATAGGCAAGCCGCTGAATGTCATCATCAACAAGGAAGACGAAAACGTGGACTTGCCGGCGTTGAAGATGAGCGACGTGTATCTGCCGCAACTGTTCTCCGCGCTGGAAACCGCCAGCCGGAAAACCATCGCCGTTTCCAATCCGGGATCTTACGTGGGCAGTTACTCCCAGTTTTCCGCCGGCTTTGGCTTCAAGACTGCCGACACCGTTACGGACACTTCCGTCTGGTATTTCCATGTTGAGAAACCATCGCTGCCGCCGGTGATTTCCACCCAAAAAGTTGTCCACTACTACTCCCTCGCACAATATTTGGATCGTGGTTTCACGGTGGACGACATCACCACGGCCATTCAAACCGGCTGGAAAATGTCCAGTGAAACTTCCTTGCCGGAGTTGAATTACCACAAGGAAACCAAAATGCTGATTGCCTACGGCGAGCCGGACAAACTAAAAACAATTGCCGAAGTTCTGAACACGCTGCCGCAATCTTCCATAAATGTTGCCACCGCGAAGGAATACGACAATTACATCGAACACTTGAAGTCACAAGTGAAGGAATTGAAAGACAAAATGGACGCGAAGCCTGCTTCAGCCGGAACTGCCACCGACACACGCACAGAAAAGACTGGCCAATAAATTTCAGCCGGTGGTTGATGCGACAGCTTGGACGAGAACCTTGAATCATCCAGCCAGCATTCCGGGGCGAGGGAGACAGCCGCCAGCGGAATGCTGGATTCCTCGCTGGTCGTCCCGGTGGGGCGAGCGTCCCCGCGAGCCCCGCGAGCCGCGCGGGCCGGGGGCGATCCATTGGCAGACGGCGCGCGCGGACGCCCACCACGCCAGATTACGGCGCTGACCGGCGCGCTGGCGCGCGGCGACGAGGCGGCGTTCCGCGAGTTCTTTGACGCGTATTTCGACCGGCTGCTGCGCTACCTGCTCGTCGTCACCGGCGGCGACGAGTCGGCCGCGCGCGAGGCGTTGCAGGCCGCGCTCATCCGCGTGGCGCGGCACGTCAAGCCGTTTGACACGGAGGAGAAATTCTGGAGCTGGCTCACGGTGCTCGCGCGCACTGCGCTGGCGGACGAGTCGAAGAAGCAGCGCCGCTGGTTCGCGTTTCTCGAAAGATTTTCGCGCCTCGCGGAAACGGAAGACAGTTTCGGCAACGACGGTGAGGCGGATGAAAAACTCCGCGCACTGCTCAAACGGAATCTGTCTGCGCTGCCGCCAGGTGAGCGTGACCTGCTGGAACAAAAATACTTTCTGCGGCGCAGTGTCCGTGAAATCGCCGGGGCGGAGCGAGCCACGGAAAAGGCCGTGGAATCGAGGCTTTCACGCACACGGCAGAAATTGAAGGACGCCATCGTGGCGTCGTTGAAACATGACCAGGCCTGAACAGAAAAAACTGCTCGACGATGTGCTCGCCGAATCATCACCGCCGGATTTCCGCGCGGCGTTGCTCGCCGGGACGCTGCGGCAGGCCCGCCGCCGTCGCCAGTGGCGGCAGGCGCGGTCGGCTACGGGCGCGCTGGTCGTCCTGCTGCTGGCGGGAATCCTGACGTGGCCGCGTCCGGCGGAAAAAATATCCGCGTCAAAGCCGCCGGTAAAAACAGGCGCGCCAAAAAGTTACCAGCTCGTCGAAACACAGCCGCTGCCGGCGGGTGCAACCATTTCCACCAGAAATTTTGCCGCGTTAAAAATGGTTTCCACCGCGGCGGGTGCGGTGGAAATCGCCACGCGCGGCGGCGGTTATCACCTGATCAATGACGAGCAACTGCTGGCGCTGCTGGGCGGGAGTCCGGCGGCGCTCATCCGCACCGGCCCGGATTCGGAGGAGCTGGTTTTTGCCAACCCCGAAGACCGCCGGCGGCTGTTGGGCAACTGAAATAAAAAAGCCGCCGGATTGCTCCAGCGGCTTTTTGTATTTGAGATTTAAAATTAATACGAAGCTTGCGCGCCTTTGATGTTGGCCTTTTTCATCCACGGCATGAGCGCACGGAGCTTGGCACCGGTCTTCTCGATCGGGTGCTGTTCGCCCTTCTTGAGGAGCGCGTTGTAGCGTTTGTAGCCGCCTTCGTATTCCTTGACCCAATCCTTGGCGAACTTGCCGGACTGGATGTCTTTCAACGCCGCCGNNAGTTCGTGCAGACATTCGAAGTAGGCCATTTCCGGCGAGTAACCGGCTTCGACGAGCACTTCGAATCCGGCCTGCACGAGCGCGCTTGCGCCGCCGCAGAGGACGGTCTGTTCGCCGAACAAATCGGTTTCGGTCTCTTCCTTGAAGTTCGTTTCGAGCACGCCGGCACGGGTGCCGCCGATGCCCTTGGCCC
>PLYV01000203.1:5273-6726 GCA_003151855.1 Limisphaerales bacterium | reverse complement strand
CCGCCGCCGTTGTCGCGGTGGTTCAGAAGCCGCGCACCATCACGCCGCGATTCGGCCAGCCCGTCACCATCCAACCGCGCCCCAAGCTGGAGCGCATTTCCGCACAGTCTGAAATTCCCATCCTTAACCGTTGAAAANNNTACGTCGCCGTGCCGGAAGGCGTGACCGGCCAAGACGAGGCGGGCAGATTGTGGGATGTCGTTTGGATGACAAGATTTGCCATCCTTCGCAGCCGCCCCGGTTGCGACCGCATCCCGGTTGCGTTCTATGTTCGCAACGACAACCGCGCAGCGCGGCTTGTCAAACTCATCGCCACTTGCGGCGCACTGGACATTGACGACCCACAGCCCGCCATCACCTTGATGATGCCGGACGAAGATTGACCGGCAGACAAATCGCGCCCGACGCCACCGCGCCGGGCGTGAATTTTTTCGGCGAAACGCCCTTCGGCGGTCGTTTCGCGCATCCAGAAAACTTTTCTGGTGTTACGCGCACCAGACCGCGCCAAAGGTCAATGACCTCTGGACACCACTCCGGTTTTACTTTTACTCTCGAATTTGAATCTGATTTGCCGCATCCTCCAAATTCGTTAATCCAAACTCTATGAATAAAGACCGCATCCTTAACTTCACTAAATACATAGAAGAAGATGTTCTTCCGGCAGTAGCCGAATTAGAAACAGTTGAAGAAGCCAGCAGGAAGCATATTCAAAAGCTTGTTTACACTAATCTGGTAGATCGATTCGATTCGACTGTTGACCACTGTTTTTTGGAAAACGCGCTAGACAATAGACTCTTCCCAATATTGGCAGAGAAATTAACAGACCCCATTCCTGAAGGCGTAATGCTAAAAATTCTTTCAAGCGAAGAAACAAAAAACAATTACATTTCCGGGCGGATAAAATCCGCAATTAGAAACGAAATATTACGCGATAGGCATTCCAAAAAGGTTCGGAAACTGATGGAAACATTTTCAGAAAATGAAAACTTAGACAAACCACGGGTGAATCCTTCTCGTGGTCAAATTCTAAATACTTACGGTGCCCCGAATAAATCAATTCCTTCATCCATATTAGGCTATGCAGATTGGCTTTATTCCCGAAGGAATGCAGTCGTTCACGGCGGAGGTAAAAAACTACTGAAACATGACATCGATCAAATCAAGTCATTATACCGTTGTGATGTGTCCGAAAATTTGAGCTTCAAACTTAATTCGATAAAGATTGCTGCAAATTTTTACAACAATCTCGTCATGTTGATAACCGACTAGGTTGGTTAAGAACGGGAATGTAGCGACGGTCGCTATTATAGTCCCCTTAACTTTCGTTGCGTGACCGTCCGCGCCTTCGTCGCCACCAAATACCGCAGAACATCCGCCGCGTCATCGCCGCCGATGCCGTCCTCGTCGCAATCCACCTTCAAAACATCTTCGGGCCGGTTCGGATCATGTTGCA
>PLYV01000203.1:0-5216 GCA_003151855.1 Limisphaerales bacterium | reverse complement strand
GACGTTGCGGCAGCCAAAGCCGTTCGGCGTGTTCGTCCACGATGAAAATGTTGCCGTCGCCATCGCGACAGCCGAGCAGGACGACGGTGTAATGCGCGAACCCGTAATCCAGCGCGGCGAACCACTCCACCGCCCGCGTTTCGTCGAAATCCTCGACGACGTGAACCTCACGCCGCAGCGTCGTGAAATACTGCCCGGCGGCAATGTCCCAATCGCCATCCAGCCACGCCCGTTTTTGCCAGCCCGTCAGGTTTTCCAGCACCCGGACGTATTCGGGATTGTTCCAGCGGTTATCTGTGACCCGCGCCGGGATGAAGCGCGTCTCCGTCTCGCGTTTTTCCTGAAACGGCACGATGAATTTTGCCCGATACCAATTGTGACCGACGCCGCCGGGATTCGTGGTCGAATAAATGCGCGGGCGGAAGTTGGATTTGGACGTGCGGCAGCAGGTTGAAATGTCCTGGTATTTTCTCGCGGTGAGCGTGGTTGCTTCCTCGANNGAAAATGACCGGCGATGATCCGCGAGCCGTTGGCAAAAGACAGAATCCCGCGAAACGCGGAAAATTCATGGTTCAACCGCCCGAACAGCCGGCGGCGCAAATCCTCAAAATGTTCCAAATTTGCTTTGCCGACTTTGCGCAGCAGCAGACATTTCAAGCCCGGCACGCGCTGGCAGTCATCCGCGCCCATCTGTGCGAGCAACCAATGCGACTTGCCGCCGCCACGAGCGCCGCCGTAGCCGATGGCCGTCGGCCCGTTCGGTGCATCGCACCGCCGCGCCGCCGCAGACGCGGCCAGTTGCCGCGCCTGCAAAACCACGTCCGCCGCCGCAAAGTTCGCCATTTGCGTTTGCGGACAGCCGGCCTGCCGCCCGGCCAAAAAATACTTTTCCCACAGCGTCATTGACCCTCCCCCGTTTTTTTGACGACTTCGACATCCACAATTTTTTCAGTGGGTGCAGGCTCCGCCTGCCCGTAAATCTTTTCCAGCGCCACCGTGACCTCCACGCGCAGGCCCGGCAACTCGTCACCTTTCCGGCCTTCGCCATCGGTGCCGAGGCCGGTTGCCAGCCGCCCCAACTTGCTCGCGATTTCCAACATCCGCGCAATGTCGGCGAGATTGGCATAAACCTTTTCCCGCTCCATGTAGGCGGCCAGCCCCTTTTTCGCGGCGGCAATCGCCGCTTCGTGCATCGCCCACTCGGTTTCGCGCAATTTCTGCTCGCGGCTTTCCCATTCCGCCGCCTTGCCCCGCGCCACCGCCTCGACCGCTTCGCGCTCGATTATGGCGTAGTGTGCGCCGTGCGCCGCCACGCGGTCAGTCCAAGCAAATTTTGCCGACCACCGCCGGATAAGCTGTTCACTCTTTGCTAACTTGTTTGCCACCGCTGCGGTTGACCGTTGCGGCCCAAGATTCAAATACAAGCTGAAGGCGGCAAATGCCTTTGCGCTTTCGCGCGGCTGCTGTTCAAACGCATGATTCATAAATTCACTTTCCATCCCTGACAGACACCCACACACACGCCCCTATAAATAGGGGGCGTGTGAGTGTGTCTCTGGTCTGACGCGCACGACCGACACACACGGCGTTTTTGCCCGTTCAAGTCTCCGTGTAGGTGTCTCATTTGATTAGCTCCGGTTCGGGTTGCGGAAAGCGGGCGAAGGAGATTTTCGGATTCGTTCCCGGCCGATTTTCGCGCCATTGGTGCAAACTTCCGTCATCCAGAAGTTCGGCGAGCATCGGATTGATTTTGTTTAACGCGATGCCCGCACCGTTCGCTTTGGCCCGGAGCAAGTCTTTGGCAATCGGGTTTTCCGGCGGCACATGAGCCAGCACGTCGGCCTTGGTATGAATCCGTTTGGCCTTTTTCGTTTCCGGCATTTCCGAGGCATCGGCTTCCCGCCAGCAAATCACGCCCGGTTCGTTTGCGTGCGCGATCAGCTTGGTAAAAGTTTTCGTCTCGCCATCCGCTTCTTTCCAGTCCAGCCGTCCGCCCCGTTTTGCCGCCCGCAGTTCAAAAACCGAATNNAATGCGAACCCAGGCTGCGCACGACAAGAATTGCACGCGCCCAATTCGCCCATTCCGCCGAACCGCCGCCGAGGTAGGCGAAATCGCCGCCGCTCCAATCCGGCTTTTCCCGGCCAGCCGGTGGTTTGTTGGTATGATGCACCACCACCACGGCGCAGTTAAATTCCCGGAGCAACGGATTTAAATGGTTCCGCAGGAAGCCGCCGACATCCTTTTGAGAATTGGCTTCCCCGCCGAGATACGACAGAGCCGGGTCAATCCACAGCAAATCAGGCTGGTGATCGGTGAGCAGGGGACGCACGGTTTCAGCGAAGAATTGCCAGCCCGTCCGCACGTCCTCACGCGCCACGATGACATTTGCCATCGCCATTTCCTTTTCGGCATCCGTCAGGTTCAAACCCTTGATGACGCCGTCGCGCATTTCGGCCAGGTCGCCCTCGTCATTCTCCGCCTGAATGAGCAATGATTTCAGCGGGCGGGTCGGGAAAATTTCAAACGACTCGCGCCCCAATGCCCAAAGAATCATGTCCTGCATGGACAAAGAGCTTTTGCCGATGCCGGTTGGCCCGACCAGCAGCAGCCCACCGCCCCGGCAAAGAAACCGGTTTCGCAATAATTCGGAAGGGTCGTTTGGCGCGTGCGCGACCAGCTCATCCAACCGTTTCGCGGCGGTCACATCCAGCACCGGCGGCGCGTCGGCCTCGGCGGTAACGCCATTTTCATTCGCCCAATAATAAACCGCGTCCATCGGTGATTCATTCATGTGCCGGTTCTTTCCCCTCCATTTTCTGCGCGTAGCAGGCTGGTGGCATGGCCTGCTGAAAAATTGGTTGCCCGGTAGGTTGCGGATTCAAATACAGCAACCGCTGGCAGCGTTCGCCGCGCATTGCTTGCGGCAGCCGGGACAAACGGACGGCGGACAGAGCGCCCCGATCCGCGCCGAGCGTAATCAGCACCGGCTTGAGCGGCGCCATGAGCCGATCCCAATCGGCCTTGCTCGCGGCGTCCAGCCGCACCAGCGCATGAATTGACCGTTTGCCCGACTCGCAAATGCAGGAAATTCGCAGCGGCATTTGCACCAGACACCGAAGCCAGTCATCGGCATCCGCCTCGTCGCTTTCCAGCACCGCATAACGAAACGCCGAAACCGCTTCTTCCGACCGCCGGGACAAATTCCCGTCGGAACGCGGATTCGGGAAAAATCCGCCGCTGACCGGTTGTGGCAGAAACCAGACGCCATCATTCCCCGCCGGCAAGTGCCGTTGCTGGATAAAATCGCTCCGGTCGGCTTCCCACAAAAATTGCCCCTGGGATTTCATGTCCGTGAAAATCAGAATTTTTTCGCCCGACCCGCGAGCGTAGAGGTGCCGCAGCACGCTGGCGGAATCCTGCCGTTCCACATTTACCGGCGACCGTTCGGAAAGCAGCCGAACCACATCCTTGATGGCGGCAACATTGTTGGCGACGCGCTTGAGCACGTTCTTTTGAAATTTCGGCTTCGGTGGCGGTGGCGGCATCGGCTTCGTGGAAACCGGACTGCCGTTTTCACCGCCGAGCAAATGACCACGCGGCAACAGGTGAGCCGCGTTCGCCGCCGACTTGATCTTGTGAATCAATTCGCCTTCGCTCCACGGCGGCAGACACCGCTGATTGAACTCCCGCAGCAACACCAGCGCATCGGCTTCACCGAGCGCGAAACCATGCACCAGCACCGCCGCGACATAAAAAGTCGCGTTGTGACCGCTCTGGCCGCTGATTGCCGGCAGACATTTGGCAATGTATCGGCGCGCCCGTTCTAATGGGGTGGCTTTCAAAAAATTTGCCCGGCTGGTTTTATTGCCCCTTAACTTTGCTCATCGCGCGGGCGGCAAAGTGAGTTTTGACCATTTGCGTGTCGAAGAAACACAGCCGGCCAATGCGGACAAACGGCAGCGTGCGTTCGGCAACTTGCGTCCGCAGCCAGCGCAGGGAAGGCCGGCATTCGGGGTTCGGGAAAAGTTCCACCAGCAGGCGCGGCGCATCCACCAGCCCGCCCTGTCCGTCAGTGTTTGGTTGTTCTGTTTGCATCATCTTGGACAAAGCATATCCCTATTGCATATATGCGGCAAGATTTGCATTGATGTTTAATGCGTATATGCTACGCTCTCGTTTATGCGACCGTCACCCCAGCGCCACACCCTAGCCGTCCTCCGCTTGACCATTGGCATTACCCAAAAGGAAATGGCCGCGATTCTTGAATGTTCAACGCCCACGATTCAGGCCGTGGAATTGGGCAGGTTGAATCTCAGCGAGAAATTGGCCGGCTTGGTATCGCACAAAACCGGAATCAATCTCGCCTGGCTTTTGACCAATGATGTCAACCAGCCGCCGGTGGATGTTGAAGGCGTTCCCTACACCAAGGCATTGTTTGAAGATTATCAGGCGCTTGGCCTCCAGCAAAAGCACCCCGATTTAGGAGCGTTGCAAGCCCTCCATTCATTGACCATGAATGTCCGCCGTCTCTGCGCTATCTACTACCGGGCCTATAAAGAAGACGACTCCGCGCTTTGTGCCTACAAGCTCGCGAAAGCCTTTGACGATTTGGAAAAACATTTCGGCGTCACCGAAGAAGATCGCGTCGCCGTCAAAATACCGGAGTCCGATAAAATCGCGGCGGACATTAAAAAAATTCCGAAACTGGCGTCAGGTTATTTGTTGGAAGGTTTTCTTACGTCCATGCGCCTTGAATCGGAAAAGAAGCTAAAGAAAAATAAATTTCCATTCACCATGAACAGTGAATACGTTGGAACGAAAGACGGCCAGCTTCACTACACGCCCGAACGCGAGCCGCAAAAAAAACCGGCCGCGCCTGCATCCAAACGGAAAAAGAAATAGCCGCAACGTCAATTCGCTGCCGGGCTGGTTTCTTTCGGCATGATGGCAAACCACTCCGCCGCCGCCGCCGGGCGCATCCGCTTCAAATAATTCGTGCGGATGACTTGCGGGCTGTTGCCGGCTTCATCGGCCACGCGGGAAACATCGGCGCACTCGGCGACGCGGGCGGAAATGTAAGTGTGCCGGAGCGCGTTGTGTTTCCATTCCATCGCCTCGACGCCGTTGGCTTTGTCCGCCGTGTTCGCCGCCGTAATGCCAAGCTCCTTGCTGGTGTTTTTTACCGTGACCACTTTCCCGTTTTTCTTCGCCAGCG
>PLYV01000004.1 GCA_003151855.1 Limisphaerales bacterium | reverse complement strand
GCGTCCATTGGTTCGTGATGCCGGAAATGGTCACCGTCTCGGTGTAGTTTGCATTGGTGCTTAAACCCAAAACATTGCTCCATTCCTTGATGGCTTCCGGTTGGTTGGTGTAACTGACAGTCGTGTCCGCCGTGCCATGCCAAAGCTGGATGCGGGGACGGTATCCCGAATAACCCGGATACATGGCGCGAACCATGTTTCCCCATTGCTGCGGCGTAAGCGACATTTGNNCCGGATGAGACTCCGACCAGATAAACACGGTTCGTGTTCGCATTATAGTTGGTTGCCGCGTAATTCACCATGGAGACGATCGCTTGAGTGTCACCGCCACCGTAGCGCGTGAGGGCGTTCGTCGAACTGGGGTTCCAACATCTGGCGTTGGTGCCCGTCGTGTCGTTGGCTGACGGAGCGACAATAATGAAGCCGTATTGATCCGCCGCCGCCTTAAGGCCGCCCGCCCAGCCAAAAACACCGGGGCCAGTGCCGCCACAATAGTGAAGCTCAATCAGGATGGGCGGGTTCGCCACCACATTGGTCGGCACATAGACATACATGCTGATCGGCCCGTCTCCCGTGGTTGGCACGAAGGGTCCCCAGTTGGAGACCAACTGGAGCGAAGCCGGCGTAATCGCCGTAAAGCTCACGTTGTCAAACGTGGCCGTGCATAAGGCTGAATTGTTGTGGGCGGTGACCGCCAAACCGATATACGCGGTGGTGACACCGGTCAACGTCGCGCTTCCAGCCTGTGTCCAGTTGGTGCCATCCGGGGAACAGTAGCCGGTGAAGTTGGTTCCGCTGCTCTGCACCAGTTTCACCCAGTAAGGGGCGCTGCCGCTGGTCGTGCTGTAGTTGCAGCCGCCACCGTCGCTTGAACGGTATTGAAAAGTCGCGCCGTTGCCCGGCGTCACGGCGACAAAGACATTGGCCGCGCCGGGATTCAGGCTGTCGCGGATCATCACCCCGGCTTTTGACCAGCCATCAATGTTTTGCAGCGAGGCGACCCGGGCGATAATGCTGCAATTTCCGCTGTTGGTCGCCACATAAACAAAGCGGAAGGCGTCCGCCGTGCCTTGGATGTCCGCCCCGGAGCCAGTCACCGTGAACACGCCGTTGGTGAAACTCGCGCTGCCCGCCAGCCCCACCGAACCCACATCCCGCGTCAGCCAGGGATAAGGCACAGGGACGGTTGTGGTCGCACTGACCTGGGCCGAGTTCGCGCTCTCGCCCGCGAGACTGTTCACCGCCGTGACAACGTAATAATAGGTGGTGCGGTCGTTCAGCCCGGTGTCGGTATAGTTCGTCGTGGTAACATTGCCAACGTTGGAGTAAGGCCCCCCGCTGGTGGTGGCCCGATACACGTTGTAACCTGCGTTGGCGTTGCTGGTGGCCATCCAGCTCAATGCCACCTGCTCGATGCCCGCAGTTGCAACCAATCCGGCCGGCGTCGACGCCGACGGAGGTGTCCAGCCCGGCCCGGTCACATGGTCGAACGTGGCCGCGCACAAATCGGAGTTGTTATGCGCGGTGACCGCCAAACCGACATACGCGTTGGTTGCCATAGTGAACGTCGCGGTTCCTTGCTGCGTCCAATTCGTGCCGTCCGGTGAGACATAACCGGTGAAAACATTTCCGCTCCGCACCAGCTTCACCCAATAAGGCGCGCTCAAACCGCCCGTGCCGGCGTTGACGGTGCTGCCGTTGGTGCTCGAACGGCATTGCCACGTCACGCCGTTGCCCGGCGTCACGGCGACAAAGGCGTTGGGCGCATTGGACGCCAGGCTTGCCCGGATCATTACTCCGGCTTTGGACCAGCCATCAACATTTTGCAGTGAAGCGACGCGGGCAATGATGGTGCAATTGTTCGTCACCGGCACATAGACAAAACGGAACGCATCCGCCGTGTCCCAAATGTCATTCCCGGATGCGGTCACCGTGAACACGCCGTTGGTGAAACTCTCGCTGCCGTAAAGCCCAACCGATCCGATGTCCTGCCCCAGCCACGGCGACGGCACGTTGGCCGTCGGCGTCGCGCCGGCCTGCGTCGAGTTCGTGCTTTGGCCGATGCCATTGACCGCCATCACCACATAATAATATGTCGTGCCGCCAACCAGACCGTAGTCAATGTAACTCGTCCCTCTCCAGCTCGTCGCGATGGTCGTGTAAGGCCCGCCGCTCACAGTGGCCCGCTTGATGATGTAATTCGTCGCGTAGCTGCCCGCCTGCCAGTTCAATGTCACCTGCTCGACGCCGCCCGTCGCCGTCAATCCCGTCGGCGCGGACGGCGCGGGAAGCGGCCAGCCCGGCGCGCTCACGTTGTCGAACGCCGCCGTGCCCAGGCTCGCGTTGCCATTGTTGCAAAAGGCCAGTCCCGCATACTCCACGGGACCGCTGACTTGTCCCCAAGCATTGGTCTGCATGAAACCCAGGCTGATCGTCGTCGTCGTTCCCAACTGCGTCCAGCTCGTCCCATTCGCGGAATAATAACCCGCGACCGTGCTGCCGCTCTGCACCAGTTTGACCCAGTAAGGCGCGCTCAAGCCGGTCACGCGGTTGGAACTGCTGCTGCCGCCGGTGCTGGAACGGTATTGAAAAACCACGCCGTTGCTTGGCGTCACTCCGATGAAGGCGTTGGCCGCGCCCGGATTCAGGCTGTTCCGGATCATCACGCCGGCCTTCGCGTTGGCGTTGGTGCTTGGCTCCGAACTCACGCGCGCAATGATCGTGCAGTTTCCGCCGTTGGTCTCATACACAAACCGAAACGCGTCGGACGTGTTCCAGATGTCGCTCCCGGAGGCGGTCACGGTGAACACGCCGTTGGTGACCACGCTGTTGGTGTAGGTTGAACTGCCGACGATGCCGACCGCTCCTATGTCCTGCGCCGACCA
>PLYV01000071.1 GCA_003151855.1 Limisphaerales bacterium | reverse complement strand
CGTGCCAGAGGAGAGATTCCGATGACCCTGACCATAAAGCCCTCCGACCTCTACTATAAATATCCGCGTGATTCGGTGCGGCGGGATGAGCCGAAGTTTCAGGGGAAGCCCGATCCCTTCCCGTTCAATCGTGACGACCTCTACGAAGTGCTGCCGATGCTGGGGCAGGTGATGGAGGCGCTCGGCAGGGACGACGAGCGGACGCTTCATGCCGTCGAGGAGCTGATGATCCGCAATCTCCCCCTCTGGATCGTCAGCCGGGAAGAGACCTTCGATTTTCTGGTCGGCTGCATGAGGGAGAGCCTCGGTGACCGATGAGCCGGGAAACTGAAGATGTGAAGTCCCGCGCCCGTGCCGCTTTCCTCGGCCTGGCCATAGGGGACGCCCTCGGTGCTCCGGCGGAATTTATGACCTCCGGTGAAATTGGGCATAAATACGGGGTGCTGAAGGAGCTGGTGGGGGGGGGCTGGCTCAGGCTGAAGCCGGGGCAGGTGACTGACGATACGGACATGGCGCTCTGCCTTGGCCGGGCACTGGTGACGTCCGGCGGCTGGTCGCTTAAGGGGATAGCCGACAATTTCGCCGCCTGGCTTAAATCCCGTCCGATAGACGTGGGGGATACCTGCCGTCGGGGGATCAGGAACTACATGCTGCACGGCACGCTGGAAACCCCCGCTAACGAGTGGGATGCCGGCAACGGTGCGGTCATGCGGATGCTGCCTGCGGCGCTTTTCACCCTGGGCGACGAAGCAAGGATGACTGAATGCGTAGTGGCCCAGGCTCACATCACCCATAACCACCCCCTCTCCGATGCCGCCTGCATCTGTTTCGGCCGGCTGATCCATCTTGCGTTGCTCGGTCATGCAAAATCCCGGCTTCGCCGGGAGGTCGACGGCCTGATCGTCCGGCACGAGAACTTCCGTTTCGACCCCTATCGCGGTCTTGCCACCGGTTACGTGGTGGACACCATGCAGACGGTCTTTCACTATTTCTTCCGGAGCCGGTCGTTCGAGGAATGTCTGGTAACTACGGTGAACCAGGGCGGGGATGCGGACACCACCGGCGCCATTGCCGGAGCGCTGGCGGGGGCGTATTACGGCGAGCAGGAAATTCCGAAACGCTGGCTGAAAAAGCTGGATCGAAAGATCGGCGATGAAGTGCCGCGACTGGCGGAGCGGCTGGTTATGATGTCGCCTTCGAGGAGCGAAAGGAGGGAACTTTCCCGATAAACCGGGACATTAATAATTATATTTCCAGTTCTGCGGAGCAGCATAATCCGTTTGACATCCGGGCAGACTGGGGGAATACTAATGCTGTTCGGCTTCGAAGGGAACCGATACCACGGGATCTGTCCGGTACATCCTCTCACCGGGTTCAAGTTTTCGCGGTTTTTGTCGATATCGGCTAACGGCATTTCCGGGTCATCTGGCGGCAAAGGAGCAGATTCATGCAGTTAAGCAGCATCAAGGCGAAAATGACCGGCGCTGTTTTTCTCCTGGTCCTGTTTCTGACTGTATTGACGGTCAGTGTTGCCAATCTTTATTACGAGCCGCTGTCTGAAGCCTATGCCCCGATCTACACGGCGCGACATTATTTTATGATCGGCGGGATTACAGCGGCGATTCTGTCGGCGCTGCTCATCTGGGCGGTCATGAATTATCTGATGTCGCCGCTGACGCAATTGACGGAACATATCAGGGCTCTGTCCCATGGCGCCGGTGATCAGAAACCGGCGACAGTCATTACCAACGATGAAATAGGCGAGCTGTCACAGGCATTCAAATCCATGTACACCACCCACGGCGATTACATTTCCGGTATCAAGAGTGTCAAGGAATCTCTCAGGGCATCCGAGTTCAAGTACCGCACCCTTCACCAGAGCCTGATGGACGGTTTTGCCGTCATGGATCAGGAAGGGAAAATCCTGGAATATAATGAAGCATTCAGGGAAATGCTCAATTACAGCAATGATGAATTGCCCGCCTTGACCAACAGCGATATTACTCCGCGCCACTGGCACGATCCGGAGCGGAATCTTATGAACGAACAGGTGCTGATGCGGGGATACTCGGATATCTATGAAAAGGAGTACCGGAAGAAAGACGGAACGATATTCCCCGTGGAGTTGAGGACCACGCTGCTTAAAAACCAGAGTGATGATACTACCGGCGTCTGGGTGATCGTTCGTGACATTACCGCGCGCAAAGAAGCGGAAAAAATGATCCGGAACGCGCTCTCCATGCTCAGTGCTACCCTCGATGCGACTGAGGACGGCATTTTAGTCCGGGACCTGGAATTCCGGAAAATTTTGTTCAATAAAAAATTTTCCGCTATGTGGAGGATTCCCGATGCGATCGTTCAAGTCGATGATGAAAAACAGATTCGCGCCTTCATTCTCGATCAGCTGAAGCATCCGGCGAAATTTCTGGCCATGATCGAAAAGGAGCAGGAGCAGATCGATTATGAGAGTTGCGACATCCTGGAACTGAAGGACGGCAGGACATTCGAGCGGGTCTCCCGGCCTCAGAGGCTTGATGATGTCATGGTCGGAAGGGTAGCGAGCTACCGGGATATTACCGAGCGGAAAAATCTGGAGGCGCAACTGCGACAGGCGCAGAAGCTCGAAGCCATTGGCACCCTGGCAGGGGGGATCGCCCATGATTTCAACAATATCCTTACCGTAATCGTCGCCAGCGCCAGCCTGCTGCAGAGGCGGCTGGACGACGAGAGCCCCCTCCGGCGCCAGGTGGACCGGATCTTTTCCGCGGCGGAGCGGGCTTCCGGCCTGACCCAGGGTTTGCTTGCCTACAGCAGGAATCAGGTCTCTAATCCTGTCCCGATCAGGATCAACCTGATTGTAGAGAGTTTTTTCAGTCTGCTGTCGCGGCTGGTGCCTGAAAATATTGACTTTACCCTCTCCCTGTCCGATCTTGATCCGTTCGTTAAGGCTGACCGGGGCCAGATCGATCAGGTGTTGATGAACTTTGTCTCCAACGCGGTAGATGCCATGTCGGACGGCGGCAATCTCATCATCCGGACGGATCAGGTGATTGTTGACCAGGAGTTTATTACCATCCATGGCCACGGGTCTCCGGGCAGGTTTGCCGTTATCTCCGTCGAGGATTCCGGCACGGGGATGGATGAAAAAATCCGGGAGCGGATCTTCGAACCGTTTTTCACCACCAAGGAAGTGGGCAAAGGCACCGGCCTCGGCCTCGCCACCGTCTATGGCATCGTGCAGCAGCATCACGGTGAAATCACGGTGCAAAGCGAGCCGGGCAAAGGCACAACCTTCAATGTTTATTTCCCGGCCGTCGGCGCGCCGGATGCGGGAACCATGTCCGCCCCAGCCCGGCCGGCGTTGCCGTGGGGTGATGAAACCATCCTGCTGGTCGAGGACGAGCTTTCGCTGCGCACCTTTGTCTGCGACCTGCTGCAACGCTGCGGCTACACCGTGCGGGAGGCCGAGTCCGGCCCCGCCGCGTTGAAAATCTGGAGCGAACAGCGCGACCACATTCAACTGGTGCTGACCGACATCATCATGCCGGAAAACCTGAACGGCATCGATCTGGGCCGCCGGCTGCTGGCGGAAAAGCCGTCACTCAAGGTCATCTACATGAGCGGCTACACCGGCAACCTCGAAGGCCGCCATAACACGCTCGTCGAGGGCGTCAACTTCATCCGCAAACCGTTCAAGCCGGAAGTCATCGCGGAAATCATCCGCAAAAAATTGGACGACAGGACGGCGGAAAAATGACACGGCAGCCGGCGGAAGAACGAAAATTTAATTTAATGCGCGAGCGGTTGGAAACGCAAGCGCCGGTTGTGAAACCGTGAAAAATATATTTGAAGATTTCACTTGAGTAAATGAGTCAACCAGCCGATTTTCTAATCAGTTCGGATGCTCTTTGTAAAAACAATTTCCCTGCCCTGTGCGTGATTCACAACAGTCCTTGGACCGTAAATAACACGAACTCGGGATGAGCCGCAGACGGTGGCCAACACGTCGGCATTGCGTCCGAAAGTTGTAAGCCATCGGGCAAGTCCCACATATGGAAACATATGTCCGAAGGAGCGAGTTGGACACGGCAAGGGCGGGGGTTCTTTCAAGATTGCCGGCTTGCCTCGGCACCCCGGCAATCAAAGCCCGCCACCCGTGCGGGCTTTTTTATTTGTTGGAGTTCAAGCTTCAGCTTGTCCGCGCACACGGCCAACCCGCCGGAACAAGCTAAAGCTTGAACTCCAGCGCGCTTTTTATTTTGGGCAAACTTTCCGCCAACTGCTAACTTGCCGCCATGGCACGCGATGAATTGTTTTCCCAGCCGGCAGAAAAACTGCCGGCGGATAAAACCGCGTCTGCCGAAACCTTCCGCAGCCGACCGCTCGCCGCGCGGATGCGCCCGCGCCACCTCGACGAATACGCCGGCCAGTCACACATCCTCGGCCCCGGCCAGCTCCTGCGCCGCGCCATCGAGGCCGACCGCATCCAGTCACTTATTTTTTACGGCCCGCCCGGCACCGGCAAAACCTCGCTCGCGCAGATCATCGCGCGCCAGACCAAATCCAAGTTTGAAAGATTGAGCGGCGTGGAATCCAACGTCGCCGACATGCGCCGCGTCTTATCCGCCGCCGCCAATCGCCTTGAAAACACTGGGGCTTCCACGATTTTGTTCATTGACGAAATCCACCGGTTCAACAAATCGCAGCAGGATGTTTTGCTGCCTGATGTGGAGAGCGGCGTCATCAAGCTCATCGGCGCAACCACGCACAATCCATTTTTCTTCGTCAACTCGCCGCTCGTCTCGCGCTCGCAGATCTTTGAACTGCGCCCGCTGACGGAAGAAGATTTGTTCTCGCTCCTGCAACGCGCTTTGGCCGATGCCGAACGCGGACTCGGCTACCTGAAAATTTCCGCCGAGGAAAACGCGGTTCGTCACCTTGCCAAAATTGCCGACGGCGATGCGCGCAAAGCCCTGAACTCGCTGGAAATTGCCGCGCTCACCACCGCACCGGACGCCGACGGCGTTATCCGAATCACGCTCGCCGTCGCCGAGCAGAGCATCCAGAAAAAAGCCGTGGTGTATGACGGCGAGGGCGACGCGCATCACGACACGATTTCCGCGTTCATCAAATCCATGCGCGGCAGCGATCCGGACGCCGCGCTTTATTGGCTGGCGAAAATGATCCACGCCGGCGAAGACCCGCGTTTCATCGCCCGGCGCATCGTGATTTGCGCGGCGGAAGATGTCGGCCTCGCCGACCCGATGGCGCTGGTGCTGGCCAATGCCTGTTTGGCCGCGTCGGAATTTGTCGGCTGGCCGGAGGCGCGGATTCCGCTGGCCGAGGCCACGATTTACATCGCCACGGCAAACAAGAGCAATTCCGCCTACAAGGCCATTGACGCCGCGCTGGACGATGTGCGCTCCGGGCGCACGATTCCCGTGCCGGAGCATCTGCGCAGCGCCGCCTACAAAGGCGCGGAACGCCTCGGCCACGGCCAGGGCTATCAATACACGCACGACGGCAAGGATCATTTCGTGGCGCAGGATTATCTGGGCGTGGACAAAACATTTTACGAACCGACCGAGCAAGGCGTGGAAAAGAAAATCAAGGAGCGGCTCGAAAACTGGCGGAAACAAATCAGAGCCACACGCAGAAAAACTGGCGACTGACGCATTGATAAATTCAATACTTTGGTGTTTGATTCAATTAACACGAACCTGCAAATTGCAGCTAGGCTGAAGCTGCCATGAAAAAATTATCCCTTACTTTCTTTTGCGGAGAGGGAGAAGCGGGGCAACGCAGCGCGGCCCCACCTCAATTTCATTTCAACACAGGATTTGTCCGGAAATGTTTCCGGGCAACGGGCGGCCGGCAAGTTTCTCGAATCCTTCACTTACCGGTCGTCCACGTTTATCTTTCCGGTCGCGGCTTAACCGTGGCCGCCCACCCAAGCCAACTTGCCGCTTGAAACCTGAAACCTGAAACCTGAAACTTCCCCGAATGAACCGTATCGCCGCGAAATTTGCGCAGCTCAAGTCCGCCAGGAAAAAAGGCCTCGTCGTTTATATCGGCGCGGGCGACCCGAACCTTGCCGCCTCGCGCGAACTCGCGCTGGCGTTCGACAAGGCGGGCGTGGATGTGCTGGAGCTCGGCGTGCCGTTCAGCGATCCGCTCGCCGACGGTTTGGTGAACCAGCTCGCCGCCCAACGCGGCTTGGAATCCGGCACCACGCCGCCGAAACTTCTGGCGACCATCGCGGACATCCGCCAGCAGTCACAGATTCCCATCGTCCTCTACATTTATTTCAACCTCATCCACAAGGTCGGGTTGGAAAAATTCATTACCGACTGCGCGCAGGCTGGCGTGGATGGTTTGCTCGTCCTCGATTTGCCGCCGGAAGAATCGGACAACTACGAGGTGCTGATGAAAAAGGCCGGCCTCTGCCACATTTATCTTGTCGCGCCGACGACGCCGGAAGACCGCATGGAACTCATCGTGAAGCGCGGCAGCGGTTTTATTTATTACATTTCCCGCGAAGGCGTCACCGGCATGCAGTCGCAAGTGGCGACAAATCTTTCCACGCAAATCGCCAAGCTCCGCTCGCATACGGAATTGCCCATCGCCATCGGCTTCGGCATCTCCAATCCCGAACAGGCGAAAGCCGTCGCCTCGGAAGGCGACGCGTGCGTGGTGGGCAGCGCCATCGTGAATCAGATTGCCGCGCACGGCCAATCGCCGGAACTGGTGGCAAAGGTCGGCGCGTTCGTGAAGTCGCTGGCGGACGCGGTGAAAACCCTCTGACGCCGGCTACTGGTTTTGATTGCCGTCCGGCGGGACGGCGTTTGGATCCATCGCGGGCTGGGCGCTTTGATTCTGGCCGGACCTGCGCTGACGGCCTTGCAACCGGGCCTGCCGGTCGGCCTGCATCTGGCTCCGCTTCTGTTGGTCGGCCTGGATCTGCTCCGGGGTTTGCGGGCCGGCGTTCGTGTTGAATGCCAGGCTCGGCAGCGCGATGAATTCGGCAGCCTCGGTGAGTTCAATTTTCTCCTTCGGATCAACCGCGTTCGTGGCGGCGGTGAGCAGCGCGGGAATGGCATTGGTGCTGCCGAACTGCTGGGCGGCATTGATGGCGGCCTCACGGATTTCTTTTTCGGGATTGTTCAGGTTGGTCAGGATGATTTCCAAGTCCGCCGGATCGTCGCTCAAGCCCGCCACACGCAGCCGCTCGATTTCCTCGTCCATGGCGGCGAGCTGCTGTTCCGGTGACAAGGCGGGAACCGGGGCTGGCCCGGGCGCAGGCGGCGGCAACAGCGGCAAATCGGCAACTGCACTTTTCTGCGGCGGCTCCGGCGCGGCCACGGCGACGGCTTCCGGCGCAACCGGCGCGGCGGCAGGCGTGAGCCGGTGTTTCAAATAGATTGCGCCGCCGCTGAAAATTCCCGCGATCAAAAAAAGGGCGATGGCAAATTTGGGTCTCATGTTTCTGTCACCGCGCGCGGCGGTTCCCACTTTGTTCCAAACCGGGCGGGGAACGCGAGAACTTTTTTATGGATGCGCGGTCACCGGGGCATTGGTGATGACGGTCGGGGCGTTGGTGGCAGCGGGCGTGCCGCTGGTCTGGAGCCGGGCTTTTTTCAAAGCATCCTTGTAGGCCGCGTATTCGGTGAACGACGGCAGCTTGATGTAGTCAATCGCCTTGAGGATGTCCACTTTTTCAAACGGATCCGCCGTGGCCTCGGCGATTTTTTGCAGCTCGGGAATGGCCGAGCGGTCGTTGAACTGGATGACGGCGTTGAGCGCGGCTTTGCGGACCAGCGGCTCGGCATTGGTCATCCCGGCGAGGATGGCCGCAAGCGAGGCGGCGTCGCTGTTCATCTGGAGGCTGATCAGATGTTCGATGGTGCGGTGAATTTCATTTTGGCGCGCGATTTCCGCTGCCGAGGGCGCATTGGTTCCGGTCACGGTATTCGTGCCAGTCGCCAACTGCGTGCCATTGGTGCCGGCAGACGTATTTTCAACGGCAACGGCGTGGACGCAAAGGCTCGAAGCCATCGCCACCAGCCATAATTTCAAAGGAGGAAAATTTATTTTAATCATTTAATCAGCAAGTTAGCCGAGGTTTAATCCTAAAAAAAGCTGGTTCGATACAGCCTTGCCGCATCGAACCAGCTTGCCTTGGCAGTTAAAATCAATGTTTCTTGGATGACTTGTGGCCGACCGTCTTCACCACGACCCCAGGCTGCGGATTATTTGCCTGGCTCCACTGCTCCACGCCCATCACGGTGCCGTTAATGAAGTTTTGGCTGTTGTCGTTGTAATAGCCGCCACCGACCAGCGTCATGGTGATATTGTCGAAGCCGCTGTCGCTATAGGGCGACCATTTTTCGCTGTAGGTTTCAGTGGTGGCACCGCCGCCCCAAAGATCCCAGTAACCCGAAGAAGCTTGGGAGACTTTGGGACTCGAAACTACGGTGTCAGGGTTGTTGTAGTTATAATCCGCATAGAAATAAAAGTCGGCGAAATAAACTTCGCCGTAGGATTCCTGACCAAGCGAGGAGCCCCTTGCCGTTTCGCTGCCCTGATAGACGCCATCGGTATCAAACGGGTCCAAGTCGAAATAGGCATAGCTGAAATTGTTGTCAACACCGTCACCGGCGTAGAAGAGGACGTTCGTGCCGGTGCGATCCGCGACCACGAGCTGGTCATTGCTATTTTCATCCTTGGGCGAGGCGGAAAAGCTGCGGTAACCGTCAAAAACATATTCCAATTGCGCGCCGTCCGGCCAGGTGGTGCCGGCCATGTTGGCGAGCAACCGGAGGATGTCCTTGTTGGTCAGCTTGACCTTGCTGTAGCTCCACAGGACGGTGCTGCCCTTGTTGATATCAGGATTTTGCGACGTGAGCATCAGGTTGAACTGAAGCTTCATATGGTCGAGCGTGGTGCCGACAAATTCCTGCCCGGCGGCGACGGACTTGGCTCCGAATATAAGCGCGGCCGACAGGGCCACGCAGGCGAGTTTGTTGAGTTTCATATGGTGGTTCTTCCTATTTTGGTTCTGTGGTTGTTTGATTGAAGGAACATTCCCGATCCCCATCCTCCGGCAGTTGAACCGGGGATGTGTTGCAATTATTAGAGCCGCTGACAAATTTTGTCAACCACCCATTTGGCAAGTTATTAACAAAAATTGTCCGCCTAAAATCCGTGGTTTGCCAGACCACCGGACGCCGTTCACCCGAGACTTGCCATCGGCTTTTCGCCAGTGTTAGCCTTTCGCGAATTACATGAAAATTACCACCAAAGGCAACGCGGACCGTTTCGTCATCATCATGGCCGGCGGGCGCGGCGAGCGCTTCTGGCCGTTGAGCCGCGAGAAGATGCCCAAGCAACTGCTCACGCTGTTCGGCAAGCGCTCCTTTCTCCAGTCGGCCGTGGACAACGTGCTGCCGCTGGTGCCGGTGAAAAATATTTTCATCATCACCAACGCCGCGCAGGTCGCCGAGGTGCGCAAACAACTGCCGAAATTGCCGAAGGACAATGTCGTCGCCGAGCCGGTGGGCCGCGACACCTGCGCCGCCGTCACGCTCGGCGCGGCGCTCGTCGGCGCACGCTCCACCACCGGCGTGATGGCCGTGCTGCCGGCGGACCACGTCATTCCCGACGCGAAAAAATTCCAGCAGATTTTGTCCGACGCCTTCGCTGTGGCTGCGCAGGGACAAGCCATCGTGACCATCGGCATCAAGCCAACCGAGCCGGCAACCGGCTACGGCTACATCCACACCGGCGCGGAATTGCCCACACCCGCCGGCGGCAAGAAGACCAAGACGATTTTTTACAAAGCCGAACGCTTCGTGGAGAAGCCGAATTACGAAACCGCGCTGGAATACGTCAACAGCGGCCAGTATCGCTGGAACGCCGGGATGTTCGTCTGGAGTTTCATCACGGTCACGAACGGGCTGGAGAAGCATCAGCCGGAGATGTTCGCCGCGTGCCAGCGGTGGTTCAAGGTCGCCAGCAATCCCGCCAAGCTCGCCAAGGTGCTCGCGAAGGAATATCCGGCCATCAAAAAAATCTCCATTGATTTCGCGCTCATGGAAAAGGCGCAGAATGTCATCGTGGCCGACGGCGCGTTTGAATGGGACGACCTCGGCGCGTGGCCGGCGCTCGCGCGGCACATCAAACAGGACGCCGAGGGCAACGCCGCCGTGGCGGATTTCATCCAGGTGGACGCCGCGCGGAACATCATCTACGACGCCCGCACCAAGCATCGCACGCCCATCTGCGTGGTCGGCCTGCGCGATTCCATCCTCGTGCAGATGGACGATGCGGTGTTGCTGGCGCATAAATCGCAGGCGCAGAAAATCAAGGAACTGGTCAAGAAACTTGCGGCGGATCCGCGGTTGAAGAAATTGGTTTAGCCATTGGCCGCAATGAATTCCGTGGTCATTTACACCGATGGCGGTTGCGAAGGTAATCCCGGCCCCGGCGGCTGGGGCGCGGTGGTGCGTTGCGGCGCGGCCGTCCGCGAAATCTCCGGCGGCGAACTCGCGACCACCAACAACCGCATGGAAATGCGCGCGGCCATCGAAGCGCTCGCCACGCTCACGGAACGCAGCGAGGTCTGCGTCTTCACGGATTCGCAGTATCTCAAGCAGGGCATCACCCAGTGGATCAGCGGCTGGAAACGCAAAGGCTGGGTGACGGCCACCAAAGCGCCGGTCAAGAATGTGGATCTGTGGAAACGCCTGGACGAACTGGTCGCGCGTCACCGCGTCACTTGGAAATGGGTCAAAGGCCACGCGGGCCATGCCGTTAACGAACGCTGCGACGGCTTGGCGAACCGCTAGATCACCAAGGTGAAGCAACTGCATTCCAAAGCCGCTCGGCAGGTGGCGTTGACGACTTTCAAAAGTCCCGTGGCCGCCGAGACCCGCGCCCTACAGCAGGCGAGTTTGTTTTGAGCCGGGCGGAACGCCGACGTCACAGACGCGTGACCATCCATGGGTGCATCTTGCACTTAACTCCGGGGTTGAACGGTTCCGGCGTCAGCCGGA
>PLYV01000073.1 GCA_003151855.1 Limisphaerales bacterium | reverse complement strand
CTAGTTATCTAGGACAGCCCCAAAATATTTGATTTGATGTTCGCTAATGATATAAGCAAATCATCATGAAGGGTCGAATATTGGCAGCCTGTATTGGTTTGGTCATCGTTGCCTGGGTTTTAACCCCTTTTATTTCCTGGCGATGGAGACAGCACGATCAAACCATTGCGTTTCGCAATGTGTTTCGGGGCGAGCCAGCTTACAATGGCAAACCGCTTCATGAATGGGCGATGGATACCCAAGATGAAGCCATTACTGGCGAGCCATCTCCGTTGGCCATTGAGGCGGTCAAGGCGGTGCAAACCATCGGCCCAGCAGCCATTCCTTGGCTCATAAAATGGATAAAGCCACCAGTCACAGATTCCCGGATGCCGGGTGGAGCGGTCTATGCCCTGAAAGCTTTAGGACCGGAGGCGAAATCTGCCATTCCGGAGCTTGCCGAGATTCTTCGTAAACCGCCATTGACAATGGATGATCAAAGTTCGCTAACTGAAGCCGCCGAAGCACTCTCTTACCTTGGGACAGACGCCATTCCTTTCATGCTTGCCGCTGCAACCAATCTTCAGGGACAGCACATTCAATGGGAACTAATTCAAAATTTCGGCAACTTGGGAACCAACGGTGTTTCCGCCATACCCGCGCTGATTGGCTGGACGCAAGACAAGGACTCTTGGGTTCGGCTTGGTGCAGTCAATGCGTTGGGAAATATCGGCATGGAGCCGAAAATAGTCATTCCGGTTCTTCGCAAGGCGCTAAACGATTCAGATGATTTGGTCAGACGGGACGCAGCCAGCGCGCTGGGAAATTTTGAAAAAATGGCTGCGGACGCTCTGCCTGATTTGATCAAGGCCTTGGACGATCCAGACTTTCAGGTGCAAACGGGAGCCATCGAGGGGTTGGGGAGACTCGGTGAACAACCAGAAATCGTCCTGCCGTTGTTGGCCAAAAAAATGCGGAGCGACAATTGGGTTGTCCGACGTGTGGCGGCTTATGCTTTGGGCGATCTTGGCGGTCAACAGGCTTTTGATATCTTGATGCGGTCAACCGACGACCCTAAAGGTTTTGTTAGAGAAGCCGTTTTTCAATCGTTGAAAAAGATTGATCCGAAGCAGCTTGAAAAATCAGGCAAGAAGTTTTATGGCACCGGCCAGCCAAGACCAAATCAACCCTAGGTCGGGCTGGAAATACAGCGCTATATCTTTCCATGCCGACTAACTTGCGGCCTGTTGCCACCTATTTCAAAAATACGACGATTGTTTCTCGCTCTTGTATTCAAATCAAATTTCCATCTAACCTTGTCTGAAGGTAGCGGTTTGGGAAGATGGAATTGATTCAATAGGGCGTTTTCTTCTTCTGAAACTTTTTCTTCGGCTCGTTCCACTCGACGTTGACGCGCAGCGGGCCGTTCAACGGTTTGGACAGCAAGTCCAGCGCGGCCTGCATGGTCTCGGTATTTTCAAATTCAAACTTGAACTTTTTGCCGTCGCGCAGTTTGAAGTTCCAACGGCCGGCCTGTTTGCCGCGCATGGCAAAAAAGGACGGCGGTTCCATCACCGCCTCGGTGATCTCGGGGATGAAGACCTTGAAATTGGTTTTGTTTTCGCGCAGCAAAAATTCCAGGTCCTGGCCTTCGGCGCGCTGGAGCAACGTTTCCGCCTGCCGCTTCGCGCGTTTTTTCATCGCCGACCCGATGAGCATGCCGATCAGTCCGAGCTGGGACGTGAGCACATGCGCCGTCGTGCTCAAGCCGCCGAGATTGATGAAGTAGAGTTCGTCCGCCTGCGCGTAGATGCGATACGTGCAGTCGGAGCTGCGGGAGACATATTTGGCATCGAATGAACCGGGGTTTGGCATAGGTGTTGGCTGGCTGGAGGAGACTTTACTGGCGAGCGGTTTGCCGCGCCAAGCAAAAAACTGCGTGGATGCACGCATCAGCGTGAGCCTCACGCGCAAAGTGTGAAAATCACGCGTTCAAGGCGCATCGTGGCTTTGGCAAACAGCGCATTCATTGGGAATTTTCGTTTGGCATGAGCCATGCAATCAACGCCGGTGAAACCCTTGATTGTTATGATGCCCATAAAAATCCAATGCGGTTGCGGTCAACGGTATGTCTTCGACATCGAGCCGGTCTGCGGGCGGATGCCGGGGCGGGTCGCCTGTCCGGTGTGCGGGATGGACGGCACGCGGGTGGCCAACGAAATCATCGCCTTCGCGCTGGCCGCTGAAATGTCCCGGCACGATTCCGGCCGGCAGACGGTGATGGCTTGCGCGGTCATCGGCTGCCTCGTCGCCGGCCTCGCCGGAGTCATCAAGGCGGTGAACATGGCGGGCGGATTTGATGTGTTGCTCTGTCTGCTGGGAGCCACCGGGGCGTTCGGCATGGCGTTGTGCGTTTATTTCTGGAAGCGATAAAGAGTAAGCGTCGTCGTTTGGCCGGTGAGCTTCCTACAAGGCTGCGACGAAACCATCCGGTGGGGCGAGCGTCCCCGCGAGCCGTCGCATGGTTGGTGGGTTCGCGGCTCGCGAGGACGCTCGCCCCACCAGTCAACCGTTGAATCGCACACGGGATTTGATTGTCTGCCGGCCGGGAATGTTTCAAAGTTCGTTGATATGAACGAAACTATCCAATGGCCGAGTGGCGAATTCACCCTCCCTGCCGCCGTCGCGCTGAATCGCGCGTTGCCGGAAGCAGCGGTGCGAAAAAAACTTTCCGCCGCGCTCGCGGCCAAAACGGTTGTCCAGACCCGGAAAGGTGACGGCAAAATTCCCGGCACCTTCCAAGTGGTGCAAGCCGCCGCCGGAAACTGAACGGTTGCCTCGGTGGGACGAGGCTTCTGACGAGCCGGGATGGTGAAAACACTGCTTAGAGCCGGTCTGAAAAAGGAGCGCGGCTGTGTCGCAGACCAGCCGCAGCACTTGGCAAACTCCTTAACGCGCCGAAAATGCGAGGCCTGCTGCGGCTGGTCGAGGACGACACAGCCGCGCTCCGGGATTTTCAGACACGCTCTTAGAGCTTTTCCACTTTTGAGGTAGCGCAGTCCGTCCCGGCTGCGGGTTAAAGCACCGTCCTGGTGCTTTTTAGTGACTTGGCGGCGAGACGCCGCCGCCACTCGCAGGCGAGGACGCCTGCGCTACATCATTTCTGGAGTCGCTCTAATTCAAAACGGAAAGCTTGACGACTTTCACATCACCCGATCCAACAGCGGTTCGTGGTGCACGAAGCGCTGAAAATTCGCGACGAAATGGCGCACGAGCGCCTCGGCTTCGCGCGGCTGGCCGCCGGCGAGATGCGGCGTGATGTGGCAGTTGGATAAAAGGTAGAGCGGATGTCTGTCCGGCAGCGGTTCGGGGTCGGTCACATCCAGCCACGCCGACTTGAGCTGTCCCGAACGCAGCGCGCCGGCTAGGGCGTCCTGGTCAACGGTTGCGCCGCGCCCGATGTTGTAAAAAACCGCGCCGGGTTTGATGGCCGCCAGCCGCGCCGCGTCGAAAAAGTTTTTCGTTTCCGCGCTTTCGGGAAGGATGTTAATGACGTGATCGGCACGGTGCAGCGCGTCGGTCAGTTGATTGCCGGTGACGACGGGAATATTTTCATCACCGCGCGCCGTGCGGCGGTAGGCGAGAAAACTCATCCCAAACGGTTGGAGCAGTTCCACCAGCCGCCGGCCAATCGAACCGTAGCCGAGAATCAAAACCGTTTCGCCCCGGAGCGTGGAACTCGTGCCGCGCAGTTGGTTCCAGACCGGCGTGGCGTTCGCGACCCGCGCTGACAACGCCGCCGGCAGGTTGCGCGCCTGCGCCAGCATGAAACTCAGGGCGTGCACCGCGCAGGCTTCCTGATAGACGCCGGCGCTGTTGGTGAAGGCCAGCCTGCGTTCCGCCGCGAGCGCGCGGAATTGCGGCGTGTCGTAGCGCGTGTAGCCGGAACTGCTGACGTGGATCCATTTCAGGCGCGGGGCGCTCGCGACCGCCTGTGGGTCGGGCTGGCCGAAGGCGATGTCCGCCGTGGCCAGTTGCGGGTCGGGTTCCGCTTTGACCAAAATGGAAGCCGTGGGCGTTTTTGAAAAAAACAACTGATGACCAGCCGTTTCCGCGCGCAAGATTTCCAAGGCGTCCGCCGGCATTTCCAGATCAACAAAAATGTTCATGCCGGGATGCTAGTAAAAACTTCCGCCGGTTTGGAGGGCAAAACAAAGCCGGCCGCGTCACCGGAAGATATTTTGCCGCCGCCCAAAACTTCCCGTAAGCTTCAGCCGATGGCCAAACCTAATTTCATCGAACTGCCCGGCTGCGACGCGATTCCCATCATCTTTGAGGATCGNNGATGCTCGTGCCGGATTCATGGCGCAAGACGAACTGGAATTTGCAGACGGCGATTGATTCGTCCATCCGCGCGGACGACTTCTGGGCGCGTTCGCGCAACCTGCGTTATCTCCGGCACGTTCACCGGTTGGACGCGGACACGAGCGGCGTGATGCTCTTCGCCAAAAGCGAAGGCGCGATGCGCGCGATGGGCGATATGTTTGAGTCGCGCCAGATGGAAAAAACCTACCTCGCCGTCGTCGAAGGCGTGCCGCGCGAACAGGAATGGACGTGTGAATTGCCCATCGGGCCGGATCCGCTGAAGTTCGGCCGGATGCGCGTGGACGATTCGGAAGAGGGCAAGGAATCGGAGACGCATTTCCGCGTGCTGTTGAGCAACGAACGCTTCACGCTCATCGAGGCGAGTCCGCTGACGGGGCGCACGCATCAAATCCGCCTGCACCTCGCGGAGTCCGGCAGCCCGATCATGTGCGACGAGCTTTACGGTCGCGTGGAGGCGGGTTTTCGTCTCGGCCTGCGCGCGGTGCGGCTGGCATACAAGGACACGTTCACGCGCCGACCGGTGAACATCATCGCGCCGTCGGAAAATTTTCTGAAGGAATTCGGCTTCAAGCTCACGCCGGAATTGCAGTCAGCCAAATGGGTGCGCCGGCCGTTCGTGCCCAAGGAAAAAGGGCCACGCAGCAAGCCGCCGCTGCCCGGAAAATAGTGCGGGTTGGAATCAGTTGGTTGATTGATTCAGCGCGTTGAGGACGATTCCGGGCGTGAGGACTTCGGGCAGAACGATGGCGTTCGCCGCCGGATTCTTCGGATACACCAGCACCAGCGGCACGCCGGCGCGGTTGAAACGGTTCAGCTCCGACGTGATGGCATCGGGAAAATGCGTGTAGTCGGCGAGCAGCGTGATGGCGTTGTTCGCCTTGATTTTTTCGCGCACAGAATCCACCTCGATGCTGGTCTTCTTGTTCACCTGGCAGGTCAGGCACCAGTCGGCGGTGAAATCCACCAGCACCGGACGCCCGGTGGCGCGCGCCTGCAACACGGCTTCGGGACTCCATGGTTGCCAAGCGATGCCGTCGGTGTCGTGGGCCAGACCATTGGATTTCATCGGCGTCAGCGGATCCCGCCAGCGCAGTTCTTTCTCCAAGGCGAAGGCGTAGGAACTGACGAGCATGACCAGAACGACGACAGTGGCGAAGGCTTTGTGCTTCCGGCCGCGCTGGACGAATTCGCCAAAAATCCACAGGGCGAAGGCGACCATCACGAGAAAGATTCCCAGCCACAGCACGCGGTCACCGTAGTTGTCCGCCGCGAGGTTGAAGAGCCAGACGACCGTGAGCAACATCGGGAACGCCATGGCCATCTTGAATTTTTCCATCCACGCGCCAGGCTTGGGCAGGAACTTCAGCCACGCCGGATTCCAGCTCAAGATGACATAAGGCGAGGCGAGTCCCGCCGCGACGGTCGCGAAGATCAGGAGGATGACGGCGCTGCTGCTGGCGAAGGCGAAACCCAGCGCGATGCTCAAAAACGGCGCGGTGCAGGGCGTCGCGAGCGCGGTGGCGAGCACGCCGTTGAAGAACGCGCCGGGCAAACCGCTCTTCGTGGAGAGATCGCTGGCGACATTCATCGCGCCGCCGTTGAGCGTGACTTCAAAGATGCCGAAAAGGTTCATCGCCACCAGCGTGACGAGCGTGACGAGGCAGACGAGGAAAACCGGATTGCCAAACTGCATGCCCCAGCCAGCCTTGTGACCGGCGGTTTTCACGCCGACGATGATCGCGCCGAGCATGAGAAAGGAAACGAGCACGCCGAGCGCATAAACCAAACCGAGCACGCGGACATGGCGCGGCGAACTTTTGGCCTCGTTGACGAAGCCGAGGATTTTCAGCGCGATGACCGGCAGCACGCACGGCATGATGTTGAGGATGAGGCCGCCGATAAAGGCGTAAATCAACATCCGCCAGAGCGGCTCGGTTTTTTGCGGCGCCAAGGCGCCTGCCACCGGCGGGGGGGTGTCGCCGATGGCAAGCTGTGCTTCCTGTGCACCGGCGGGGGTGAGGAATACGCCGGAGATTTCCTTCGGCCAGTCGCCGGAGAACTTTTTCACCAGCTTGCGCAGCCGGATTTCGCCGGCGGGCGCGGAAAGCTTTTCCGTTGCCCCCTGCACCTCGAAATTGTCATCGGCGGCGGCGGGGAAAAAATCCGCGCCGTCCGCCGCGCCGGTCCATTGCAGATCCAGAATGCGCGTGTCGCCGCTGGCGGGTTTTTCCCACCACGCCTGCGCGGCGAAGGCTTTGCCGGCGGCGGGAACCTTGACCTGCCAGGCCGCGAGCAGCTTGTCGTTTTCATCCGCCGGATTGGCGGCGGTGGCACCGATGTTCAATTCCCCTTGGACAGCCTCGCTGGCAGGGATGCACGATTCCTTGCATTCAAGCCACGAAACTTTGGCGCTGATGGGCAACGCTCCGTTCGGGATATTTTTGCCAAGCGCGAGCGGCACGAGCAGGACCACTTCATCCTCGTAACCGTAGGTGGTGATATCCGCCGGCGGCAGCTTATGCGGGAGCGGCCACTGGATTTCGCCGGCGGTCACACCAGCCGGCAACGACCATTTGATTTCGGTGGCCTGGCCGGCCGCGCCGGGATTTTTCCAGTAGGTGTGCCAGCCGGGTTCCATTTTCAAACGCACGCCGGCGAGCACGGTCGCGCCGGGCTGCGCGGACGCCGGCAGGATCAACTCCACCGCCGTGTGCGCGGCCCGGGCCTGTGGCAGGCCGGGCAGCAGGGCCGAAAACAACACCGATAATATTAAGGTCCGCATCATCATAGGATATTAGGTTACACCCAAAGTGCCAAACTTTTGGCTATTGTTCACTGCGCAGATTTCAGCCGGTAAAAGCGGCCGCTCGCACGGGCGGGGTCGCTTACCTGCCACTGGCCGCCGCCGGCGGCATTGGTGGAAATGTCAGTCCACGCCGCGAGATCGGAGCTGGCTTGTGTGACGTAATTTGAGCCGGGCGCGCCGCTGCAATTCAGCGTGACGCTGCCGTCGGCATTACACACGAGGCAGGCGATGACCACGGGTGCCGGGCCGGAACTCAGGAAGGCCTGCGCCGTGGCGGCCGGGGCCGTGACTTTGGCCGTCGTCTTGCCAGTGAGTTGTTGGAGGAGCAACGCCACATTGTCGATGCCGCCACCGCCGCCGCTGCCGTGATGGCCGACGACAATAAGCGTGGCGTTGGAACTGTTCACGCTGCCAACGCGGTTGCTGACTTTCAAGAAATACCCGCCGGCGTCAGTCGTGCGCAGGTTGGAAATAACCAGCACGTTAGACTGGCTGCCGGAAATCTTGCCACCGTCCACGAGAGCGCTGCCGTCCATGAACCACTGGTAGGAAATCGGCAACGGACCTTTGACCTTTAGCTTGGCGGTAAACTTGGTGCTGTAGCCGTTGGTGCCCTTGTGGCTCGCCGGCTGCACCGCGAACTCCAGCAACGGCGCGACGGTCAACGTGGCGGGCGAACTGGTCACGCCGCCGGCAGTGTTTGTCACGGTCACGGCGAAACTGCCAGAGTTGTTCGTCTTCGCGTTAATAATCGTGTAGGTGAAATTTGTCGCCCCAACAATCTTCTTGCCGTTCTTGAGCCATTGGTAACGCAGGTTTGCGCCGCTGGCGGTGACGCTGAATTTCGCCGTCGCGCCGACCGCGATGGCCAGGCTCGCCGGTGGCGTGAGGATGACCGGCGCAGCCGTCGGAGAAATCACGGCGAGCGCGGCGGACGCACTGTTCGTGCTGCCGACCGGGTTGCTGATGGTGACGGAATAATTGCCCGCGTCGTTCGTCGAGACGCCGGACATGGTCAACGCGGCGGTGGCAGAACCGGAAATATTTACGCCATCCGCGAGCGCAACGCCGTTTTTAAGCCACTGGTAAGTTAACGGTGCGGTGCCGCTGACGGTGACAGTGAAAGTGACATTCGATCCGGTCGTGACGGTGCGGCCGGCCGGTTGCGCTGTGATACCCGGCGGCACTTGGACGGTGAGTGTGGCCGCGGCGCTGGTCACGCTGCCATAAAGATTTGTGACGGTAACAGTGTAATTGCCCGCGCTGTTCGTCGTCACGCCGGCGAGCGAAAGCGTGGCGGAAGTCGCGCCGGCAATGCCGGTGGCGTTGGCCATTTTAGTTCCGTTCTTGAACCATTGATACGCCAGCGTGCCGCTGCCGGACGCCGTCACGAAGAAAGTTGCATTGCCGCCTGCCGTCACCGTCTGGCTTGCGGGCGGGCTGCTGATGCTCGGCGGAACATTCACGGAAACGGACACCGTCGCGCTGGTGACGGAACCGAAAGCGTTGCTGACCACGACAAAATAATTGCCGACTTCATTCGCCGTCAGCGCGGTGATGGTGAGCGTGGCGGTGGCGGAACCGGAAATATTCCCACCATCCGCGAGCGCGCCGGCGGCGTTGAACCACTGGTAGATCAACGGCCCGGTGCCGCTGGCGGTCACGGCGAGATTGATCGTGCTGTTGAACGCGCCGAACTGGTTCGCCGGTTGCGCAGTGATGGCTGGAGGTGAATTGACCGTGAGCGCGGCGGTGGCGCTGGTGACGCTACCGGCGGCGTTGGCGACGGTGACGGAATAATTCGCGGCGCTGGCGGCGGAAACATTGTTGAGCGTGAGTGTCGCGGACGTTGCGCCGGCAATCGTGGTGTTATTTTTCAACCACTGGTAAGTCAGCGGCGCGGTGCCGGCGGCGGTGACGCTGAACGTCGCGGAACCGCCCGCGACGACGGCGGTGGCGACCGGCGCAGTGACAATGGACGGTGGCACCAGCACCGTCAGCGTCGCGGAGGAACTCGCGGTGCTGCCGACGATGTTGGTGACCACGACGGAGTAGTTCGCGGCGTCATTGGTGGTGACGGCGGCGAGCGAAAGCACGTTGGAATTTGCCCTGGCAATCGGCGTGCCGTTTTTCAGCCACTGGAAATTCAGCGGCGCGGTGCCGCTCGCGGCGGCGGTGAAAGTAGCGGTGTTGCCTTGGATGACGCTCGCGCTGACAGGCTGCGTCGTGATGGCCGGCGCAACCAAAACAGTGAGCGTGGCGGCGCTGCTGGTGATGCTGGCGGTGGTGTTGGCAACGGTAACGGAATAATTTGCCGCGTCAGTAGCAGAAACATTGTTGAGCGCAAGCGTCGCGGACGTCGCGCCGGCAATCGTCGTGCCGTTCTTGAGCCACTGGTAGGTCAACGTCCCGCTGCCGGCGGCGGTGACGGTGAAGGTGGCGTTGCTGCCCGCGACGACGGTGGCGCTGGCGGGCGGGGTAACGATGGTCGGCGGCACCAACACCGTCAGCGTCGCGGAGGAACTCGCGGTGCTGCCGACGGTGTTGGTAACCACGACGGAGTAGTTCGCGGCGTCATTGGTGGTGACGGCGGTGAACGAAAGGACGCTGGCGTTGGCACCGGAAATCGGCGTGCCGTTTTTCAACCATTGATAGGTCAGCGGCGCAGTGCCGGTGGCGGTGACGCTGAACGAAGCTGGGCTGCCCTGAACGACACTCGCGCTGACGGGCTGCGTCGTGATCGCCGGCGACACGAGCACGGTGAGTGTGGCGGCGGCGCTGGTGACGCTGCCCACGGCGTTGGTCACGGTGACGGAATAATTCGCAGCGTCCGTGGCGGAAACATTGTTCAGCGTGAGCGTTGCGGTCGTCGCGCCGGCAATCGCGGCGCTGTTTTTCAACCATTGATACGCCAGCGGCGCGGTGCCACTCGCGGTGACGGTGAAGGTGACGGAATTACCGGCGTTTGCCGTGGCGCTAACCGGTGCCGTGACAATGGCCGGCGGAACCGCCACGGTAAGCGAGGCCGCCGGGCTGGTGGCGGTGCCGAGCGCGTTGGAAACGATCACGGAATAACTGGCGGCGTCCGCGCTGGTCGCGGGGGAAATTGTCAGCGTCGCGGTGGTCGCACCGGAAACATTGGCACTGTTGGCGAGCGGGCTGCCGGCCTTGAGCCACTGATACGTCAGCGGCGTGGAGCCGCTGGCGGTGACGGTGAAACTGGCGCTGCCGCCGGAGACGACGGAGGCGTTCGCGGGCGGCGTGGCAACGGCCGGCGCGGAAACCACGGTGAGCGACGCGACCGAGCTGGTGACGCTGCCGGCGAGATTGGTGATGACGACCGAAAAATTGCCGGCGTCCGCCGTCGCGAGCGTGGCGACGGTTAACGCGGCGGTGGTCGCGCCGGAATATTTCGTTCCGTTTGAGACGACCGCGCCATTCTTCAGCCATTGGTAGGCAAGCGGCGCGGTGCCGGTGGCGGCGACGGAAAAATTCACGCTCGCGCCGACCGCCTGCGTCTGCGTGACCGGCGGCGTGGTGATGGCCGGCGGCAAAATGACGGCGAGCGCGACAGCGGCGCTGGTGACGGTGCCAGCGGCGTTGCTGACGGTGACGGAATAATTCGCCGCGTCGGCGGCGGAAACGTTCGCGATGGAAAGCGTGGCGGTGGCGGAGCCGGAAATGTTTCCGCCGTCAGCGAGCGCCGTCCCGTTTTTCAACCAGAAATAGCCGAGCGGCGCGGTGCCGCTGGCAGTGACAGTGAACGTAGCGGTTTTGCCGGCAATCACGCTGGCGGCGGCGGGCGGCGTGGTGATGGTCGGGGCCGTGGGCGTGGTGGAGCCGCTGATGGTGATAGTGATGGCCTGGGAGAGCGAGGCGTTGCCGGGACTGACGCAGGTCACGGAGCAGGGATAGGTTCCCGCCGCGGTGGGCGTGCCAGAAATGTAGCCGCCGATGGTGGAAGAATTATTCACCCATGAAGCGGTGAACGACAGTCCGGGCGGCATCGCGACGGTAGTGGACTTGCCATTGGCCAACGTGGGCGAACTGGTGCCGCCGGAAGAAACGGTGAAATAATCGCTGGAGGCCGCCGTATTGCCGCCGCCAATGGAAACCATGACCTTGTTGCTGAAAGTATTTCCCACCGTGCCGCTGAACGTGGCCGGCGTGGTGAACACCGAGGTCGCGCCCGAGACCGCGTCCACCGAGGCGAGCACCGCGCCGGTGCCGATGCCCCAGCGCAAGATAAAGGCGAAGCTGTTGGCAACGGCGGGATTGGCGACAAAGTTACGCACGAGCGGCAGCAGTTGCAGCAGCGCGGCAAGCAATAAGGCGGGTCTTTGGAGGCGGTAAGTCATGGTGAATCAGGGCTGGATCATCAATTTGTAGAACAGATTTCCACTGTCCGCCGGACTGGCGAGCGTGACCGGCGTGGCCGAGGACTGCGGCGGGAGGTTCGTGAACACGCCCCAGTTGCCGCCGACGAGCATGCCGTTGGTCAGCACGGTGTTCGTGAGGCCGGGAACCGGCGTGAAGGTGAAATTAAATTTTCCACCGCCGCCATTCACCACATTCGCCAGCACGGGCGGCGGCGGATTGGTGACGGTGAGCGTGGCCAGAAAACTGTTCGTCACGCCGGCGGCATTGGTGACGGTCACGGAATAAGTCCCCGCCTGGCTGGCGTGGAGATTGGTAAGCGACAGCGTGGTGCCGGTGGCGCCAGCGAGCACGGTGTTGGTGTTGAATTTCCACTGGCAGGCCGGCGCGGGCAGGCCGCCGGCCGCGATGCTGAACGTCACCGTGCCGCCGGCGACGACCATGGTGCCGGCCGGCTGGTTGGTGATGACCGGCGGCTGCCAGACCGTGAGCAGCGCGTTGGCGGAATTGGTGCCGCCGGCAGCGTTGGTGATGGTGCAGCGGTAATAGCCGGCGTTGGTCAATTGGATATTGCTCAACGTCAGCGCGGCGTTCGTCTGGTTCAGCAGCGCGGTGTTGGTGTTGAAATACCACTGGTAGCTTAACGGGGCGGTGCCGCCGGCGACTACATTGAACAAAGCGTTGGTTGTGCCGATCAGGTTGGTGGCGGCAATGACTGGCTGATTGGTGATGACCGGTGTCGTCGGCCCGGTTGAGCCGCCGATGGTGATGGTGATGGCCTGCCCGAGCGAGGCGTTGCCGGGGCTGACCACGGTGACGGTGCAGGGATAGGTTCCCGCCGTGGTGGGCGTGCCGGAAATGTAGCCGCCGATGGTGGAAGAATTATTCACCCATGAAGCGGTGAACGACAGTCCGGGCGGCATCGCAACGGTGGTGGACTTGCCATTGGCCAACGTGGGCGAACTGGTGCCGCCCGACGAGACGGTGAAATAATCGCTGGAAGCCGCCGTGTTGCCGCCGCCGATGGTGCAACTGATCTTGTTGCTGAACGTATTTCCCACCGTGCCGCTGAACGATGTTGGCGTGGTGAACACTGAGGTCGCGCCGGAAACTGCGGCCACGGATTCCAAGGCCGCGCCGGCACCGATGCCCCAGCGCAGGATGAAGGCGAAACCGTTGGCAGCGGCGGCATTGGCGACAAAGTTTCGCACGAGCGGCAGGAGTTGCAACAGCGCCGCGAGCAGCAGCGGGAAGGTCTGGGTCAGTCGGTGTTTCATTTCGCAGTCAAGGTTGGTTGCTTCGCTATTTGTTTCCGTTCAAATGCCGCTTCTTCAGTTGCAGCCACAGCCGCCGCCGCCCACGCCGCGTCCGCCGTTGGCCTCCTCGCGCGAGAACCAGATGTGTTCCACCTGCGCGGTGCCCAGCGGGTCGCGGTCGGCCCGCATGGTGTAGTCGGCCAAATGCTCGCGCTGCCAAGGTTTGACATTCGCACAGCCGGTGATGGTCATAAGCAGGGTGGCTGCCAACAGAAAAAGAGCTTGGGTTTTCATGGGATTATTTCAAAAGAGATTCAATTTCGCTGACGTATTCCTTGCGCGTGTCCTCGCCGTGGAAACCGCTGTGCAGAAAACGCACCTTACCCTCGCCGTCGAGGATGAACGACGTCGGCATGGTCTGCGGTTCCGCCGCCGCCACGAGCTTCTGCTGCGCGTCGCGCACGACGGTGAAACTGACGGCGTGCTTCGCGAGGAATTTCTCCATGTTCGCGGCCTTCTCGTCCACATTCACGGCGAGGATGACGAGCTTGTCGCCGTATTTTTTCTGGAGTTCATCCAGCACCGGGAACGACTTGGCGCACGGCAGACACCACGACGCCCAGAAGTCCACGACGACAACCTTGCCTTTCAGCGCGTCGGGCAGTTTGCCGTCGAGTTGGAAGCTGGCGAGGTCAGGCAGCGTGTCGCCGACCTTCAGCGCGGCCTGTGCGGTGAAAAAGGTTCCGGCGAGCAGCGTCGCCACGGCGAGTTTTTTAAGCAGGGATGTATTCATGGAATTTGCGGGAATAGAGTTTGGTGGTTTCGGTGGTGACGGCCCCGGCGGCGCCGGGATGGAGTTCGACCAGTTGCAAGCCTTCCTTCGCACCCAGAATGCAGACGCTGGTGGAAAGCAAACCGGCAATGGTGCAGCTCGGCGCGATAATGGACACGGCGCGGCAATCGTTGAGCGCCGGATAACCGGTGCGCGGGTCGAGGATGTGGCCATAGCGGCGGCCATTGAAAACAAAGTTGCGTAGGTAATCGCCGGAGCTGGCGACCGCATGGTCAGTGACGGCGACGCCGGCCCAGCATTTGCCGGGAGTTTTCGCGTCGTCGAGGCCGATCAACCAGAATTTTTTATCCGGCGCATGGCCGCGCACGCGCACGTCCTGGCCGAAATCCACCAGCACGTTGGCGATGCCGCGCTGAATGGCCATGTTCATCACACAGTCCACGGCGTATTCCTTGCCGATGCCGCCGAGGTCGAGCGCCATGCCGATCTGCGGCAGGAAAATGCCGCCGGGCCGGCGCTGGATTTTATTCCAACCGACGAGCGCAAGCGCGGCCTGGATCGCGGCATCATCGGGCACGGCGGGCGGCTGCTGTTTCCAATTCCACAATTTGATGAGCGGCAGCGCCGTCGGGTCAAACGAGCCGCGCGTGAAGAAAAACAGTTCCTGGCAGAGGTTGAACAGCCGGTCGGTTTCGGGATCGGTTTCCACCCAGTGTTCGCCGGCGGCGGCATTGATGCGGCCAATCAAGCTGTCGGGGATGAACCGCGAGTAGCGCGCCTCGAACTGCGCCGTCCACGTCACGACATCGCGCTGGAAATCGCGCGCGACATCGGCGGGGACGCCGTGGAAATTCACGCGGCAGAGCGTGCTCATCGCGCGGAACTCCAGCTTGTGCAGGCCGTTCACCACCGACGTCTGCGCGGATTGCGCGACGCGGGCGAGGACTTCCGGCGCGGAATTGGGGCTGGTCATCACCATAGGATTGAGAGGCCGATGGTGAAGACGTTGGCCTTGGGATACATGTCGGAAGTGGTTTTGCCGTCGAGGCCAAACATTTCGTAGCGGTGATAACCGGCAACAATGTGAACGTGGTCGTTGATCACACCCGTGACCTGCAGGCCGAGATCGGTCGAGCAAAATTCCGAGAGCCGGTAGTCCGACGAGTGGTAAGTCGGCACCGGGTCGGTGAACACCGGGGAATAAAACGAGGCCGCCGACTGGTAGTAGAAACGCCCGAACGGCTCGACCATGACGTGTTTGCCGAGCCATTGGTGCCAGGTCAGTCCGACGTCTTCGCTGGTGATGTCATAGGAGTCATGAAACACACGGAACGTGCCTTCGAGGCTGCCGTTCACGGATTCAAAATATTGCGTGAGCGAAGTCTGAAACACCTCCTTGTTGCGGATGCGTGGACGAACCTCCTTGATGCCGACGGTGAACGGCAGGAACGACGGGCCGTATTCCGCCAACCGGTAAGGATCGCTCAAGAAACCGGTGTCGTATCCGTAGGTGACATTTGCGGTCAGGATGGTCTTCGGCGAGAGCAACTGCGAAATGCCAATCATGGCCTCGGTGCTATCTTTGGACGCCCATTGATCGGGCGTGGTTCGAAAATGTCCGATTCCAAAAACTTCCACCCAATTCCCTTTCACCGTGCGCACCGAATCAAAGTTGTGCGAGATGCCGGCTTGGACAATCGTATTTTTGTCATTGAATTCCCAGGCATCGCTCAATGATGGGCTGAATGACAAGTAATCATGTTCGGTGCTCACTGCGAAACCGGGCGAAAGTGTGTTATTGCCGAGCTTCCAGTCAATCTCCGCATTGCCCGCATAGCGTTCATCAGAATCAATCTTGATCGTCTTGGCCGCGCCACGAATCCATTGACTGCCGACCAGTGACCAGTTGTGCGTGCCAATAGGCGTCGCACCGGAAACACTGTCATAGACGAACTGACCTTTTACTGCGAGCGAGTCTAGGAGTTTAAAATCGAAATGGGCCGAATGGGTCTCGATGACCATGCGGTGGTTATCCTCGATGTAGTAGCCGGCGCGGTAGTCAATATCGCTGTCGGCCCGCAGCAGGCGCGGCAGGGCGAGCGTGAGGCCGAGCGGCAAATAGTTCTGCCAGCGGCGCGCGCCGGCGCGGGCGGGTTTGGCCGGGCGGACCGGCGCGGGCGATTCTGATTTTTTGGTCATATCAAGGTTGTGCTTTCCCGAAACTGTCCCTGAAGCTACCAACCCCGGCTTAAAAAGGCCGTGTATGAAGGATTAAAAAAAATTTAAGTTACCATTCGCCGGCTTTATCGCCGGCGTGGCCAAAACTGGCGGGAACCGCTTAAATATTGAATATCGGCGGCTGTTCCACCACCGGCACGAGCAATCGCGCCACGTGGTAGCCCGCGCCGTGCCGGCGATATAGGCGCAGTTCCGGCTCCAATTTCAACAGCGCCGCCACCACGCGCAGGCCGAGGCCCAGCGTCGGCTCGGTGGTGCTGGCGGGATTGCCGTTGGCGCGGTTGCCCACGACCAGCGCGGCGAATTTTCCGCCGCGCTTCACCCGCACCGTCAGGTCGCCGCCGCCGTGCTTGAGCGCGTTGGTGAGCAGCGCGTGCGCGATCTGCCGCACATGGCGCGGGTCGGCGGACACCCAGCAGTCCGGCACGGATTGCAAGGTGAACTTCCGGTTCTGCTCGGCGGCGAGCAGTTGAAAATCCTCCACCACCTCCGCGACGGTCGTGGAAAGGTTGAACACCGAGCGCATCGCCATCACGCGGCCCTGCTCGGCGCGGGCGATCAGCAGCGACTGCTCCACGACATGCGTGAGCCGGTGGAGTTCACTTTCCAATTCGTCGGCCAGTTCCGGCGCGATGCGGGCGCCGGCCTGCTCAACCTTGAGCCGGAGGATGGCCAACGGCGTGCGAAGTTCGTGCGCCACCTTGGCGGCGTAGCTGTTCATCTCTGCGAACGAATCGTCCAGCCGCACGAGCAAATCATTTAACTGCCGCACGAGGTCGCGGAATTCATAATCTATTTCCGGCAGGGAAATCGGTTCAGCGAGGTTGCCCGGATTTTTCGCCTGCAACTGCCGGTTCACGTTCGCAATTGGCCGGAGCGATTGCCGCGCCAGCCAGTAGCCGCCCGCCACCGCCACGACCAAGACCGGGATCAGCAGCAGAAACGCCGACTTGAGCATATTGTCGGCAATCTGCTCCACCTCCGCCTCCGTCATGCTGTCGTGCAATTTCCAGTCCGGCAGGTCGGGATAGGTTTTGTTGCACGCCTTTTCGAGCAGTTGCGATTCCAGCGTGAGGTGCAGCAGGTAAATGAACACCGCCACCACCACCACAAAGCCGAGCCCATACCAGAGCGTGAGCCGCGACCGCAGCGAATTCACAGCTCGCCCTCCCGCAGCGCGAAGCCCACGCCGCGCACGGTGTGGATCAGCGGCGGCAAACCTTCCTTGTCAATTTTCCGCCGCAACATCTTGATATAGACGTTTACCACGTTCGTCTCGGAATCGAAATGCTGGTCCCAGACATGCTCAACAATCGCCGTCTTGCTCACCGGCTTTGGCGAGGCGTTGATGAGAAATTCCAGCAATGCAAATTCGCGCCGCGTCAGCTCAATCTGCTCACCCGCGCGCCGCGCCTCGTGCGAAAGCAAATCCAGTTCCAAGTCCGCCACACGCACCGTGTTCACCGCCTGCGGCCTTTGCCGCCGCAACAACGCGCGCAACCGCGCCAGCAGTTCCACGATGGAAAACGGCTTCGTCAGGTAATCGTCGCCGCCTGCGTCCAGCCCGCGCACCTTGTCCTCGATGTCGTCGCGCGCCGTCAGGAACATCACCGGCGCGGCGATGCCTTTGCGCCGCAGCAGGCGCACCACCGTGATGCCATCCTTGTGCGGCATGTTGATGTCCAGCAGCAGCGCGTCGTAGGTGTTCGACTCGGCCAGCCAGAGGGCCTCGTCGCCGTCGCCGGCCACATCCACCGCGTAGCCCTCGGCCACCAGTCCGGTGCGGATATGTTCGGCTACCTTGGGTTCGTCTTCGGCAAGCAGGATGCGCATGGTTTTGCTTCTGGATTATAACTGGCTTGTGCAATTCAACATGAAATTCTGGCGGTGTCAAATCCCCCTGACTTGCCAGGGCTCAAAATTCACCGGCCAGCAACAGACTTGCCGTTCGCCCGGTTCGGAACACAGCAGACTTCAGTCGTGGTTCCACATTCAGCTTGACGCTTTGGCTGACGCCCGTTTCCGGCCGGCGAACCAAGCACCCAATAC
Organism: Limisphaerales bacterium; assembly: GCA_003151855.1. Classification (GTDB taxonomy): domain Bacteria; phylum Verrucomicrobiota; class Verrucomicrobiia; order Limisphaerales; family UBA11358; genus UBA11358. The sequence continues at coordinate 5,080 of PLYV01000073.1, read as the reverse complement.
AACGGCCGTGCAGCCCCAGGCGAACCAGTCGCCGTGCCGCTGGTAAAACGTCGGCTCGGATTTTTGTGCGGGCAGCGGGATTTCCGCCATCAGCGCGCCGGCGGCGTATTCGCTGCCGGACTTGTCGCGCAGCATTTCCCGCACGCGGCCATGCGCGTCAATCCAGCCGGTGATGCCGTTGTTGGAACAGCGGACGAGCGGCACGCCGTTTTCCACCGCGCGAAAGACGGCGTTCGCCAGGTGCTGCCACTGCTCCGCGCTTTCGCCAAACCAGCCGTCGTTGGTGAGGTTGATGAGCAAGTCCGGCCCCGCTGCCGCCGCCGCACGGGTGGTTCCGGGAAAAACGTCCTCGAAACAAATCAGCGGCGCCACGGTGAAATTCTCTCCGGCAAACACCACCGGACGGTCGCCCGCCGTCCAGCCGCCTTCGATGGGCGTCAGATATTTCAGGAACGGCAGCCAGCGCGCGAGTGGGACGTATTCACCGAAAATCACGAGCTTTTGCTTGTGGTAAACGCCGGCGCATTTGCCGTCCGGCTGGATGAGGAACGCGCTGTTGAAAAAGTTCGTCGCGTCCGGGCGGAACTCCGCGTCGTCGCCGTTGAACAGGATGGCGACGTGGTTCGACTGCGCGAACCGGCTGACGGCGGTGTAAACGCCGTCGAACATCGGCACGCCGGATTCCGGCCAGACCAGCAGGTCGGTGCCGTTCGTGACCGCGCGGTGCGAAACGGCGAGCAGTTCGGTGAAGCGCTTTTCATCTTCCGTCGGCGACCAGATGAGCGTCTGCGGCACGCTGGGTTGAACGCAGACGATGTGCAAAGTTTTTTCCGCCGCTGGGTCGCGGTTGACCACGAACATCCCGCCGACGAACAGCAGCACCGTGGCGGTCAGCGGCAAGACGATTTCCGCCTGCCAGACGTGGCGTTTGGAGGGATTGTGAAAAATCATTTCCGCCGCCGCATACAGCGCGAGCGAAAGCCAGACGACGAGGAAGGAAACGCCGAAGACGCCCGTCACCGCCGCGATCTGGAGGAGCGGCACGAGCTTGAATTGCGACGCGCCGAGGAAGCTCCACGGAAAGCCGCTGATGAGCCAGCCGCGCAGCCATTCCAGCGCCACCCACGCCGCCGCACCCGCCAGCGTCCAGCGCACGCGGCCAAGCCAACTTGAAATTTGAAATTTGAAATTTGAAACCAGCCAGACCCACGCGCCGAAAAATAGCGCCACATACGCCGACAGCGCCAGCCAGGCGAGAATCGGGAATCCCGTCGCCGGCATCAGCAGCAGCCAGTAAAGCGACACGAGCCAGAAAACCAGCCCGCCGACATAGCCGGCGCGAAAGGCGTCCGCGCCATTTTTTCCGCGCGCGGCGAACAGCAGCAGCGCCGGCGCAATCCACGCCGCGCCAGCAACGCCGGGCTTGGGAAACGCCACCGCCAGCAACAGTCCGGCGACAATGGCGAGCAGATAGCCGCTGCGCCAGAACAGTTCGGTGCAGAAGCTTTTCGCCACGGCCACGGCGGAAAAATCCTCGCAAAACGTCGCGCCGAGCTGCGTGCAATTCGCGGCTTCGCGCAGCACACGCGCGCTGGCGTTGACGACGACAGCCTGCCGCGAGCCGCGCCACACGGCGAAGTCGGCGGAGGAATTGCCGGCGTAATCAAAGCCACGGACGCCGAACTTTGCCGACAGCGCGCGGAGCTTGTTTTCGCTGCGGAGATTCGTCTGGCCGTCGCTGGCGAGCACTTCGTCGAACAAGCCGACATGCGCGGCAACCGGTTGCGCCATTTTCAAATCGGACGCGGTGGCGAGGATGAGCCGGCGGCCGGCGGCTTTTTCCGTGCGCAGCCACGCGAGGAATTTCTCGTGATACGGCAACGTGGCCGGATCAATCTGGACGCGCGCGGCAAGCTTTTGCTTCAAACTGGCGCGGCCGCGCGGCCACCAGAACAGGATTTGGAAAATGGCGAGCGGATTCCGCCGCAGCCGGCGCGACAGCGATTCCCACATCATGTCGGTGCGGATGAGCGTGCCGTCGAGGTCAACGACGAGCGGGACATTTTTTGGGGTATCGGCCATGCCGGGGTATGCTGCCAAAGTGGCGGCTGGAAACAAGATTTCACGGTGTAACCCGGCAGCGCGTGGTTCCGTCTGGCATTTAATTTGAAATGTCGGAAGTCGGTGCTAATTTAACCCGCAACCAACCAACCCATGAAAAACGAACCTCGCTCCGCCTCGCGCCGAAACTTTCTCAAAACCACCCTGACGCTGCCGGTCGCACTCGCCGCCGCGCCGTCATTGCTGGCGCAAGCCGTTTCGACCGCGCCGGCTGCCGCCGGCATCCTGCCGCAGCGCGAGCTGGGCAAGAGCGGGCGCAAAGTCACCATGCTCACCATGGGCGGCATGATGGCGGCGCTGGATGTGGACTACATTGACATCGCGTGGTCCATGGNNGCCGCCGGCGAGCCGTTGCCTCGACGACAGCTTGGCAAGAGCGGGCCGCAGGTCACGATGCTGGGCATGGGCGGCATGATGTCGGCGTTGAGTCCCGATTACATTGACATCGCGTGGTCCATGGGCATCCGCTATTTCGACACGGCGGACTGCTACAAAAACGGCCAGTCAGAAAAGATTTTCGCCAAGTGGCTCGCCAAGTATCCCGAACGCCGGAAGGAGATTTTTCTCGTCTCCAAGGATCATCCGCGCCAGGGACCGGAGCAGTTGCTCACGATGATTGACAAGCGGCTGGCGGCCTGCGGCACGGATTATCTGGACGCGTTTTACATCCACGGCCTCGGCCCCAAGGAATATGGCGAGGATTCGCTGAACTGGCCGAAGAGCGACGCCTACAAAAAGGTCGCCGAGCAGTTGAAAAAATCCGGCAAGGTCAAGCTCGTCGGTTTTTCCTGCCACGATGGCCGGCTGCCGGATTATTTGAACGCGGCGGCGGAAGGCGGATTCATTGACATCATCATGCTGGCGTTCAATCCGTTTTATCCCAAGGGTGGCCCGCTGGACACGGCGCTCGACGCCTGCCACAAGGCCGGCATCGGCCTCGTCGCCATGAAGACGATGCGCAGCACCAAGGATGTGCCGAAGCGCCTGCCCGAACTCGACAAGCTCGGCCTCACCACGCACCAGGCGGTGCTGCATTCCGTCTGGAGCGACCCGCGCATCGCCACGATTTGCAACAGCATCGAAAACGTGGACCAGATGCAGTCCAACACCGCCGCCGCGCGCAGCTACAAGGAGCCGCTCAAGTTCGCGCATCTGGAATTGCTGCGCGAAACGATCGTGGCCGGCCGCCGCACGATGTGCACCGGCTGCCCGGCGTGCGAAGAAAACGCGAAGCAAACCGATTTCGCGTTTCACGACATCGCCCGCTTCGTCACCTACTACGAACAGGACGGCAACACCGAGGCGCGCGATTATTATGCGGCGCTGGCGGCGGAACATCGCGACGCAAGCAAGGTGGATCTCGCCGCGCTGCGCGACGCCTGCCATTTCAAGACGGATTATCCCGAAATCATGCGCCGCGCCGAACGCTACTTTGCCTGAAGTTGAAACCACGAAATACGCGAATCCCACGAAAAGCCGGTTTGAATTCTATTTCTTTCGTGTCATTTCGTGTGTTTCGTGGTTCTTAATTCCTTGAACTCATGGCGAACGAGAAAATAACTGGCACCGGCAACCGCCGGCAGTTTGTCCGCACCCGCGTGCCAGCGGCGGAAAGCATCGCCAGCGCGGTCATTCTTGTTCTGGTCGTCGTCATTGGTTTGGTGATTTATCACAAGGGAAAAGTCTTTGATCCAAATCTCTACGCCGTCCGCACCGACGCGCTGAAATCCACCGCTGCCGCCGTTGCGGGCAAATCCGGCACCGTGCGCGAAGCCGCTCCGGCGGCGGCGGCCGAAGCGCCAGTGACGGCCGCGGCGAAAGCCGCCGGCGGCGACGAAGCTTCACCCGAAGGCGGCGCGGAAGGTTCCACCGCCGCGCCCAAACCGGCGGTGAAAGGCGAGCCGATGGAAATCCCCCTCACCGGCACCAAGCCGATGGGCGACACGGAATTTTACAATTCAGACAACCTTTACGAAAAAATTGACGGCCGCGCGCCGGCCTACCAGAGCTTCAATGTGCAGGCGTTGCGCTGCCGTTCCTTCGGCATCAACGCCGCGCCCGGCAGCTACGTGGACGTTTATGAATATCGCTTTGACAACCCAGTGGACGCTTTTGGGATGTTTTCGCAGGAGCGCGATCCGAAGGGGCAGCCGCTCACCATCGTCGCGGACGGCTACTCCGGCGAGATGGGCTATTTCTACCGGCAAGGCGCGGTTTATGTGCAGATCATCGCGTCAGACATGAAACCCGAGACGCTGGCGAAGGCCAAAAGCATCGCCGACATCCGCGCGAAAGATTTGCCGGCGGATGACACCGGCCTCGCTGGCCGCCGCAAATTGCCGGCGGACGGCATGATCGCCGACAGCGTGGCGTATGTGCCGGAAAATGCGCAGGGCCAGTCGGCGCTCAAGGAAGTCTATCAGGCGAAATACAAATTCGACGGCGCAGAAATCCCCTTTTTCGTCATGGTCGCCTCGGCGGACGACGCGGCGAAAGCTTGGAAATCATTTCAGGATTTCTGCGGCAAATTCGGCACGGTGGAAAATCTGCCGGACGTGAACGGTGGAAAAATTTTCCGCGCGCAGGTTTTCGGCAAATGGAAAGTCGTTTACCAGCGCAACGGCGAACTCGGCGGCGCGTTCGATGCCGCTGATGGCGACCAGGCGCGGGCATTCATCGAAAAGTATTTGCGCGGCGTGATTAAGTGAGTAGGTTGATTAACGATAAAAATGAGCGCGTCAAATCCCAACGAATCGCCGGTCAACCGCCGCGAGTTTCTCGTGCGCCTCGGCCTCACCGGCGCGCTCATCGCCGGCTCCGGCCTCGCCGCCCGCAAACTCTGGCAGCCGAATCATTTTGTTCCCGGTTTTGAAAAGGAAAAAGGGTTGCAGCTCCGCAGCTACGCGCCGGAAATCAGCAAGGTTTTGCCCTCGCTCGCCATCGCGCACGGCACGGAACA
>PLYV01000207.1 GCA_003151855.1 Limisphaerales bacterium | reverse complement strand
GCTGAGCGTGCCCAACGCCGAACGCATCTTCTTCAGCCGCCACGCCCTGCGCGCCGGCTTCACGATCGAGGAGATTTTCAACCTCACGAAAATTGACCGCTGGTTTCTGGTGCAGATCAAAGAGATTGTGGATTTTGAGGAAGAACTGGCGGGGGCGAAAAATTAAATTTATGGCAGTGCCGAAATACGACGAGTTATTTGAACCCTTGTTGCAAGCAATGCAACAACTCGGTGGGTCGGCATCAATTACGGAACAAGAGGACACGGTCGCAGCGAACTTGCGGTTTGTGAGAAAGAAATTACTGAAATTCACCGCGGGACAAGAACCAAGCTGAGCTACCGGCTTGCTTGGGCTCGCAATTATCTTAAGCGTTTTGGTCTTCTTGAAAATTCCACTCGCGGTGTTTGGTCACTAACTCCGAAAGGCAGCAAATGCAAGTCAGTCGATAAAGAAGAAGTCAAACGTGTGGTCGTTGCAATGAGCAACAACCAATCAGGTGAGAGGGAAACGTCAGAGGCAGATGAGATCGAACCAACTTGGGAAGACAGCCTACTAGAAATTATTCGCGGGATTTCGCCAGCTGCGTTTGAACGTCTTTGCCAACGTCTTTTGCGTGAATCCGGATTCATTCATGTCGAAGTGACTGGTCGAGCTGGTGATGGTGGTATTGATGGCAAAGGCGTCGTTCGGATTGGTGGATTACTTTCATTCCATGTGAAATTTCAATCCAAGCATTATAAAGGCAGCGTCGGTGCCTCTGTGGTTCGTGATTTTCGCGGCGCGATGGATGGGCGAGCTGACAAAGGTTTGCTGATTACAACCGGCACATTCACTCGTGATGCTCGTGCCGAAGCACAGCGCGATGGGGCGCGACCGATTGATTTGGTGGACGGTGAAGAGTTAGTCGAAAAGCTCAAACAGCTCCGGATTGGCGTTGATGTTCAGCAGAAGGTCATCGAAGAAGTTGTGATTCGCGAAGACTACTTCAAGACGTTGTAGCGGCGGTCTGTGACCGCCGTCGTTTCTCAAAATTCTTTCGGCGGTCACAGACCGCCGCTACAATCAGGCTACAATCAGGTATGAACTCGGAAGAACGTCCGCCCAGACTCAAACGTCTTGACCGGCTTTTCACCAGCCATCCGCTCTACTTCGTCACCACGAACACGGAAGACCGCAAACCCATTCTCGCGAATGCCAAAGTCCACGAAGATTTCCGAAAGTTTTGCGAGGCGGGTCTGACGCGTGGCGTGTTCGTCGGCAAATACGTTTTGATGCCGGATCATCTGCATCTGTTCGTGGCGTTTGGTGAGGAATATGAATCGGCGCTCATAGAGCGCCGCTACAGCGGCGAGCCTGTAGCGGCGGTCTGCGACCGCCGTCTTTCCCTGCTTTCCGAATGGATGAAGAGCTTGAAAAACTCCCTCTCGAAAACTTTGCGCGGAATGAATGTTCCCGCCCCGCACTGGCAGAAGGGCTTCTTCGACCATGTTATGCGTTCCGAAGAATCGTATTCGGAGAAGTGGCTCTATGTTGCCAATAATCCCGTGCGTAAAAAACTGGCCGCACATCTTGAAGCTTGGCCGTATCAGGGAGAGATTTATCCGCTTCAAGCCAGAGGACACGTTTAATTCGGCGGTCACAGACCGCCGCTACAATCGCGAATCCCAACGGGATGCAAATCCAGCAGTCCAGCGGTTGCCCCGCCACCGGCCACGTCACGGTTTTTTCGGCTGCTCCATTTCCGGTCGGCGCAACAGGGTGATGGTGCGGGCGTATAATTGTTGCAAGCGGGCGGAGAGGGCGGTGAATTCGCTGGCGCGGCGGGGTTGCGGTTCGTTTTCGGCAATGACGGAGGCGAGGTGCGTTCCGTAGTTCAACGCTTCGGCTTGCGTGAGGAGCAATTGAACCTCGAACTCGGCGGCTTTGGAATGCAACAGGACGTGTTCCTTGGTCTTGGCAATGGCCTTGCGGGTGGCTTGCTCGCCGGGAGGCAGGGCGGTGTTCTCCCCCCGCAACCCTTCCTGCTTCGCGAGCGCTTTCAATCGCTTCGCGGTCGTGCCCGCCGTGTTCGAGATGTCCTTGACGAGCTGGTTCAATTCCCGCGACGCGTTTTTGATGATCAGGATTTTGCTCAAATCTTTTTCGTCGTTCATCAGATCGCTCAACAACGCCAAAGAGTTGTTGCGGATCGCGGCATTAACGGATTTCGGCGCGCCGGCGGAAATCGGAGTCGTTTTCGGCGGCACGGCGGTGGTTCGATCGGATTGGCAGCCGCAAATCAAGAGACCGAGCAAGACCGCCAGCTTTGAGGGATTCACAACCATGCCCGAACGTTGCCCTTTGGCCGAAAAGTCGCAATGGGGTGAAATACTAAAAAGTTCCCCGCTGTTGGTGGTGGCCAGGGTGGTTTGGGAGCGGACCTTTGTCCGGCTCGGAAGGCGGTCGGGCCAAACACACCCTCGTTGCCCAAGCTTTTCCGCTGTCACTCGTTTTTTCCGCCTTCATTTCGGCGCGGCGGTTCGCATTTCCGTCTGAAGCGAAATCTTGGCGGCCGTCCGCGTAGTCGCTGGCGGTCGGCGGAAATGCGGTTTGAAGTTGAGCTTAAAACGCATTTGCCGCATTATTAGCGGACAAGGGTTGTGGCTCGAAACGAAAGCGGTTAACGATTGATTCCCTTTCCCGAAAAGCGCATCACCGAAAAATTATTTTATGAGCAAAACTATCAAGAAAGTCGGCATCCTGACGGCGGGCGGCCTGGCTCCGTGCCTGAGCGCCTCCATCGGTTATCTCATCGAAACCTACACGCGCAAGGCGCCGAAGGTGGAGATCATCTGCTACGTGAACGGTTACATGGGCCTGCTGCAAGGCAAGAGCCTCAAGGTGACCGCGCAGGCGCGCAAGAACTGGAAGGCGCTCGTCGAGCACGGCGGCAGCCCCATCGGCAACAGCCGCGTGAAACTCACCAACATCAAGGATTGCGTGAAGCGCGGGTTGGTGAAGGAAGGCCAGGACCCGCAGAAGGTCGCGGCCGACCAGCTCATCAAGGACGGCGTGGACATCTTGCACACCATCGGCGGCGACGACACGAACACGGCTGCGGCCGACCTCGCGAAATTTCTCAAGAACAACAATTACAATCTCACCGTCGTCGGCATGCCCAAGACGATTGACAACGACGTGATCCCGATCCGCCAGAGTCTCGGCGCGTGGACGGCCGCCGAGGAAGGCGCGCATTATTTCGCGAATGTCGTTTCCGAGCACAACGCGAATCCGCGCATGCTCATCATCCATGAAGTGATGGGGCGCAACTGCGGCTGGCTCACCGCCGCCACGGCGGAGGAATATCGCAAGCTGACGGCGGAGATGAGCTTTGTGCCGGAACTCGGCTTGAGCAGCGAACGCCGCGGCGTCCACGGCATCTTCATTCCCGAGATGGCACTCAACATCAAGGCCGAGGCCGCCCGCCTGCGCAAGATCATGGACAAGCATGATTGCGTGAACCTGTTCGTCTCCGAAGGCGCGTGCGTGTCGGACATCGTCAAGCAGATTGAAGCGAAGGGCGAAGAAGTGCCGCGCGACGCGTTCGGCCATGTGCGGCTGGACAAGGTCAACGTCGGCGCGTGGTTCGCCAAGCAGTTCGCCGAGATGATCGGCGCGGAAAAAACGCTCGTGCAGAAGAGCGGTTATTACAGCCGCGCCGCCGCCGCGAACGCCGCCGACCGCAAGCTCATCCAGCGTTGCGCGGTCAAGGCCGTGGCCTGCGCCTTCGCCGGCAAAGGCGGCGTGGTGGGCGAGGACGAGGAACGCGGCAACCAGCTTCGCGCGATCGAGTTTGAGCGCATCAAGGGCGGCAAGCCGTTCGACATCAAATCCAAGTGGTTCGTGAAATTGCTCAAGGAAATCGGCCAGCCCTTGGGCAAGGCCGTGGAAGTGAAGCACTGATTATCATTCGCAATCTCAACGGGAGGTGAAGTGACCGCAAGGCGCTTGCCTCCCGTTTTTATTTTGGCTGAATCAGGCCGAGCCCCGCTGGATGAGGTTCACGAAACGCTGGGCGCGTTCGCGAACGACGGCATTCAGGCGTTCGGGCTTGAACCCGCGCTTGGCGTAGTAGCCGTAGTGGGTGTTCCACAGCACATACATGTCGAAGTCGGTCGGCTCGCAGCCGGCCTGTTGCTTGAAACCATTGTAGAGCGCGGTCCAATGTTGCTGGGCCACTTCCGAGGAGGTTTCTGGGTCGTGATACCGCTGCGAGTCGCTGTAATGCCGCCACACGGAGGGCATGATCTGATAGCGGCTGACTTCACCGGCGCGGCCAATCTCCTGATCGTCGCCGCCGGTCTCAATCATGCTGAGGGCGAACCGCCGGCGCTCGTCCAGCACGCCGGGATTGTCGGCGGCGGGCTTGCGGGCCGGCGCGGCGGCGGCAGAACGGGTGGTGGCCGGCGGTGGTTTGGCGGGGGCCGGGGTGTTCGCGTGGGATTTCAAGGTCGCGAGCATGGTCGCGGCGATGGCGGAGTATTTATTGATCCTGGCTTTCATAGATTCAATGCTGAAGTCTCCAACCCTCCATAATCCTAGCATAACTGGCATAAAACGTCATGGTGAAACATTGCCGGCGGCCAAACCGGATGTGTGCTATGCTGAAACCAAGGAAATCCCGCCAGGGATTCGCAGGCTCAACCGGACTCGCCGGTGAAAGGATTTGAATGTCGTCGTTGGTCGGAAATGCCGGGTCAGATGACCGCCGCAAAACTGCCTTGATTGTGGAAGGTGGAGCGATGCGCGGGGCCTGGGCAGCCGGGGTGCTGGCCTATCTTCACGAACGCGGACGGCGACAATATGACTTGGTTTATGCCGCTTCTTCCGGAGCGTGTTCGGCGGCTTATTTTGTCGCCGACATGTGGGACACCGGGCTGACCATCTGGCGCGAGCTGGCCTGCAACGTGGTCCGCAAAAGCAACCTGCTCCGCCGCAAACCCATCATTGACCTCGCTTACCTGGTGGATCACGTCATCCGCATCCGCGCGCCGCTGTCCGTCGAGGCGCTGCAAAAGGCGGACACCAAGTTTTACATCGTGCTGACGGATTGTCTCACGGGCGAGCCGGTCTATTTCCACGTCTGCGACGACCGGGTCTTTGCGGCGCTGCGCGCCACCTCGTCCATGGCGCTGGCGACGCGCGGATTTGATTTCGTGGACGGCAAGCCCTACGCCGACGGCGGCGTGGCCGATCCCATTCCCGTCCGCCGGGCGATTGCGGACGGCGCGACAGACATCACGGTGGTGATGACACATAATCCGGATTTCCGACTCAAGCCGGTCCCACGCTGGATGGGAAAAGTGGCCTACCCGGAATTTCCGATGGTGGCGCGGATCTGGACAGCGCGACAAAATCTGCATTACAACGCCGCCCTCGACCTGATGAAACAGCCGCCGGCGGGAATCCGCATCCGAGTGTTCCGGCCATTCCGGCCGTTGCCGGTGGGTTCCTTCACCATTGAGCCGAAACTAATCGCCGCCGCCCTGCTTCTGGGCCACGACGAGGCATTGCGGCAGATGGAGAGAATTGAGCCGGATTTACCGGGCGAACGGTGAACCGCACCACCGCCGGTTATTTCCGGTAGCAGAAAATCATCCCCTCGTTGTTCATCGTGAAGGTGTCGCCATTGATCTGGCCCTTGGTGATGCCGGCACCCTGCCAACGCATTGTGAGTTCCGCGCCATTTTGCGTGCAGGTGGCGTTCACCTCGCGGCGGATGTCCGGATGCGGCGGGATGGAAAAGATGCTCAAGCTACGACAGGTGCCGTCGGCATTGAAGGTGAGGCTGCCCGACTTGACGACCATGGCCGCGCCTTCATGGGTCAGGTTGCAAGGCACGGTTTTGCCGTCAATGCTGACCAAGTTGTAAACTCCGACGGGATAAATCTCCGCCGTGTTCGTGGCCGCGTTTTTGCAGCCGGTCAGCGCCAGCAGCAACAGGACCGCCAGCAGGCCGAGGGCGAGAATGCGGGGCGCGGAGGTTTCAACACAAGTATCAGGAGTTATGGATTTGGCTTTCATATCGTCGTTATACCCCAAGACGGCGGCAGAGTGTTAATTGATATTTCCAATCGGTGCATTGCCGAAATCAATCCTTGCCCGCGCCACGCCGGAGTTTGAAAATTTGGAAGTATCGGTGGCCGGAATTTTCTGCCATCATTGCCACCGGTTTTTCATCGTGCATATTGCATCCGCCATCTTTGACCGCAGCGCGCCGGACCTGGCGGGCTGCCCGGACGAGTCGCTGCCGGAGTTCGCCTTCATCGGCCGCTCGAACGTCGGCAAGTCGTCGCTGCTGAACCTGCTCGCGGGTAAGGAACGGCTGGCGCGCGTCTCGCCCACGCCGGGGTTCACGAAGCTCATCAATTTTTTCACGATCAACAAGACGTGGCGGCTGGTGGATTTGCCGGGCTACGGCTACGCGGAAGGTTCGCGCAAGCACGTCTCGCAATTCAACCGCGCGGCGGCAAATTATATCAAGCACCGGCCAAACCTGTGCTGCACGTTTCTGCTGATTGATTCCAGCCTGGAACCGCAGCCGCTGGATTTGGAACTGGTGCAATGGCTGGCCAGCTACGCGCTGCCGTTCGTCATCGTCTTCACGAAAACGGATCGCGGCACGCCGGAAACGGTGGCGGCGAACATCGCGGCGTTCAAGGAGCGCATCGCGGGCTGGTTCGAGCAGTTGCCGGAAATTTTTCAATGTTCCTCCGAAGCCGGTCATGGCCGGAGCGAACTGCTTGGCGTCATCGCCAAGATTGTGGACGCCGGGCCGGCACCGGAAGCGCCCGCGCCGCCCGCCGCGCCGTTGCCGCCGGAAATCGAGCCGCCGTTCCGCATAGAAGTGCGCGCCGGCAAGGCGCGGGAAAAAACCGCGCTTGATAAAAAAAAGCTCAAGGGCGCGCGGCCTTGGTGAGGATTTTGGTTCGACACGGCGCGGGGAACGGCTTTAGAGTTGGCGCGATTTCTCAAATGGACGGACGCATCAAAGGATTGTTTATGGCCGACGACACAGCGGTTTTGCACCGGGAGGCTGGCGCATGATCCGTTCCTTCGCCTTCACGACGCAGGGTAAGCTGCACACGAAGGACATCGAGCCGTTCCTGATGCCGACGCTGCTGGCGGACACGAATCTTTTTCTCTGGGTGGATCTGGAAAATCCCACGGACTTCGAGAACAAGGAGGTGCTGGAGCAGATTTTCCATTTTCACCCGCTGTCCATCGAGGACTGCGTGAAAGCCAGCCCGTCGCCGAAGGTCGAGGAATATTCGCCGAAGGACGAGGATTTGTTCACACCATATTTGTTCTTGGTGATTCACGCGGTGGATTACAGCCGCAAAGACGGCTGTTTCGGCACGAACGAGCTGAATTTTTTCCTCGGCAAAAATTTTCTCGTCACCTATCACGACCAGCCGATGCGCAGCGTCTCCACGGTGGAGGAACGCGCGTTGAACGGCACGATGAACATCGCCCGCGCGCCCGACCGCGTGGCGCATTCGCTCCTCGATAATCTCGTGGACAACTACAAGCCCGCGCTGGATGAACTCTCGCTGGAGATTGCGGAACTGGAACAGCTCGCCTTCCAGAAGCCAAGCAAGGAGACGCTGAACAAGATTTTGCAGGTTAAGAAAGAGGTGCTGCACCTGCGCCAGATCATCGGGCCGCAGCGCGAGGTGCTGGGGCGGTTCGCCGCCGGCGAATTCAAGCTGGTGCGCCCGCATCTCGTGCCGTATTTCCGCGACATCTACGATTCGCTCTTCCACATCGGCGAGGTGGCGCACGGCTACGCGGATTCGCTCACGGGCATTTTGCAGGTTTATCTGAATATGTCGTCCAACCAGACCGGCGAGGTCGTAAAATTGCTCACGCTCATCACGGTCATCACCACGCCGCTGATGATGATCGGCACCTGGTATGGGATGAACTTCAAGGATATGCCGGAACTGGACACCCGGCACGCCTATCCCGTCGCCGCCTTGTTCATGATTCTCTCGACCGGCGCGACCTACTGGTATTTCAAGCGGAAGAAATGGTTTTAGCGCCCGCGCACGGATTTTCCTTTGCCAACCCCGGTCATTTTCACTACCGTCGCACCCACAATTAAAAAACTGACTTACCAAACATATGGCCGTCAAATCTCCTGAAAAATCCACCGAAAAATCCGTCGCCACCACCGAAGCCGCCAAGGTCAGCGCCACCCGCGCGCGCGAGCTGGACGCCGCGATTTCATCCATCACCAAAGCCTACGGCGACGGCGCCATCATGCGCCTCGGCGATGCGCACGCGCTGAAAAAAATCGAGGTCATCCCGACCGGCGGGCTGGCGATTGACCTCGCACTCGGCGTTGGTGGCCTGCCGCGCGGACGCGTGGTGGAAATCTACGGCCCGGAATCCTCCGGCAAAACCACGCTCATGTTGCACGTCATCGCCAACGCGCAAAAGGCCGGCGGCCTCGCGGCCTTCATTGACGCCGAACACGCGCTCGATCCCGGCTACGCGAAAAAACTCGGCGTGAATCTGGACGATTTGCTCGTGTCCCAGCCGGATTCCGGCGAAGAGGCATTGACCATTTGCGAAACGCTCGCGCGCTCGAATGCGCTCGACGTCATCGTGATTGATTCCGTCGCCGCGCTGGTGCCGAA
>PLYV01000218.1 GCA_003151855.1 Limisphaerales bacterium | reverse complement strand
GCAAGATCTCCGACATCATCGGCGTGATCGACGAAATCGCCCGGCAAACCAATCTGCTGGCGCTCAATGCAGCGGTGGAAGCCGCGCGCGCCGGCGAAGCGGGCATGGGTTTCGCGGTGGTCGCCGACGAAGTGCGCAACCTGGCGCAGCGGAGCGCCACGGCGGCCAAAGAAACCGCCGACAAGATCGAAGGGGCCATTGGCAAGACCGCGCAGGGCGTGGAGATCAGCAGCAAAGTCACGGCGGCGTTGAATGACATCGTGGCCCAGATCCGGCAGGTGGACGAGTTGATTGCCGAGGTGGCGGGGGCCTCCAAGGAACAGACGCAGGGCATCGGGCAGATCAACTCGGCTGTGGGGCAGATGGACAAGGTGACGCAGGGCAACGCGGCCAGCGCCGAGGAATGCGCCGCCGCCGCCGAAGAGCTGAATGCCCAGGCGCAGGTGATGAAGCAATCCGTGGCAGAACTTCAGCAACTGGTGGGCGGAGAACAGGGCGGCGGAAATTTCCGCGCCGAACCGCCAGCCCGTGTCCGGACGAACGGCGCGGCGCGGTCGCTCCAGCCGGATGGAGTCGTCCAGTGGAACGAGGAGCGGATGTCCACCGGTGTGGCGTCCGTGGACGAGGAACATAAGGAATTGATCCGGCTCATCAACGATCTGCACGCCGCCTGTGTGAGCGGCACGGTCACGCAAGATTTGATGTCGCAACTGGATTTTCTTGGCCAGTATGCCCAGACGCATTTTGCCCATGAGGAAAACATCATGGCCGAGCATCGGTGCCCGGCGGCCGGCAAGAACAAGGCGGCGCACGCGAAATTTTTGCAGGATTACCAGCAACTGGTCGCGATGGCGCAGACCGACGGGGCCACGACCCGGCTGGGGATCCAGTTGAAGCAGATGCTGGCGGACTGGCTGACGAGCCACATTTGCAAGATAGACACGAATCTGCGGGGCTGTCACCCCGCCGAGCCGTATCAGACCTCCACCACCAAGGCGCAGCATCGGCGGCAGGAAATCCCGATGGCTGGCGACTTCAAGGATTTTTGAGCCGGTTGAAAAACGGATGTGATATTCATTTGGAAGTTAAAACAACAAGCAAACACAACAAAACATATGATAGACCCACAAGAAATCACCAAGGCAATCGGCGCGCATGGCGCGTGGAAGCGGCGGCTTGAGGCCGTCATCAAAGATGGCCGCTCTGACGTTCCGCCCGAGCGCGTCGCGCCCGACAATCACTGTGACTTTGGCAAGTGGCTGTATTCACTTCCCATTGCCGAGCAGAACGCGGCGCAGTTCAAGAAGGTTCAGGCGCTTCATGCGACCTTTCATAAGGAGGCGGCTAATGTTATCCGCGCGGCCTTGAGCGGCAATGTGGCAGCGGCAGAAAAGAGCATGGGATTTGGTGGTGCCTACAGCAACATCTCGGCGGATTTGACCGGCGCGATGATGGATTGGAAGAAGGCGTTGGGAAACTAGACCATGCCGCTTAAACCGCTTTGAGCGGTTCACGCTATCTCGAGCCTCCGGCTTTGCCGAAGGTCGCTGACCCGCTAAATTTTACAAAATAGAAAACAAAGAAAGCCTTTGCCCCATGGATGAATTAGCCGCCTGGCACGGGATGAGCAAAATGGGTGGCCGCCGCAGAAAGCGCAGCCTTTCCGCTCATCAAAAGCAGATGCGCTTTTTGACGGTAATGATCACTGTGCTGGTTCTGGCGGTGTTCACGGCGGTGATTTATTGGTGCAACCTTTAAGCAGTTCCCCTGACCGGCTGGGGGCTGGCCATCAACTGATTGTTTGGTGGCAGATGATTATCAGTGCCAGATTTCGCTGTCCGTTTAGGGTTGGCAGAGAGGTTTTGCTCGCGGCGCGGCTTGGACAGCGACCATGGGTTGGTCGCGCCGCACTTCTGAGCGCCTGGGTGAAGGCGTATAAACCTCATCACCACCAGGGCCGGACGCCAGTCCGGCCCTGTTTCTTTTGGGATTATGCACATGGCAAGTTTGTCCGCAGATTTCACCGATTGGCGCAGAATTTTCCCCTGTTTGTCTGCGAAATCTGCGTCATCTGCGGATCAAGCTTGGGCCAGGTTTGTGGAGTGCATAATCCCAGTTTCTTTAATCGCCTGCTTGAAAGGCAAAAGCCATCGGAGTCAAGCGCCTCAAACCGGCACGGCCTTAACCGGGGGCACCTGCATAATTATCCTTCAGCCAACGGCGGTTTGCGCCGATACCCAGCGTGGGGTTGTGATGCCGCCGCTGGAAACCAGCGGGCACCATGGCAAAGTTTTTACTGGTTATGGACAATCAAGACCGGCTTTCCAAATTAATCGGCAGCTTCAACTTTGAAGCCGGCTCGGCGCAAGCCGGCTCGACGCAGGGGCAGTTTCCCCTCCTCGACCTGCTGGGCAACCTGCGCGACGAGGCGGCGGCCCAGCCCGCCCTCGCTGCGTTGAAAACCGTTTGTGCCGATGCCTGGGAACGCATGGTCAAAATTGTCGAATCCGGCCAGCCGTTTTTGGCCGGAGACATTGCGTGGCTCAAGGAATTGGCCGCGCAAATCCCGGCGCTGGCCGGCCCCGGCAGTTCCACCGGGGCGGCGCCAGCGCCGGACCCTTTTCCATTGCCGCCGCCGTCCGAGCCGGTGGCCAATGTTGTTCCGGAAACCAGCGGGGAGCTGCCGCTCAACTTGAACCTTGCCGACGACATCGACCTGCTCCGCGAATTCATCACCGAATCGCGCGAGCATCTCGACAACATCGAACACGGCGTGCTGGTGCTGGAAAACCAGCCGGCGGACGCCGAGACGTTGAATACCGTTTTTCGCGCGTTCCACACGTTCAAGGGCGGCGCGGGCTTTCTCAACCTGATTCCCATCAACCGGCTCGCGCACATTCTCGAATCGCTGCTCGACCTCGCCCGGCAGGGCCGGCTGACGATTGATGCCTCGGTCATCGAACTCATTTTGCGCGGCCGCGACGTGCTCAAGCGGTTCCTCGATGAGATCGAGGGGCAGGTCACCGGCACGCGCCCGGTTGTGACGATTCATATTCCCACGGCCCAGCTCAAGGCGGAAGTGCAGGAGGCCATTGACAATGTCGGTTCCGGAAAAATCAAAGCCCACGGCGACGAAACGCCAACGTCCGAAACGCTTGCATCTGCGCCGGCGGAAACCGAATCCGCCGCTCCGACGCAAAACAGCGCGGCCGAAAATTTGTCCGCCGCCCCGGCATCGGCTCAACCGGCGGCTGCCACCGCGCCCGCCGGACAAAGCGCGATGGTCAAGGTGGACACCACCAAGCTCGACAGCCTGCTGGATTTGGTCGGTGAAATGGTGATTGCGCAATCTCTCGTCAGCCAGGATTTGGGATTGTTGACCAACGCAAGTCCGCAGTCCGTGCGCAACATGGCGCAGCTCGCGCGCATTACCAAGGAACTCCAGCGCGTGAGCATGGCTCTGCGCATGGTCCCGATCCGCGGCCTGTTCCAAAAAATGGCGCGCGTCACCCGCGATCTCGGCGCCAAGCAGCGGAAAAAAGTCCAGTTTGTCACCAGCGGCGACGACACGGAGTTGGACCGCGGCGTGGTTGAGGAATTGAGCGACCCGCTGCTGCACATGATCCGCAACTCGGTGGATCACGGCATCGAATCGCCGGAAGCCCGCGCGGCCGCCGGCAAGCCGCCCGTGGGCACGCTGCAATTGCGCGCGTTCCACCAGGGCGGCAACATCATCGTGGAGATTGCCGACGACGGTGCCGGGCTGAACCGCGACCGGATCTTCAAGAAGGCGGTCGAGCGCGGGATCATCGCCGCCGATGCCACGCTCACCGACGCGGAGGTTTTCAATTTCATTTTCGCGGCGGGCTTTTCCACGGCGGAAAAAATCACCGATGTTTCCGGCCGCGGCGTCGGCCTGGACGTCGTGCGCCGCAATCTGGAGCGGCTGCGCGGGCGCGTGGACATTTCGTCGCAGCCCGGCCAGGGATCGCGGTTCACGCTCACGCTGCCGCTGACGCTCGCCATCATTGACGGCCTGATCGTCCGGGTCGGCGGGGAGCGCTACATCATTCCGACGTTGTCCGTGCGCGAGTCGTTCCGGCTGCAGCCCGGGATGATTACGCGGGTGCAAAACCGGGCGGAGCTCGTGAATGTCCGGGGCCAGCACCTGCCGCTGCTGCGGCTGCATGAGCTGTTCGGCGTGCCGCAGCCGGTTGACGCGCGGAACGAAGGCATCGGGGTGGTGGTGCAGTCTGGCACCAGCTCGCGGTGTTTGTTCGTGGACGCGCTGCTGCACAAGCAGGAAGTCGTCATCAAGAATCTCAATGACATGATGGTGCATAAAAACCGTTCGCTCGCGGGCGCGGCCATCCTCGGCGACGGCCGGGTGGGGTTGATTCTCGACGTGAACGCGCTGGTGCATCTGGAGGGGCCGGCGGCGGTGGCCGGTCTC
>PLYV01000130.1 GCA_003151855.1 Limisphaerales bacterium | reverse complement strand
CAATCCGCATCGCTCATGCGCATCAGCAAACCGTCGCGCGTGACGCCGGCGTTGTTGACGAGAATGTCCACCTTGCCGGCCTCGGCCAAAATTTTCTCGGCAGCGGCATTCACGGCGGCGGCATCGGACACGTCCACGGCGTGCGCCCACGCCTTGCGGCCAAGCGCGCGGATTTCCGCCGCGACCTTCTCGGAATTTTCCTGGGTGCGCGAGACCACGACGACATCCGCGCCTTCAGCGGCGAATTTCAAGGCGATGGCACGGCCGATTCCGCGGCCCGCACCGGTGACAACGGCGATTTGATTGGCAAGTTGGCTCATAGATTTATGGATTTTCAGACAGAATTAACAAAATGGACAGATTTTTTAGCCACAGAGTCACAGAGAACACGGAGTTGAAAACACAAATCTCTGTGCGCTCTGTGCCTCTGTGGCAGATTTTTAAGCCAGGGCTTTCACCGTGGCTTCCAGACTCGCCGCGTCCGCGACGTTCAGCATCGTCGCCGTCTTATCAATGCGCTTCATGAAGCCAGTCAACGCCGAGCCCGGTCCGAGCTCGATGAACCGCGTGTAGCCCTGCGCCAGCAATACGCGCATCGAAGTTTCCCACAGCACGGACGCACAAACCTGCTCGACGAGCTTGGAGGAAATTTCCGTTGGCGTGCCGTGCGCCTGCGCCGTGACGTTGGAAATCACCGGCACGACTGGCGAAACCAAATTGACCTTCGCCAATTCCGCCGCGAGCTTCGGCTGCGCGCTCGCCATGAGCAGCGAGTGATACGCACCCGCCACCGGCAGCGGCAAGGCGCGTTTCGCGCCTTTGGCCTTGGCCAGTTCGCACGCCTTCGCAATATTTTCCACCGCGCCAGAAATCACGAGCTGGCCGGGGCAGTTCAGATTCGCCAGCATCACGCCGGCTTCGGCGCAGACTTCGCGCGTAGGCGCTTCGTCCAGGCCGATGATCGCGGCCATGCCGCCTTGGGTCACGTCGCAGGCTTCCTGCATAAACTTGCCGCGCTGGCGCACCACGCGCAGGCCGTCCTCAAAACTCAGCGCGCCCGCCGCCGTCAGCGCCGTGAATTCACCGAGCGACAAACCAGCGGTGGCGTCAAATTTCAGATTCGGCGCCTGTTCCTTGAGCAGTTGAAAGCAAACCCAGCTCACGAGAAAAATTCCCGGCTGCGCGTTTTCGGTTTTGGTCAAATCCGCTTCCGGGCCGTTGAAACAGATGCCGGCGAGATCGTAGCCCAGCGCGGCGTTGGCGCGGTCGAACCACGCTTTCGCGGACGGAAATTTTTCGGCGAGGTCCTTGCCCATGCCGACGGATTGCGCGCCTTGGCCGGCGAATAACAATGCAGTTTTGCTCATTCGGAAAAGTTTAACCACAAAGACACCGGGACACAAATTTTTGAAAGTCAATTTTTTGTTTGCGCAGCGGACTTTTTCACGACGCTGCGGAGCATGGTGCGAATTTCGCGGATGTGCGGCGGTTTGCTCATGACGCCATCCAGGTTCGCGGGCGGGGCGCCGTCTTCCTTCATGAACGCGCCCCAGCCGGTGAGCAGGATGACCGGCGTGTGGGGGGACTCGCGCTTGACGGCGGCGGCGACTTCGCGTCCGTCCACATGAGGCATGCCCAAGTCGGTGAAGATGACGTCGAACGGTTCCGCGCCACGGCAGGCAGCGCGAAAGGCCTCGATCCCGGCCCGTCCGCCGTCGGCCACTTCGGCCAGATGGCCGTCGCGCCGGAGAATTTTCTGGAGCAGTTCCCGCAGCATGGGTTCGTCGTCAATGCACAAGACGCGCAGCGGTTTGAGATTGGCGCCGCGCAAAAATTCCGGGGTGCCGGAAGTGGTTATTTCGCGGACGGGGAAAATCAGCCGCATGGTGGTGCCCAAACCCGGCTGGCTGTCAACTTCGATTTTGCCCTCGTGGCGTTCCACCATGCCATAGACCATCGCCAGGCCGAGGCCGGTGCCGCGCTGGCCTTTGGTGGAGAAAAACGGTTCAAGGCAGTGCTGGCGGGTGGTTTCATCCATGCCAACGCCGGTGTCGGCGACTTCGAGAATGACCTGGGGCGTGGTTTTTTCCGGCGCGGTGGCCGGTGTCTGGGCGGTGACGCGACTGCGAATGGTGATGGCGCCGCCGTCCGGCAGGGCATCCACGGCGTTGAAAATCAAATTGGTCAGCATTTCGCGGAATTCGCTTTCATTGCCGGCCACCCTCGGCAGGTGCGGTTCCAAATCCGTGCGCATTTCGATCATGATGCCGTGGCTTTGGGAGATGTCGCGCCAGCGCGGGCGCGTCATGCCCACCGCCTGTTCGACGAGGAGGTTGAGGTCCAGTGACTGCAGGGATTCCTCGCCGGCGCGCGGCCGGTAAAATTCGCGCAGCCGCGCCACGATTTGCGCGATGTCTTTGGCGGCGGTCCGGATGTAGCTCAGATGCGTTTTGTCTTCCTCGGTCAAAATGGATTCACCGAGCTGGATCATGTCGGAGCACATGACGATGGGCGAAAGGGCGTTGTTGATGTCGTGCGCCACGCCGCTGGCCATCTGGCCAAGCGCCTTGAGCCGTTCCTGCTGCATGGCGGCCTGCTGCGTCTGACGCAATTCATCGTAGGCCTGTTGCAGGTTCTGGTAAAGCTGCGCCTGATAAACCGCCTGCGACACGTGGGCGCTCAAGCCCTTGATGAAATCCTGCTCCGCCACACTGAATCCGTCGCGGGCGCGGCGCCGGAACACCAGCACGCCGAAGACTTTTCCTTCCACGATCAGCGGCGCGCCCACTGCCGAAAGCAGCCCGGCCCCGGTAACGTATCGAAGCACGGTCAAATCCGCCTGCCCGGAAACCGGATCAAACGCGCCCTGGTCGGGCACATAGACGATTTCGCCTTTCGCACAGCGGGAGAACATCGTGTTGGCCACGGGAATGGCGAGCGGGGCCTGGATTTGCTCCGCAAGGATTCGGCTTTTGAAACCACGCCCCATAAACGTCCACATCCCAGCCGCCGCGTCCAACCGGTAGGCCACGCTGTAGTCCAGCGGCAGATGGTCATCAAGTTGCTGTAGCACAATCGAAATAATGTCGGCGGAGTTCCGGTGCTCGGCGACGGCGTAGGTGATCTGGTTGAGCAGACTGATGCGCGCGAACTGCTGCTGCAAATCGAGCGTGCGTTCCCGGACGCGGTTTTCCAGCTCGTCATTGGCCCGCCGCAACGCCCCATCCCGCGCCTGAATCTGCGCCAGCATCCCGTTGAAACCGTCAATGAGCTGGCCCAGTTCGTCGTCAGATTCCTTGTGCGCGCGGACCGAATAATTTTTTTCCTGCGAGACGCTTCGAGCAATTTGCGCCAGGTGAAAAATCGGCCGGGAAATGATGCGTTGCAGCCGCAAGGCCAGCAGGCAGGTGGCGGCGAGCGCGGCCAGGGTGAACAGCAGCATGATGAGCGCGTAACGCCAGAGCCGCGCGTGCAGATCCCCCAGATCAGACTTCAAATAAACCGTGCCGATGGGCGAGCCGTTCAACTCGATGTGACGGAACAAGACCAGCTGGCCGCCCTCAAACCGGCAGCGGTCCGGGCCGGCGCGCGGCGGCGCGGACGGGCGGGACGGCTGGTTGGACGCATAATAGGTGGCGAACACCTCGTCGCCCCGGTAGAGCGCGGCGGCGACAATGCCATTCTTGGCACCCAACGCGCGCAGGCTTTCCGCCGCCGCCGCCTTGTCGTCAAACGTCAGCGCGGCGGTGCTGCGGCTGCCGATGATTTCAGCCAGGATGGACAGGTCCTGTTTCATCGCCTGGCCGAAGGTGACGTATTCGTAGGTCAGGAACGCCGCCGCCACCAGCAGCAGCGCGGCGGCGCTGCTGGCCATGGTGATCAGCATCAACTTCTGTTTGATCGAAAAGGTGCGCATGGACGGGTCCTTATTCCGGCGGTTTGGCGGCCGCTGGCCGCGCCAGCGCCAGCAGCTTGGAACTGATTTTCAAGCCGGCGCAACGCGCGGCGGCGTCATTGATTTCGAAACGGATCCGGCTGTCCTCAACAACGAAAGTGATCATTCCGCCATTCTGAATAAAGTTGTCCGTCTCACCCACGGTCAGGATGCCCAGGCCATGAACCTCGGCCAGCACCTCCGGCTCCCGCGCTTTCACCGAGGCGGGAATGAAAACAACGTGGCAGCCTTTCAAGTCGGACGGCGACTTGATTTGCCGCACGACAATGGCGCGGCGGTTGAGGGTGTCCTTCGCGGCCAGGTTTTCCAAGGCGTCGCGAAAGGGATTTTCACCAAACACGCCGATGACCAGCGGCGAACCGACCCCGGCAAAGGCGTGATCCGGCCACTCCACGAATTGGCCGAACTTTTCGAGGAACACCGCCTTGACCTGATATTCGGTCGGTCGTTCCTGCGCCGGGGCGCAAACGCAAAACCCCAAAACCGCCAGACCCGCCAGCATGAGCCGGACGGCGAACCTCCAGTCGCGGCGATGGAAAATAAAATTCATGGGCAAAATACAACTTAAAATTGCCATGTGATTTTGGCGTAAACGCTGCGGGGAATTTGCGTTTGCGGATTTCCCAAAATGGCCGTGGAACTGGCTTCCGCGTGCTGTTTTTGGAACAGCGACTGGCCGACGACGGAGAATTCCAGGTTTTTGCTGACGCGCCACGCCAGCCGCGCATCGGCGGTGACATAGCTGCCGACCGGCACAAACGGCGCCGGCAGCGCGAGCCGGTCCACATAGCGCACCGTAAAATCAAAGGCAACGTCATGCGGAAAATCCATCGTTGAGCGGAGGGAAAACTGATTTTGCGGCGACTCGTTTTCGGTCAAGGCAACATCGGTGGTGTCCGTGCTGCCCGGCCGCCGGTGCAAATTCATTTTCAGGTAAGAATAGCTTGGCCGCAGCCGCAGCCAGTCCGTCAACTTCCAAGTGGCGGAAGCCTCGCCGCCAAAACTCGCGCCGGCCAGCCCGTTGCCGTAATGCATCGGGAAAAACGGCGTGACCACCGGCTGCGTGGGCGACGGGCCGAATTCCACGCTCTCCAGACGGTCATAATCGTTGTAAAAACCTGCGAAGTCGAAGGACAATTTTTCCCAGGGCTGCGCGCGATAGCCGAGTTCATAGGCCAGCAACTGTTCCGATTCCATGCCGCTGTTGCCATAGATGGTCACGCCGGGCGGCTGGCTGTTGATGAAGTCGTTTTCCGCGCGGGTGGGCGTGCGGATCGCGCGTGAAATCGAAGCCCAGAACGAGTGGTGTTCCACCGGCGTCCACAACAAACGCGCGCCGGGTTCCAATTCAAAGCCGGTGTAATCGTTGTTTTCCAGCTTCGACCCCAGCGTCAGGCTCAAGCGGTCCGGCACCAGGGCGATTTCATCCTGAACAAACCCGCTGAACAAATTCAAGGTCTGGCGGGCGGCGGCAAAGGCCAGCGCGGGCGTGCTGGCCTCCACGTCGCTGTTGACGCGATAGCCCAGGCCCCAAATCACCCGGTGGCGGTCGCCGACGGCGAATTGATGTTGAAACGTCAAATCCACCGTATGGCGCATCTCGTCCAAAAGCTCCGGCAAGTCGCGCGCGGTAAGGTCGTAATACAATTGCAACTTGAAATCCGACGTGTCGGAAACCGTGTGCGTCCAGCGGCCCAGCACGTCCGCGCCATGCAGCTCCACGTCTTCCGTCCGCGCCGCAAAGGTCGGAGCTGCCCAAATAACTTCATGGCCTTTGGCGCCATAGCCGTCGCCTTGAAAGGTCAGCAAATCGTCCGGCGACCGGTTCCAATCCACGCGGAAACCGCCGCGCCCGAGTTGCCAGTCGGTGTGCGAATCGTCGCCGTTCGGCAACGGCGTGGCGGCTTGGTCCAGATATGTCCCATAGACGCGATAAAACGTGTTGTCGCCAATCTTCCCGCCGTAGCGCGCATCGGCAAACCCCTGGTCAAAGGTCCCGCCGCCGCCCGAAACCAGCCAGCCCTGCGTGTCCTGCGCGCTCTTGGAAATAATGTTGATGACCCCGTTGACCGCGTTCGCGCCCCACAACGTCGCGCCCGGCCCGCGAATCACTTCGATGCGGTCTATGTCCTCCATCATGGCCCCCTGCTCATCCCAAAAAACTCCGCCAAACAACGGCGTGTAGATGCTCCGGCCATCCTGCAACACCAGCAGTTTGTTGGCGAATTCCTGGTTGAAACCGCGGCTGCTCACCGCCCACTGGCTGGCGTCAATCTGCGCCACGTCCAGCCCCGGCACCAGCCGCAGCGCCTCGGGAATGTTCATCGCGCCCGAACGCCGGATGTCGTCCGCCGTCACCACCGACACCGCCGCCGGGGTTTTGGAAACCGTTTCCGACGGGCCGAGAATCGTGACCTTGACCTGCATCAACTGCTCGATGGACAAATTGGACAGTTGCGAAAGCCCGGCGTCGGCCGCGGCCGTTTGATTGGGGGGCGCGTTGGTTGAAGCCTGATCCGCCGCCGCCGCGAGGCCGGCCAGAACCAGTCCGCTGGCGGCCGGAAGAATTGCGCTTTTGCCCCGTCGTGAGACCAGCCAAACCCAAGGAGTGCGTTTGTTTTTTTTCATGCTGGTTTCAAGCCATTGTGGAAAATTCTCCAGATTTGGAATCGTCAGGAAATCTGACAGGGCCAGGCGGGTCTCAACCCGCCTGAGCGTCGCTCCGTCTGTAGCAGCGGAAACGCCGTTGAGAACGGTTGCACATTTTTCATGGCTCTAAGCATATTGAACGACTCTGTTCTAACCGGGACATGGCTTCATATCACATTGCGAAAATTCGCCCGTCTTTCCTGCCAAAAATTCTTGTGTCTTGGCGTCTTGGTGGTTCAATGAATCCATGTTTTCGCACATCGTCATTTTCTGGACCGACGCGACACAGCCAGACGCAGCGGACAAATTGATGGCCGGTGCCAATAAACACCTGCGGATGATTCCCGGCATCCTGCAATGCCATATCGGCAGAATGTCACCGAGCTTGAGACCCGTTGTAGATCAAAGTTATCAGGTGGCGCTGAACCTGATTTTCACGGGCAAACAGGCCGAACAGGAATATCAGACGCATCCCCAACACCTTGAATTCGTGCAAGAATTTGTGAAGCCGCTGGTTAAGAAAGTCGTGATCTACGATTTTGAGTAACGGCGAATTAACCACGAAACACACGAACGACACGAAAAATTTACCGGCTCGCGACGGCAGTTTTCTGTCTTCCTTTCGTGGGTTTGGTGTATTTCGTGGTTAAAAGTTTTCAGGCCCGCGGATGGAACTTCCGGTGAATCTCCCGCAACCGGCCGCCCGTGACGTGCGTGTAAATCTCCGTCGTGCCGATGTTCGCGTGGCCGAGCAATTCCTGGATCACGCGCAAATCCGCGCCGTGCTCCAGTAGGTGCGTCGCAAAACTGTGCCGCAGCATATGCGGCGTGACGTTGCGCTCGATGCCCGCGCGGCGGACACGATTTTTGATGTGCAGCCAGAGTGTGACTGCCGCGAACGGCGTGCCGCGCTTCGTCAAAAAAACGTTCGCCGGCGATTTCGGCGTGATAAGCTTGGGCCGGCCCGCCTCGATGAAACGATTCAACGCGTTGACCGCCGTCCGCCCCACCGGCACCACGCGCTCCTTGTTGCCCTTGCCGATGACGTTGATAAAACCGGCGTCGAGGTGCAGTTGTTCCAGTCGCAGGTTTTTCAATTCGCTCAAACGCAGACCGGAGGCGTAAGCCAGTTCCAGAATCGCCTGGTCGCACAGCGTGTCCGGCGTGGCGGGTTCCTCCGGCTTCAGCAGCTTGGTGATTTCGTCGTTGCTCAACGCCTTGGGCAGCCGCTTCCACCGGCGCGGCAGCGAAAGATTTTCCGCCGGGTTCGCTGGCAGGATTTTTTCGTTCTCGGCAAATTTATAAAACGCCCGCAGCGCCGCGATCTCCAGATAAACGCTCTCGCCGCTCATGCGGCGCGCGGGCTTTGGCGCAGCGCCCTCGCGCGCGGACGGGCGACCGGTGGATGCGCCGCGCACGCGCTCATGCGCGAGAAACGCCATCAGATGCTTCAGTTCCACGTCGTGCCAGTCCGCGAGGCCCTGCTTCTCCGCCCACGCGGTGAACTTGCCGAGCAGCGCGGCGTAAGTTTTCGCCGTGTTGTCCGACTGCCCGCGCTCATGGCGCAGGTATTGCAGAAAGTCTTCGACGAGCGTTTGCATCAAAGCTTACGACCGGTCAGCCGTTCGTAGGCTTCGAGATACGTCGCACTGGTTTTGGCGACGACGTCGGCGGGCAGCACCGGACCGGGTGGGGTTTTGTCCCACGTCAGCGTTTCGAGATAATCGCGGACAAATTGCTTGTCGAAGCTCGGCTGGCCGCGGCCGGGCGCGTATTGGTCGGCGGGCCAGAAGCGCGAGGAATCCGGCGTGAGCACTTCGTCAATCAGGATGAGCTTGCCCTCGAACAGGCCGAACTCGAATTTCGTGTCGGCGATGATGATGCCGCGCTGCTTGGCGTAATCGCGTCCGGCCTTGTAAATCTTCAGGCTCAAGTCGCGCGCCTGCGTGGCGAGGTCGGTGCCAACGATTTTGCAGGCTTCTTCGAAGGAAATATTTTCGTCGTGACCGGCCTCGGCTTTGGTGGACGGCGTGAAAATCGGTTCGGGCAGTTCGGCGGATTCGGTCAGGCCGGCGGGCAGTTGGATGCCGCAGACGGTCTGCGATTTCTTGTATTCCTTCCNNAAAGGTAGCCGCGCACGATGCACTCAATGGCGAGCGGCTTGGCCTTCTTAACGATCATGGAACGGCGCGCCAATTGCGTGGCAAACGGCTGGAGATTTTTCGGCAACGGATCATCGGACTTGGCGAGCAGATGATTCGGCACGAGCGCGGCAAATTTCTCGAACCAGAAATGCGAAATCTGCGTGAGCACCTCGCCTTTGCGCGGAATGCCGTTGGGCATGATGACGTCGAAGGCGGAAATGCGATCGCTGGCGACGAGCAG
This sequence comes from Limisphaerales bacterium, assembly GCA_003151855.1. Lineage (GTDB taxonomy): Bacteria > Verrucomicrobiota > Verrucomicrobiia > Limisphaerales > UBA11358 > UBA11358. The sequence continues at coordinate 7,052 of PLYV01000130.1, read as the reverse complement.
GAAACTGTCGCCGAGGTCATAGACTTCGCGGACTTTGCCGGAGCGGACTTTTTTGATGCCGGGGAGGTCGAGCTGCAAAATAGGTTCGTTCATGGGCAAAAAATAATCGCCGCGCCGTGAAGTTCAAAGCCCAAAGTGGCGTCGGTTGGAGTTCAAGCTTTAGCTCGCGCACTGGGAACAAGCTAAAGCTTGAACTCCAACGCTCACACCACCGGACGCTCAACCAGTTTCACCAGCAGCGGGATGCTCGCCTGCGATTCGTCGTCGAGCCGCACGTCCACGGAGTAAAGCCCCGGCTCCTCGAACTTGAGCTGCTGGATGTTGATGATGAAGTTGCGAGTGAGGAAGTGGGCGTCGTCCGGCAACGTCACCGGCACGGGCAGCTCAATGCCCTGCATGATGGAACGCCCGTCGGCATTGATGAAATTGAGCGAGAGCTTGCGCGTGCCTTCGTCGCCGGGCTGGAACGTGACGCGCAGCGCGACGGCGCATTGCGGATGCACCGCCGGCATCTGCGGCGCGTAAATCGTGTCAAACGAGCCGAGCAGGTTGAGCTTGCCGTTGTCATCCGTCGCCGCGTCGCAGAGAACCGCCACTTGAATGTTCATCGGGGGGAATTAAGACACGAATTTCACGGATTGGCACGAAATTCTTTTTAATCAATCTGGCTGCTTGACATACATATAATGTCTATGTATAGTGTCCCTATGATTCGCAAAGAACTGGTCGCCGCCTCGGCGGAACCGTTGATTTTGTCCCTGCTCGACAAGGGTGAAAGCTACGGCTACGCCATCATCCAGGAAGTCAAGGCGCGCTCCGACGGCAAATTGAATTGGACGGACGGAATGCTTTATCCCGTTTTGCACCGCATGGAACATCGCGGCTTGATCAAGGCGCGCTGGGGCGAAAGCGAGACCGGACGCAAGCGGAAATACTACTCGCTCAAAAAAGACGGTAAAACCGCGATGGCCAAGCATCACGAACAATGGTCACTCGTCCACGCGGTCTTGGCGGGTTTGAAAAAGGAGCAATATGTTTAACTTCGAACACTCTATTACCGACTGGCGCAAGCAGATGCTCGCCGCCGGAATCCAAACGCCCGTGCCGCTGGAGGAATTGGAGATTCATCTGCGCGAAGAAATTGAGCGACAGGTGCAATCGGGATTGAGCGGACAACAAGCTTTTGAAGCAACTGTTCAACAAATCGGCCAACCTGGATCGCTCAAAGGCGAATTCAAAAAAATTGAAAGGACATCTATGAAACAGATTTTAAAAATCGTCGCCGCTCTTTTGCTGGGCGTGGCAATACAGTTGCCGGGATTATTTCAACTGCGTGATGACCTTGTCATGGCAGACGGCAAATTAGGTCTGTGGTTGTTCGGCTTCATTTTGCAAATGTGGGCGATGAATTCTTTATGGCGGATGCTGCGACCCAGCGACGCCAAGGTTGAATTTGAAAAATTTGAGATGTCGTTGCCGCAGCTTGCCAAAGCCAGCGCGGGCGTGGTTGTGCTTTTAACCGGCATGGCTCTGGCGATTCCCGCCGCGCTACAAGCCGGTCGCGAAGGCTTGGTGAAGTTTGATGCATTGTGCTGGTTGGTATTTGGCTTTGCCCTGCTCGTGATGGGCGCGCTAGTAACTTTTTGCCCCTATAAAAAGCGAAAGGTTTGACGCTTATAATTTCCGCTTCAACTCGCCCGCGCCTCCAAAAACTTTTTCAATTCCTCCGCCGCTTTGCCGCCGAAGCCGGGAATTTCCGTGAGCTGTTCGAGCGTCGCCATTTTCAACCGCTGCACGGAGCCGAATTTTTTCAGCAGCGCTTTTTTACGCGTTTCGCCGATGCCGGGGAACTCGTCCAGCACGCTCTCGGAGATTTTCTTGAGCCGGAGCTGCGCGTTGTAGCTGTTCGCCACGCGATGACATTCGTCGCGGATACGTTGCAACAATTTCACCGCCGGATGATCCAGCCCCAGCCGCAGCGGCACGGATTTTTCCGGAAGATAAATTTCCTCAAACTCCTTGGCCAGGCCGATGACGGGAATTTTCTCCAGACCAAGCTTGGCAAGTTCCGCGCACGCCATGCCGAGCTGGCCTTTGCCGCCATCAATCAGAATCAAATCCGGCATCGGCTTGGCCTCGCGTTTCAGCCGTGAATAACGGCGGCCAACGACTTCCGCGATGCTCGCAAAATCATCCTGACCGACGACCGTCTTGATTTTGAACCGGCGGTAATTCGCGCGATCGGGCCGGCCGTTTTTGAAGCTCACCAGCGACGCCACCTTGAATGTGCCGCTGATGTTGGAAATGTCGAAGCCTTCAATCCGCAGCGGTGGCGCGGGCAAACCGAGAATCTTTGCGAGTTCCACCAAATCGCTTTCGGGGTTGATGGCGAGCGGCAAATTGTAAGGCACACGCGCAAATTTTTCCGTTTTTTTCCAGGTGTCGTTTAGGTCGCGGATGAGGTCGCGCAGGTCGGCGGCTTTCTCGAAGTCGTGCGCGGCGGCGGCTTTTTTCATTTCAGCTTCTAGTTGCCCCTGCATCTCGCGGCACTGGCCTTCGAGAAAATTGCACGCGGCGCGAACCTGTTCCAGATACTGCTCGCGGGTGACGTTGCCAACGCACGGCGCGGTGCAGTATTTCAGGTGGGCGTAGAGGCAATGCTTGTAATCCGCCGCGACCGGCGTGAACACCCGGCAGCCGCGCAAGTTGAACTGTTTCCGCGCGAGCGCCACGGCGTTGCGCAGCGCGGTGGAATTCACGAACGGCCCGAAATAACGCGCGCCGTCGTCCTTCTTCAGCCGCGTGAAAATGAAATTCGGAATCGGGTCGTTCAAGTTGACCTTGAGCATCAGGTAGCGCTTGTCGTCGCGCAGGCTGATGTTGAAACGCGGCTTGAATTCCTTGATGAGCTTGCTTTCGAGCAGCAGCGATTCCGGCTCGCTGCGCACGATGTGGATGTCGAAGTCGTGGATGGCTTCGACCAGCGCGTTGAATTTCAAGTCCCAGCCCAGACGACGGCTGGATTGAAAATACTGGCTGATGCGCTTGCGCAAATCGCGCGCCTTGCCGACGTAAATCACCGTGCCGAAACGATCCTTGTGCAGATAGACACCGGGCTTGTGCGGCACGGCGCTCAACTTTTTGCGGATGGCTTCGGAAACGGGCACGCGGAGAATTTCCACGCAAAGACGCGAAGACGCAAAGTAATTTTAACCACGGATGGACACAGTTTACACGGATTCTAAAATCCGGAATCCGCCGCCGTGAAAATTTATTCCGCTTTCCGCTTTCCGCTTTCCGCTTTTGCTGCCGCCATGTGCCGGTGGACGAAGAAATAATAGAGTCCGCCCAGCACAATCATCGCGCCTGCCAACCAGAGGGACAGCCGATGATACTCGCCTTTCATCAACTGGTCGTCCTGCCCGGCCTTGATGCCGACGTAGCACAGCACCGAACACCAGATGGCCGAGCCGAGTAGCGTGAACAGCGAGAAAATCCAGTAGTTCATCCGCACGATGCCGGCGGGAATGCCGATGAGATGCCGCACCACCGGCAGCAGCCGCGAGATGAAAATGCCCATCGCGCCATAATGCGCCGACCAGCGTTCTGCGCCTTCCACCTTTTCGGCGGAGATGAAAAAGTATTTGCCGAAGTGCAGCACCAGCGGACGACCCGCCAGCCGCGACGCCCAATACATCANNAACAGCGAGCTTTCCACCGCCATCATGAGCGCGACGGCGGGGTAGCCGCCGGTTTGCAGCGCGTGGTTATACCAGTCGGCGAGGCTTTGGATAATCTGATGCATAAAAATGGTGGCTTGGTGCTGAAGTTTTCAGCCTTTGCTGTGAGCCGGTGAAAATCTCCGCGTCTGATTCTTAAAACCCTAGCTGGTTGGCCATGATGCCGATGACGCTCAACGGGCCGGTGTCTTCGAGGCCGTCGGCCATCTTGTCCAGCTTTTGCAACGACAGCTTGGCGCCCTTGTAAAATTCCTGGTCGTTGACCAGCTTGCCGATGGTGCCGTCGCCCTGGTTCACCTTGAGCAGAATTGAGTTCAGGTTGGTCATGGAGGCGGTGGCGGAATTGTAAAGCGTCTCGTCGGTCAGCAGTTTGCCGAGGGTGCCCTTGCCGGCGCGGGCGTCGTCCACGGCCAGCCGGACCGAGGCGATGGTGAGGTCCAGGTTGCTCACGGTTTCCAGCGTCGTGTCATGCAGCGTGTCCGTGTAAATCAGCTTGCCGACGGTGCCTTCGCCGGAGGCGATCTGGCTGGAAATGTTTTTCACGTTGGCGAGGGTCTGCTTGATGTCGTCTTTTTTCTCCGTGAGGATGTTGTCGAGCGCGCCGAACATGTTCTTGATCTCGTCGCCGGCGAAATTCTTGGTGATGTTCTGGATGCCGCCGGCGGCGTTGTCGAGCTTGGCCATGATGGCGCTCAAATCCGCCTGCTCCACGCCGGTGATTTCCATGCCGTCCTTGATCTTGTTGCTCGTCGGTGAACCAAAATCAATGGCCACAAAATTCTGGCCCATCAGGCCGGTGAACTTGATGGTGGCCTTGCTGTCGGTCCGCACGTTGGCGGTGTCATTCAGTTTCATGAGCACGCTGACCTTGCTGCCGACGATGGAAATCTTTTGCACGACACCCGCGTCGCCGCCGGCCAGCGGGAAGCTGTCGCCCGTTTTGAGATCCGGGGCGGATTCCAGGTTGGTGTCCAGGATGGCACCGGACTTGAGCTGCAACGTGGCGACGACCCGGCTGTCGGTGAGGGTGATGTTTTCCACGCGGCCGATCACCACGCCGGCCATCTTGACGCGGTCGCCGACCTTCAGGTCCTGCGCGCTGTCAAACTGCGCGGTGACGTGGTAGCCGTGGCGGAACAGCTCGGCGCTGCCGAGCGTCTCGACGATGGCCCACGCGACGAGAATCACAAAGATGACGAAAATACCCAGCTTGGTTTCGAGTGAATTTTTCATAGGCGGAATAAATTATTTTTTGCGGCGGAAATCGGCGCGCAGAAAATCCTGCACCGCCGGGTCCAAGGTTTTCTTCACCTCGTCCGGCGTGCCGATGGCGAGGATTTTGCCCTCGGACATGACGGCGATGCGGTCGGCGATGCCGAACGCCAGCTCGCGGTCGTGCGACACCACGACCGTGGTGACGCCGATGCGCTGGTTGAGTTCCAGAATCTCGTCGCCGATGACGACGGCGGAAAGCGGGTCCAGCTCGCTCGTCGGTTCATCGTAAAGGATGAGCTGCGGTTCGATGACCAGCGCGCGGGCGATGGCGGCGCGTTTTTTCATGCCGCCGGAAAGCTCGCCGGGCATCTTTTCCATCACGTCTTGCAGGCCCACGTCGGCGAGTTTTTGCATGACGATTTTTTCGATCTCCGCCGCCGGCTTGAGCCGGTGCTCGGTCAGATACAGGCCAACATTTTCGCCGACGGTCAGCGAATTGAGCAGCGCGCCGGACTGGAATACGAGCGCCATGCGGTATTTCGCGGCGATCTCCGGCGTGGTGATCGGCTCGGCGTTGATGAGGATATCGCCGGCATCCGGCGGTTCGAGGCCGATGAGGTGCTTGAGCAAAACGCTTTTGCCGGAGCCGCTCGGCCCCATGATGACGAAAATTTCCCCGGGCTGGACCGCGAAATCAATGCCGTGCAGCACTTCCTGCCCGTTAAAACTCTTGCGCAGGCCGCGCACCACGAGGCCGACGCCATGAAGTTGTTCGGTGGCATCATTCATAACAATCCCAAATGAGTCAGGAACAGCCAGCCACTGGTGAGGAGATAGTCGAAAATCACGATGAGCACGATGGAATTGACCACCGCCTTCGTCACCGAGCGACCGATGCCGCGCGGGCCGCCGATGGTCGTCAGGCCCTGGTGGCAGGAAACCACGCCGATGATGAGCGCGAAGCAAAAACTCTTGAACACGCCGTTCATCACGTCTTTCAGCTCAACGAGGTTTTTCAAGTCGGCGAAGAAAACCTTGAACGGAATGTCCATGAGATGATTGTAGTTGGCCACCACCGCGCCGCCGAACCAGCCGGTGAGCACGGAACAAACCACCAGCATCGGCAGCGCGACCGCCAGCGCGAGGATGCGCGGCAGCACGAGGTAGCGGATCGGGTTGATGTTCATCGTCCGCAGCGCGTCAATCTCCTGATACACGGCCATCGAGCCGATTTCGGCGGCCATCGCCGAGCCGATGCGCCCCGCGATGAGGATGGCCATCATCACCGGCGCGAGTTCCTTGGCGATGCCGAGGCCAACCACGCCGCCGACGGCGCTGGCGAAGCTGCGCTCGACCAGCGGCGGCCCGAAGTTCAGCGAGATGACCGCACCGATGAAAAACGACAGCACGCAGACCATCAGCAGGCTCGCGTTGCCAATCTCAAAAAACTGCTCCAGCACCTTCCGCCGCTGCCGCCACACATGCGGCAGCGCCAGCAGCGTGCGCCAGAACAGCAGGATGATTTGGCCGATGTTGGAAAACATAATTATTTGACGGCGGACGCCGTCCGGGAAATGGGGACGTAAAACAACTTCGTCCGGCTCATTTCCCGGTCGGATTGATACTGGAAAAGACCGAACAGGAGCGAGACTTTTCTGTGGTCCGGTGAGGTCTCGCGGCGATACAGATTCCACAGCAGCGACCGGCTGGACGCGCCGGTCCGGGCGTTGTTTTCCGCGCGCCAGAGCGACCACACCGGCGACCAGTTGCGTTCGATGCCGGGATTTTCCGGCACGGCCGGTTCCAGCGGCGCGAGAACCTGGAGCCGCTGGTTGCCGCTGAAGTCGCGGTGCCAGGTGATGAACGGCCACATGTCCACACGCTGCTTGTAGATGCCGGTCTGGGTGTTTTTCTCGACGGTGTTTTCGTAAAGATAAAAAGCCACGCGCGTCCGCCGCAAATCGAGCGGGTCGGAATGCGTGCGGCGGAAAGTGTAGATTGGCCAGAGATAAAAATCGCTTTCCAGGGTGGCGTTGTGCGAACGGCTGAACAGCGGGAAAACACGCGAGGTTGTCTTGCCTTCGCCGCGCGCGAAAA
>PLYV01000135.1 GCA_003151855.1 Limisphaerales bacterium | reverse complement strand
TATCGCACGCGCATGGCGATGGCTGACGGCGGCGAACTCATCATCCTCGCGCCCGGTCTCAAGGAGTTCGGCGAGGACCACGAGATTGACCGGCTCATCCGCAAATACGGCTATCGCGGCACGCCCGCCACCCTCGCGGCGGCCAAGACCAACCCCGAGCTGCAAAACAATTTGAGCGCGGCGGCGCATTTGATCCACGGCTCCAGCGAAGATCGTTTCGGCATCACCTATTGCCCCGGCCACCTGACGCAGCGAGAAATTGAAGGCGTCGGTTTTAAATACGCCGATTTAGACACGATGGCGCTGCGTTACGATCCAAAAAAGTTGAAGGACGGCTGGAACACCCTGCCCGACGGCGAAAAGATTTTTTATATCTCCAATCCGGCGCTCGGGCTTTGGGCTTGTCGCAGCCGGTTTGAAAATTAGCCAGACTCGGTTTGTTTACTGTGAAACCACAAAAGCGCCTCGACGAAATTGATTAGTCTTTTAGAATCCAAATCAATTTATGTCCATTCAACTACGCGACAAGGCCGGTTGCACGTTTGACCAGATTTCACTTGGCGAAGTCATGCTGCGCCTTGACCCCGGCGAAGGACGCATCCGCACCGCGCGCTCGTTCACCGCGTGGGAAGGCGGCGGCGAATACAACACTTCGCGCGGCCTGCGCAAATGTTTCGGCTACAAAACCGCCGTCTGCACCGCGTTCGTGGACAACGAGGTCGGCCATCTCATCGAGGATTTCATCATGCAGGGCGGCGTCTGCACAGACTTCATCAAATGGCGCGAAGATGACGGCATCGGTCGCAGCGTTCGCAACGGATTGAATTTCACCGAACGCGGCTTTGGCATTCGCGGCGCGGTGGGCGTTTCAGATCGCGGCAATTCCGCCGCGTCGCAGCTCAAACCGGGCGATTTTGACTGGGATCAGATTTTTGGGAAAATCGGCACGCGCTGGTTGCACACCGGCGGCATTTTCGCCGCGCTGTCCGCGACAACGGCGGAACTGACGATTGAAGCGGTAAAGGCGGCGAAGAAGCACGGCGTCATTGTCAGCTACGATTTGAATTACCGTCCGTCGCTCTGGAAATCCATCGGCGGCCTCAAAAAAGCGCAGGAAGTGAACCGTGAAATCGCCAAATATGTGGATGTGATGATCGGCAACGAGGAGGATTTCACCGCGTCGCTCGGCTTTGAAGTGAAAGGCGCGGATCACAAATTGAGCACGATTGAGACCGATGCGTTTAAGGCGATGATCGAAACCGCCGTGAAGGCGTATCCGAATTTCAAGGTGGCGGCGACGACGTTGCGCCGCGTCATCACCGCGACGAAGAACGACTGGAGCGCGATTCTCTGGCACGACGGCAAATTTTTCGAGAGCCGGAAATATCCCGAGTTGGAAATTTTGGACCGCGTCGGCGGCGGCGATAGTTTTGCCAGCGGGTTGCAATTCGGTTTCCTCGAATTCAACGACGCGCAAAAGGCCGTGGAATATGGCGCGGCGCACGGGGCGCTGGCCTCGACGACGCCCGGCGACACGAGCATGGCCACGCGCAAGGAAGTGGAGAAAACTTTCGGCGGCGGCAGCGCCCGCGTGCAGCGGTAAAATTGGCAGAATAACTATTTGGAGTGCGGCGACATGTCGCCGCTTTCAAAGCGCGGACATGTCCGCGCAGTCCATAAAAAATTATGAAAACACCGGCAGAACTGTTCTCCCTCAAAGGCAAGGTGGCGGTTGTCATCGGTGGCACGGGCGTGCTGTGCGGTGAGATGGCCGAAGGTCTGGCGATCGCCGGCGCAACGGTCGCGCTGGTTGGCCGCGACGCAACCAAGGCGCAGGCGCGGCTCGACAAAATCGCCCAAGGCGGCGGCCAGGCGGAATTTTTTCCGTGCGAAGCGACGTCGAAATCCGCTTTGCAGCAACTGCTGGCGGATGTTTTGAAGAAATTTGGCCGCGTGGATATTTTGGTGAATGGTGCCGGCATCAATTCGCCGACGCCGTTCTTCGACATTCCCGAAGACGAGTTCGACAAGATCATCACGGTGAATCTCAAAGGCGTAGTGCTCGCGTGCCAAGTGTTCGGCAAACATCTGGTGGAGCAGAAATCCGGCAGCATCATCAATCTCGGCTCGGCGTCGGGACTCACGCCGCTGTCGCGCGTGTTCACCTACTCGGCGTCGAAGGCAGCGGTGCACAACCTCTCCAAAAATCTTGCGCGCGAGTGGGCGACGAGCGGCGTGCGCGTGAATATTCTCGTGCCTGGATTTTTCCCGGCGGAGCAAAATCGCAAGGTGCTCAATCCCGAGCGCGTGGCGCAGATCATGGGCAAGACGCCGATGAAGCGTTTCGGCGAGCCGCATGAACTCGTCGGTGCGACACTGTTGCTGGCGTCGGACGCAGGCAGTTTCATCACTGGCGCGGAACTGGTGGTGGACGGCGGGTTTGATGCAATGAGCATTTGATGTTCAATCGCAGAAAAAATCAGCCCGTTGAAACATTGCTTCAACGGGCTTTTGATTTGCGGCTTCCGGTGTTCAGGCTTCGTCCACTTTTGCCGGCTCCAAGGTTGGGGCGAGCAGATGAATGACGCTCAGGGCCAGGAGATAGCCCGCGCTGGCGGCGATGAAAATGGGGACATAACTGAAATGATTGTCTTTCAAATAGCCGACGATGAGAAACAGTGCGATGCCGCCGAGCGAGCCCGCCATGCCGCCGAGACCGGTGACGGAACCGACGACGCGGCGCGGAAACATATCGGATGCGAGGCTGAAGAGGTTGGCCGACCATGCCTGGTGCGCCGCGCCGGCGAGGGCGATGAGCGAGGCGGAAATCCAAATATTGTCGCTGATGGTGGCGAAGGCCACCGGGAAAACGCACGCCGCGCAAATCAACATCGTGATTTTGCGGGACTTATTCGTTGTCCAGCCGCGTTTCATGAAGAAGCCGGAAAGCCAGCCACCACCAATGCTGCCGAACGAAGCGAGGACATAAATCGTGGCCAGCGGTCCCATGCGACCTTTCAGGTCCGTGCCAAAACGCTCGGCGAAAAAGACCGGGGCACCAAACAGATAAAACCACCAGAAGCAATCGGTCATGAATTTGCCGAGGACATAGCTCCAGGCTTGGCGGAACCGGAACAGCCGGCTCCACGGAATCTTGACCGAGGCTTCGGGCGGTTCGCTGTTGATGAACGCCAGTTCGGCGGGCGAGACGCGCGGGTGTTGGGCGGGCTTTTGGTAAATCTTCAGCCACGCAATGATCCACAAAATGTCAAACAAGCCGGTGACGAGAAACGCCCCGCGCCAGCCGATCTTGTGGCCGCCAATGAAGACGTGGTTCAGCCAGGTGATGAACAGCGGCAACAGCAGCGGCACGAGCAATCCGCCGACGTTCGAACCGGAATTGAAAATGCCGGTGGCCAGGGCGCGCTCTCTTTTGGGAAACCATTCAGCCGTGGTCTTGATGGCGGCGGGAAAATTGCCGCCCTCGCCGAGCGCGAGCAGTATCCGGCAGATGAAAAATCCCGTGACCGTGCTCGCGAACGAATGGCTCATCGAGGCAATTCCCCAGAAAGCGCACGCCAGCGCGAAGCCCCAGCGCAGGCCGACCACGTCAATCAGCCGCCCGACCACCAGCAGGCTCACGGCGTAGGCGGCGTTGAAGGCCACCTGCATATACCAGTATTGGCCAGCGGTCCAGCCGATCTCCTTTTGCAGTTCGGGTGCGAGGTTGCCGAAGACGCCCCGGTCAATGTAGTTCGCCGTGGTGACCCAGAAGAGCAGGCCGCAGATGACCCAGCGAAAGCTCCCGCCTGCAGGTTTCTGATTAGGGGAATTCATGCCGGGCGAGGATTGCTTAAACTGGATACCCTTTCAAGCGTGTAAATCAACTTTACAATCCGGCTTTTTTTGGCAATTTTCATGCATGAATTTGAAGAAGTTTTTTCCGTTGCTGCCGGTTTTGCTGGTCGCGGGTTGTGCCTCCACCGCCACGTTCACGCATATGACGCCCAGCCGCCAGCCGCGCAATGCCGACAACCAATATCCCGTCGAGGTCGCGTTCAATTCCCAGCAGCAGTCGCTCCGCTGGGACAGCATCCAGCCGCACGTTTTGGTGAACGGCGAGTCCTATCCGCTGCGTCCGGTGCCGGTCGTGAAAAACCGCTGGGAAGGACTCATCCCCGTGCCGCCCACCGCGAACTCGGTGACCTACCGTTTCAAATTCGACTACCGCTACAACGCGTTCGGCAAAAATCCGCAGCCGGACAGCTCCTGGTCGCCGACCTATTCGCTCAAGGTCATTGACGCGCAATAAACCAATCTCAATTAAGCAAAAGGCGCGGACAAAATTGTCCGCGCCTTTTTCATTTCGGTCGAAAACTCCAAGCAGCTCAATGCTTCTTCGGCCGGAGCAGCAACGCCTTTTTCTCCGTGCCGTCCACTTCCACGCTTTGCGTTTCGACATCCGGATCGTCGCGCAACGCATTGTGCACGATGCGGCGGTCAAAGGCGTTGAGCGGCTCCAGTTCCACAATGTCACCCCAGCGGCGCACCTTGTCGGCGGCGTCCTTCGCCTTTTTGATGAGCGCGTCGCGTGCCTGCCCACGGTAGCCGCCCACGTCCAGCATCACCTTCGGCGCGGTCTGATCCTGCTGAAACAGGATACGGTTCACGATGTATTGCAAATCCGCCAGCGTCTGGCCCTGGCGGCCAATCAAGCGGCCGGACTCCTCCGTTTTCACGTCAAGCATCAGGTCGTCACCAAGCTTGTGTTCTTCCACGGTCGCGGCAAAGCCGAGCGTGCCGAGGATTTTTTCAACGATGGCTTTCGGTTGTGCGGGCATAAGAAAATTATTTTTTCTTTTTCGTCGCCGGAGTCAATGCCGGATTCGTCGCCGGTGCGGCCGGAATCAGCGGATTGATGTTTTTCGTCAGTTTCGTCTGCAAAATCGTGAGCAGGTTGTTGACCGTCCAGTAAAGCGCGAGGCCGGACGAATAATTGTAGAGGAACAAAATGAACATCGCCGGCATCCAGCGCATCATCTTCTGCTGCGCGGGATCCATGCCCGGCGACGCCGGTGTGAGATGCGACTGCCACAGCATCGCGCCGCCCATCAACAGCGGCAGCAGGTTGAACGGCAGTCCGTCCGGCGTGCTGATGAACGGAATGAACGTGATGCCGTGGATCATGAACAGCGTGTCCGGCTTGGACAAATCCGCCGCCCACAGGAAATGCGCGCCGCGCAGTTCGATCGCGCTGCGGATCATCGTGAAAAACCCGATGAACACCGGCATCTGGATGACCATCGGCAGACAGCCGCTCATCGGGTTCACCTTGTTCTGCTTGTAAAGTTCCCACTGCTTCGACGTGAGCTTCTGCACGTCGTCCTTGTATTTTTCCTTGAGTTCCGCCAGTTGCGGCGCGAGCGCCTGCATCCGTTTCATCGAGCGCGTGCTTGCCGCCGTCAGCGGCCAGAACAGCAGCTTGATCAAAATCGTGATCAGCACAATCGTCAGGCCGTAACCGACGCCGATCAAATCGTGCAGCGCGTTCATCGCCGACAGCAGCAGCTTCGCGAAAAACGTGCCGACGCCCCAGAAACTGCCGAAGCCTGAGCCGAAATTCATCACCGCGTCGGCATGGTTCCCAAACTCCTCGCCGACCTGCGCCAGCACGCGATACTCCTTCGGCCCGGCGAACAAAACGAAATTCCGCTCCAGTGCCGCATTCGCCGTCAGCGTGCCCGGCGCATAAAACAAAGCGGTCTGAATGCCTTTTGGCGCAACCATTCCGTTCGTCACCCCGACATTTTGAAACAGCGGCAGCGTCACCGTGCGCGCCAGCATCTGCGGCGCCGGCTCGTTCGTCCGCGTCATCAGTTCCAGCGCAAAAAACTGGTTGTGCGCCGCCGCCCAAAAAACGTTGCCGCTACCCGCGAGCAGTTGCAGCTTCGGCGCGGAACGGCTGCAGCCGCCACCGGTGAACATCATCAGCGGCTCGTTCACCGCCGTCTGTCCATCGCACCACATCGCGCCGCCGTAGCTGGTGAAATTATTGTCATCCGCGTCCATCGGGGCCGCCGTGCCCACGACGATTTCCTGTGCCGGCAAAGCCAGCGCCTTATCCGAACCGTTTTCCAGCCGCACGCTCGCGTTCACGAGGAAATTGGAGCTGAACGAGAAATTTTTTACGATGCGCAGGCCGTCCGCAAAAGTCTTTTCCGCGCGCACGCCGGTCGCGGTTTTCGTCAGCGCAAAATTACCATCGCCGATCAGGCTTTCGCCGCCGAGCACGGCCAGCACCGGCACGTCCACGCGGGCGTTCAAAACCGCCACGCTGGCGGAATTCGTGATCTGGCCTTTCCAGCGGGCCGAAATCGTTTCGGGATACGCCAGCAAATCCACCTGTTTCAAGCCGCCGCCGCGCGAGGTGAACACATAGCGCGCCTTGCCGTTCGTCAGCACCAGCGTCTGTTCCGGCAGGCTGGGATCGAAAATCACCGGCGTTGCGGGCGTGGAAATAGCGGAGTTATTTGCCGAAGCGGTGGTCGCGGCGGACGCATTTGTCGCCACGGCGACGGGATGGGTGCGGGCATATTCGGCCTGCTGCTTGGCCGTTTTGTTCTGCTCGACAAACCACCACACGAGCAGCGCGCCGCAAAGTGAAACTACGATGATTCCTGTTTTATCCATGAAATTAAATCCTGACTCCTGGTTTTTCCGGCACCGGATCGTGGCCGCATTCGGCCCACGGATGACAGCGGCAAATCCGCTTCGTCGCTAAAATGGTCCCCTTCACCGCGCCGTGTTCGCGCACCGCATACAACGCGTAAACCGAACATGTCGGCGTGAACCGGCAGCCGGAGCCAGCGCCAAATAAAAAAACCTGCGCCGGCGAAATCGTCAGGCGATAAATGCGCACCGCAAAAATGAGGATGTGCTGGAGCGGGTTCACGTCAGTTTTTCAGCAGCTTGGCGCGGTGCAACGCGGCGAGAAAATCCTTTTCCACCCCGGCAAAATCTTTTTGGACGATGGAATTGCGCGCCACCAAAACCAAATCCACCGGCTGCGCAAAATCATGCTGGTGCAGCCGGAAACTTTCGCGGAGCAATCGCCGGGCGCGGCTGCGGGCCGGCGCGTTGCCGATTTTTTTGCTGGTGACAACGCCAAGCTTCGGACGTTCACCGTCGGAAAGCCTGGTCCAATTGGCGATGAGACAGCCCAAAACGAGCCGCTCCCCCCGCTGCCGGACGCGCGCAAAATCGCGGCTTTGCGCGAGCCGCGACGGGCGGCCCAGGCGCAGGCGTTGCGGCGCGGGATTCACGGAATCAAACCGGCGTGAGGCGTTTGCGGCCCGCGCGGCGGCGGCGCGCGATGGTGGCCGCGCCACGCTTGGTCTTGTTGCGGGCGAGGAAGCCGTGCTGGCGTTTCCGGCGGATTTTCGACGGTTGATACTGGCGTTTCATAAAATTCTAAAAATAATCTCCGGCGCAAAAACCGGAGCGTGGGAGAATAGCAATAATGCGAATTGAGTCAAGAAGCGGTTCGGCGGTGTTTCCGTTCCTTGGTGATGGCGTGGAAGCCCATTTCGCGCTTGGGCTTCACCGGCGGTGCCATCAGTTCGCGGATGGCGTCGAACAAAGATTTGATGGCCGCGTCGTGGCCTTCGAGCTGGCGTTCCAGCTCAGCCAGCTTGCGGGCCAGCGTTTCATTCGTGCCGAGCAGCCGGCGCAGACTCACAAACGCCCGCATGATGGCGACGTTGACCTGCACGGCGCGCTTGCTTCGCAAGACGCTGGACAGCATCGCCACGCCTTGTTCGGTGAATACGTAAGGCAAATAACGGCTGCCGCCACGCCCTTTCTTTGAGGTCACAATTTGTGACCTCAAATGCGCAAGCTCTTGTCGTGTAAGCTGAAAGGCGAAGTCATCCGGGAAGCGTTCCTGATTGCGCTTGACCGCTTGAAGCAAAACTTTGGTCGGGACTTGATAAAGTTCCGCAAGCTGCTGGTCGGTCAAAACTTTCTCGCCGCGAATCAGAAAAATGAAATTCTGAATCCGCTCCAGCGGAATCAATTCAAGGTTCTTGCTCATACTTATGTAATCATAAGCCAACTTGAGGTCACAATTTGTGACTTCAAGTTTCCAGATTCTTTGCGGTGCCAGTCTAGCACCTCGATTTTTGATATTCCAGATTGGAACATCAAGCGCGACCTTACTTCACATTCAATTCCCGCTGGATGCCGAATTTTTCGATGCGTTTGCGCAGCGTGGCGCGGGTGATGCCGAGGATTTTGGCGGCGTGAACCTGATTATTGTCCGTCTCAATCAAGGCTTGGATCACCAGTTCGCGCTCGACGGCGGGGATGATTTTCAGCTTCGGATCGCGCTTGGCGATCTGGAAGAGCTGGCGCGCGAGCGTCGCAGCATCGCCGGTGGTCGCGTCGCCGGTGGCGAGGGCGGCGGGCGGCGCGGCGACTCCGGTGGCGGCACCGGAAATTTCCGGCGGCAGATCGCCGGGCAGAATCGCGTCGCTCTTGGCGAGGACGTGCGCGCGGCGGATGGCGTTTTCCAGTTCGCGCACGTTGCCGGGCCAATGATATTTTTCAAACAGCTTCACGGCGGCGGCGGCGATGGACTTGGGCTGGCGCGAATGTTCACGCGCGATTTTCTCCAGGAAATAATTCACCAGCAGCGGAATGTCGTCGCGCCGGTCGCGCAACGGCGGCAGATGGATGCGCACGACATTGAGCCGGTAGAACAAATCCTCGCGAAATTGTTTCGCGGCGACGGCTGCCTCCAGCGGCTTGTTCGTGGCGGCGATGACGCGCACATCCACTTTCAGCGGCGTGTTGCCGCCGACGCGCTCGAACGTGCCGGATTGCAGCACGCGCAGGATTTTCGTCTGCGTGGCCGGCGTCATGTCGCCGATTTCATCGAGGAAAATCGTGCCCTTGTCAGCCAGTTCAAACTTGCCGGGCTTGGAGCCCACGGCGCCGGTGAACGCTCCCTTCTCATAGCCGAACAGTTCGCTTTCGAGCAGGTTCTCCGGAATCGCCGCGCA
>PLYV01000005.1 GCA_003151855.1 Limisphaerales bacterium | reverse complement strand
TTCCAAATGATTCGACGGATACGGATGGCCACGGCACGCACGTCGCGGGCATCATCGCGGGCAATGGCGCGATGAGCATCAATCCGACAAACGTCGGCTCGCTGGCCAGCGGTTCGGTCACCAACGCGGATTTTCGCGGCAAGGCGCCGCTGGCGACGTTGTTTTCGATGAACATGAATCGTTCAGACCAGAACCTTCAGGAAGCGGCGGCGCAAACGAACGCGCTGATTTCCAACAACAGTTGGGATTACGGCCGTGGCGCGGCGGAATATGATCTGGCGGCGGCGAGCTACGACGCGGCGACGCGCGACGCGCGACCGTTCACGACCGGTTCGCAGCCGGTGCTGTTCGTGTTCGCGGCGGGTAACAACGGCGGCGGCAACAGCGACGGCGCGGGTGGCAGCGCGGACACCATCATGTCGCCAGGCACGGCCAAGAACGTCATCACGGTGGGCGCGCTGGAGCAGTTGCGCAACATCACGAACATCGTGACGATGGTAACTGGCGGAGTTACCAACAAAGGTCCCTACTGGCAGCCGCAGACGGATTCCGGCTCGCAGGTGGCATTCTATTCCTCGCGCGGCAACGTGGGCGTGGGGACGGAAGGTTCGTTCGGGCGGTTCAAGCCGGACGTGGTGGCACCGGGCAACTTTGTGGTCTCGACGCGCTCGGCGCAGTGGGACACGAATGCGTATTACAACCCGACGAACGGGCAGCGGACGGACTACACGTTTCAGATCGTGGCGACGAATTCGCTGGTGTATTACAGCGTGTCGGTGCCGCCGAACGCGATCAGCGTGGTGATCGGCATCACGGCGAACAAGCATTCCCCCAGTCCGTTTCCGGCGAACCTGCCGATTTATGTCCAGCAGTCGGGTTTTCCCGACCCGGTCAACGCGCCGGGCAGCATTGACATCACCACGACCAAAGACGGCATTTCCATTCCGTCGGACAGCGGCGGTGCCATCACGGGAATTCAAGCCATCCAGAACAACGGATTTTCCTTCGCCGTGGGCAACAGCAACAACATATCGGTCAACTACGACTTATTCGTGGAGATCCGCGCAACCAACAATGTGGGCGACCGCTATCAGGTGCTGGAAGGCATGAACGACCGTCTCGGCGGGTCTTACCGCTATGAGTCCGGCACGAGCATGGCGGCGGCGGCGGTGTCCGGCGTGCTGGCGCTGATGCAGGATTTCTTCACGAACAAATTGAGCCTCACACCCAGTCCGGCGCTGCTCAAGGCGATGCTCATCAACGGTTCGCGGTCAGTTGGCAGCTACACTTACGGCATCACCAACGGCAACAACTTCCAGGGCTGGGGTCTGCCCAGCCTGCCCAACTCGCTGCCGTTGACGTCGAGCAACCTCACCGTCATTCCCAACGGCGTGAATCCCATGCCGCTGTTTTTCGTGGATCAAAGTCCGACCAACGCGCTGGCGACCGGCGACGCCCATACCTATCTCGTCACGCTCAACACGAATTCGGACGCGCAGTTTTTGCAGTTGCAGGCGACGCTGGTGTGGACGGATCCGCCGGGCGACCCCGCCGCCGCCATCAAGCTCGTCAACAATCTCGACCTCGTCATCACCAACCTGGACACCCTCGAAGTTTATTTCGGCAATGATATTTCGCCGGACGTCGGCTACAACCGGCGGTGGAACACCAATGCGCCGCCGAACCTGGACACGATCAACAACGTTGAGAACATCCTCCTGCCGCCGCTGCTGGCGGGCAGCTACTCCGTGACCGTTGTGGGCCGGGCGGTGAACGTGAACGCCGTGACCGCGCACACGAACAACGTGGTGCAGGATTACGCGCTGGTGATTTCGTGCGGCGAGGGCGAGGTGCCCGACGCGCTCACGGTGACGGACATCGGTCCCGGTTTGGGTTTAGTCAGCAATCCCACGACTGACCAGTTGATCACGTTTGTGACCAGCACGAATTCGCCGCTGTTCAACCAGTTCGTCGGCGCGAACACGCCATTGCTCGGCACGAACAATCTGCCGCTCGGCACGAACACGGTCTGGGGGCCCAACGGCGTGGTCAGGATCGGCATGACGAACCAGTGGCATTTCTATGTGGTGACGAACACCGGGCTGACGGCGGATGTCACGAACGCCGCGTTCATCACGTTCAATCCCGACACGCTTTCGATTCCGCGCATGGGCGTCTATGAAAGCTCCGTGGCCAACGCCACGCGGCCGGAGGCGGACATTGATCTTTATGCGACCACGGACTCCGGGCTGACGAACCTGAATCCGGTGGCGATTTCCAACTGTCTGGCCGGCGCGGTCAACAGCCGCGCGTCGCTCGGCCAGGGCGGGACGGAATTTGTCTTCTACACCAACTCCACGCAGGGGCAGGTGTATTACATCGGCGTGAAGTCCGAGGATCAGATGGCGTCGGAATATGCGTTCCTGCCGGTGTTCACCTCGATACCGTTCAGCCAGCTCGACCAGAACGGCAACCAGATCGTCAACGGCCTGGTGCTGCCGGTCAACATTCCCGACGGCAACAACGCGCATCCCGGCGTGGTGGATGTTTTCGCGCTGGCGGTGCTGCCGATGGATGTGGAGAAGGTGACGGTGATCAACCTGGACGAACACCAGAACTTCGGCGACCTGTTCGGCGCGCTGACGTTCGGCGGACAATCTGTCGTGCTGAACAACCACGACGGACTGGGCAACACGTTTGGCACCGTCCCGCTGATTTATGACGACAGCCGCAATCCCGTCGCCGGCACGCAACCTTCCGACGGTCCGGGCAACCTGATGAATTTCCAAGGCATGTCCGCGCTCGGCCCGTGGATTTTGAGCGTGATGGACAACTCGCTGACGCTGACCGGCCGCGTGAGCCAGTTCAGCCTGCTCATCCAGCCGCACCGCGACCTCACCGGGCCGGGCATCATCATCACCGTTCCCGCCGGCGGCTGGTTCATAGATTACGTGGACGTGCCGCCGGGCTACACGAACCTGACTTTTTTCGCGACGAACCTGCCGCCCACGGCCGTGCCGCCCCTCCAGATGTATGAAAAACTGGGCAACGAACCGACGTTGACTGATTACGACCAGCGGGCGGACCTGACCAACTGCATCATCGGCTCCTACCCGTCCGGGACTGATCCGGGCAATTCCATTTCCGTCGGGCCGCCGCTGGACATGGGGCGTTATTTTGTAGGCCTCTACAATCCGGGTTTGATCGCTGCGACGAACGTGTTTCTGTCCGCCACGCTGGGCATTAACTCGTCCGCGAGTGACATTTACAACTACACCGCAAGCTCGGGGCAGACGCTCTTTGATGACGCCATCAGCGCTTCCACCATCGCCGTTCCGCTTACGGTCACGCAACTGGTTGCGTCGGTGAATGTCGGACTGGTCGTCAACTCGCCGCGCATCTCGGATTATGCGTTCACGCTGGTCAGCCCGACCGGCCAGCGCGTGTTGCTGATGGAAAATCGCGGCGGCTGGGACACCAATGGTGCGGGCGCTGAATTTGTTTATACCAATATCTTGAACTCCACGGCCACCGGCGGGGCGGCGGCCAATACCAATTACCTGACAGTCTCGCCCCTCGGCGGGACGGTGCCGATCACCTATAACTTCTACACGGTGCCGGATCGCATGACAGTTTATCAAGGAACCATTATCAGCGGGGTCAATTTGCTTAAGGATACCGGATTTACCAATAATCCT
>PLYV01000026.1 GCA_003151855.1 Limisphaerales bacterium | reverse complement strand
CGGGCGCGGCGACAGCTACATCGCGCTGGCGAAATTTCTCCTCGACTGCCGGGGCCGCCACGGCGGTTCGGATTATGACCAGACGCAGTCGCCGGTGCAGCAGCAATACGAAGCCGTCGGCCACGCTGTCCGCGCGTCGTATCTTTTTTCCGCGATGTCGGATGTCGCGGCGGAGACGCACGACACCGATTATCAAAGCGCGGTGATGTCGCTCTGGGACAATCTCATCAACAAAAAATATTACATCACCGGCGGTATCGGCAGCGGCGAGACGTCCGAGGGCTTTGGCGGAAATTATTCGCTGCCGAACGAGGCTTACTGCGAATCGTGTTCGAGCTGTGGCGAAATTTTCTTCCAGTGGAAAATGAACCTCGCCTATCACGACGCGAAATACGCCGACCTTTACGAGGAGACGATGTATAACGCGCTGCTCGGCTCGACGGATCTGGCCGGCCAGCATTTTTATTACGACAACCCGCTCGTCGAGGGCAAGCCTCGCTATCTCTGGCACGTCTGCCCTTGTTGCGTCGGCAACATTCCGCGCACGCTGTTGATGGTGCCGACGTGGACTTACACGAAGAGCGACGATGGCGTTTATGTGAACCTTTTCATCGGCGGCAGCGTGAATATCGAGCGCGTCGCCGGCACGGATGTGGAAATGGTGCAGCAAACGGATTATCCGTGGAGCGGCAAGATCGCCATCACCGTGAATCCCAAGCAGGCGAAGAAATTCACCGTGTTCGTCCGTGTGCCGAACCGCACTACGAGCGAGCTTTACACGCCAATGCCGGCGGTCAATGGCTTGAAACTTCTCAAGGTAAACGGCGAAGTTGTTCCTGAACAAATGGAAAACGGTTACGCCGCCATCACGCGCGAATGGCTGGTCGGCGACAAGATTGAACTGGAATTACCGATGGAAATCCAAGTCGTCAAGGCCGACGAACACATCAAGGCCGACCGTGGTT
Source organism: Limisphaerales bacterium (assembly GCA_003151855.1). GTDB lineage: Bacteria > Verrucomicrobiota > Verrucomicrobiia > Limisphaerales > UBA11358 > UBA11358. The sequence continues at coordinate 1,834 of PLYV01000026.1, read as the reverse complement.
TGGTCGCGCTGCGCTACGGCCCGCTGATTTACACGATTGAAACCGCCGACCAGCCGAGGCTGGATTTGTCGCCCGACTTGAAATCGCTCACGACCGAATGGCGCGGTGATTTGCTCGGCGGCGTGATGGTCATCAAAGGCAAATGGAGCGACGGCAGTCCGCTGCTTGCCATTCCGAATTTCGCCCGCCAGAATCGTGGTGGCAAATCAGCGGTCTGGTTGAAGGAATAAACCAATGAAGAAAATCTCTGGAAAACTTTTTGTCGCTGCCGGCGCATTGCTGGCGGCTTCGGCGGTTTGTCTGAATGCGGCGGAAGCAACATTGACCGTCCAAACCGATCAGCCCGGCGCAAAGATCAACCGCGCCATGTGGGGGATTTTCTTCGAGGACATCAATTTTGGCGGCGACGGCGGCCTATACGCCGAGCTGGTGAAGAACCGGGGCTTTGAATTTCCCGACCCGCTGATGGGCTGGAGCAAGTTGTCGCCGAGCAAGGCGCGCGGCCAGATTTCCATCCACGACGAAAATCCGTTCAACCCCAAGAATCCGCATTACCTGCGGATGGAATCCGAGGGCAAGGATTTGTTCGGCGTGGCGAACGAAGGTTTTCGCGGCATCGGCGTGAAACAGGGTGAGGCTTACAATTTCTTAGCGCAGATCCGCAACGTCTCCGGCACGCCGGCGCTGCGCATCGAGCTTTATTCCGGCGACGGCGCACTGTTGGACACGGTGAAGATTGAAAAATTCTCCGCCGACTGGGAAAAGCGCACCGCCGTGCTGCATCCGAATGTCACGGACGCCAAGGCCAAACTGTATCTGCTCGTGGACGGCAAGGGCGCGGTGGACGTGGATTTTGTCTCGCTGTTTCCGGAAAACACCTGGCAGCATCGGCCCGACGGTTTGCGTGCGGACATGGTGCAGGCACTGGCGGACATGCATCCCGGCTTCATGCGTTTTCCCGGCGGATGCATTGTCGAGGGCAGCGAACTGGACAAGCGTTATCAGTGGAAGAAAACCATCGGTCTGGTGGAGGATCGGCAGTTGCTGATTGACCGTTGGAACTACGAATTTCTCCATCGCCCGACGCCGGATTATTTTCAGTCGTTCGGCCTCGGCTTCTTTGAATATTTCCAGTTGTGCGAAGACATCGGCGCGGAGCCGCTGCCGATTTTGAATTGCGGCATGGCGTGCCAGTTCAACTCCGGCGAACTGTGTCCGCTGGACCAGCTTCAGCCGTATATCCAGGACGCGCTCGATCTCGTTGAATTTGCCAACGGCCCGACAAATTCCGCCTGGGGTGCCAAACGCGCGGCGCTGGGCCATCCCGAACCGTTTCATCTGAAAATGATGGGCATCGGCAATGAAAACTGGCTCCAGCCGTATTACGAACGCTATGCACAGTTCCACAAGGCGTTGAAGGAAAAATATCCCGAAATCAAGCTGGTCTCCAGCGCCGGTCCCGATCCGGCGGACGAGCGCTTCAAGTCCGCCTGGGAGAATCTGCGCCCGGCTCCGGCGGACATCATTGACGAGCATTGCTACGCGAATCCGAGCTGGTTCTTCGACAACACGCATCGCTACGACAACTACGACCGCAACGGACCGAAGGTTTTCTTCGGCGAATACGCCGCGCAGAGCGACAAGATTGTCAGCGTGATTAACAAGAATAATCTGGAATGCGCGCTGTCGGAGGCCGCCTACATGACCGGTCTGGAACGCAACGGCGACGTGGTGCAGATGGCCAGCTACGCGCCGCTGTTCGCCAACACCGAAGCGTGGCAGTGGAAACCGGATCTGATTTGGGTGAATAGCCTCGACGTCTGCCTGACGCCGA
>PLYV01000101.1 GCA_003151855.1 Limisphaerales bacterium | reverse complement strand
CGGTGAGCGTGAATTTCTGGCCGGGGTGCAGGTCCAGCGGCACGCTCAAGTCGCCGGTGCGGATGGCCGGCCCCTGGGTGTCCATCAGGATGCCCGTGTGGCGGCTGCGCTTTTGGGATTCCGTGCGGATGTCCGCGAACACGCGGCGCACCCAGTCGTGCGGCGCGTGGGACATGTTCAGGCGGAAGACATTCACGCCCGCGTCCATGAGCTTGCCGATCATGTCGGCGGAGTCCGTGGCCGGGCCGAGGGTGGAAACGATTTTAGTATGCCGCAGCAGTCCTCTTTGCATCGGCGCAGAATACTTATTCTGAACTTCAAGGAAAGTTTTTATTGCCGCCAGCGAAAATCTTGCTTGCCAACCCGCCGCGCCGCCGCCATGCTTTCACCCTAACTTTTTAACAAAATTATGGCTGACGCTGCTAACAAATACTCCGAAAACGTCCCCGGCAAATTCTACGTGGACAACCAATGCATTGACTGTGACCTGTGCCGCGAGACGGCCCCGGACAATTTCAAGCGCAACGAAGACGGCGGTTACACCTTCGTTTACAAGCAACCGGCCACGCCCGACGAGGAAAAGCGCTGCAACGAAGCCAAGGAAGGCTGCCCCGTGGAAGCCATCGGCGACAACGGCGCCTAGTCTGCCCGCAACTCTCAAAGCAAAAACCCGCTGGAATTTTCCAGCGGGTTTTTTGTTTTGAGGACGCCAGCGCAACCGGGCGCAGCCAGTCGTTGCCACCAAAATCAGTTTGGGTTGAGCGAACGGGGCAAAGGCCGATTGAAATTGCGGGCGTGTTTCGTGCGCGATGAAAAAGCGGTGGAGGGCCACCGCAGTCCAAGACGCTGGCGCGTTGACCGATGACCACCGAATGCGCGAAGCGTCATGGAATGCGCCAGCCCTCTGGCGCTTTGGGCGGGAGACGGAATTCAACGCAAAGGCGCAAATCCAAGCCCGCCCAGTTCGCCTCGTCCAGCGTGGCGTCGCACACGGTTTTGGCGCCGGCGTCCACGAGGTTGTTGACGACGGCGCGGCCGGCATAAATGGTGCGCCCCTGAAAAATGATTTTGAACTGGTCGAGCGTCTAGGAAAGCCGCGGCGCGAGGCTGGGATTGTAGAGTTCCCAGACGACGTTGTGCCGGTTGAACTGCACCGGCGTTCCCGCCACGGTCATGCCTTCCACCGTTTGAAAAATCACCCGGCCATCTGCCGTGGCGGGCGTTGGCGGCAGCGGACGTTTCTTGGCCGGCAGACTGGAAATTCCCTGCGCGCCGTTGCCATTGCCGTGGCCGTTGGTTTTGACAACCGGAGTCATCTCGCGGTGAGAATGGAATATCCGGCCCGCCAAAACAACGCGATTGTTGCGCTCAAAAACGCAGGCCGACCGTCACCATGATGGCATCCTATGTGAATTCAGCGGCGCAATTCTACCGCCTGCGCTTCCCCTAAGCTTGGAACTGGCCGTGATTTGGTGAAATGGAAGAATGTGGCTGAATCGGCTGCGGCCAGCGCTTACGCCAGCTTTTGATAACCCCAGCGCAGCATCCGCTCGGTGGCTTCCCAGCCGATGCACGAGTCGGTGATGCTCACGCCGTAGCGCAAGTCCGCCGTGTTTTTTGGAATCGGCTGATTGCCTTCGCTCAAATGNNACGCTGCGCCAGACATCCTCCTGCTTGGCGAATTTCTTTTCCGAATTGGCGTGGCTGCAGTCCACCATCAGCACCGGCGGCAGTTTCTCGGAAACCAGTTTTGCCTCCGCCGCCGCGATGCTGGCCGCGTCGTAGTTGGTCATCGCCCGGCCGCCGCGCAGCACGACGTGCGCGTGCGGGTTGCCGTTGGTGCGGACGATGGCCGTCATGCCGTCCTCGTTCATGCCCAGAAAACTGTGCGGATGCCGCGTCGCGCCCATCGCGTCAATCGCCACCTGCAGGCTGCCGTCCGTCGCGTTCTTCAGGCCGACCGGCATGGACAGGCCGCTCGCCATCTCGCGGTGCGTCTGCGATTCCGTGGTGCGCGCGCCGATGGCCGCCCAGGTGATGAGGTCGGCGATGTATTGCGGCACAATCGGGTCGAGAAATTCCGTCGCCGCCGGCAAACCCATGCCGACGATTTCCAGCAGCAGTTTTCGCGCGATTTTCAGGCCGGTTTCGATGTCCTGCGAACCGTCGAGATGCGGGTCGTTGATCAGCCCTTTCCAGCCGATGGTCGTGCGCGGCTTCTCAAAATAAACGCGCATCACGATTTCCATCTTGTCCGCGAATTCCTTTTGCAATCTCGCCAGGCGCGTCGCGTATTCCAGCGCCGATTTTTCGTCGTGGATGGAGCACGGCCCTATGACCACGAGCAGGCGCTCGTCCTCGCGGTTGAGGATGCGGACGACGCGCTCGCGCGACTGCGCCACGAAGTCGTTCAACGCCTCGGGCGCGGGCGACAGCGCCCTCAATGCGCGCGGCGAAAGCAGCGGCACAATTTCTTTTACATGCAGATCCTGCGTGCGATACATGAAATTCAGTGTAGCAAACTTTTGTGCGAGCAAAAGTCTAATGTCCATGCCGGTAAAATAAAAACGCCGAGTTCAAACGAATGCGGCTCGTGAACCGAGGCCCGGTTTTGCCGCCGTTGCCGGTGTGGGAGCCGGCAGGGGCGATCACGGCATCGGCTCCAGCGTCATCGGCTGGTCGTGATTCAAAAACTCTTCGCACACGCGCCAGAAATCCGCCGTCGTCGCCACCCGCCGGATGTCGTGCAGGAATTTCCCCTCGATGCCTTCGCCGATGAAGTTCGTGAATTTCTTCATCCGCATCACCTGTGCCGATTCTTTGATGCCCGGAGTAATCTCGTTGTCCCACAGTTCGTGGACGTAGGCCAGCACGTCGCGGCCCGCCGGCAATTTCACTTTTTCACCGCGCAGTTCCGCGCGGATCTGGTCGAACAGCCACGGGTTGCGGATCGCGCCGCGCCCGATCATCAGGCCGCGCACTTTCGCTTCCGCGAGCAGTTGTTTCGCCTGCGCCGCGCTGAAAACATTTCCGTTCAGCAACACCGGGCATTTCATTTCCTTCGCCGCGTGCGCGATCAAATCGTAGCGCACGCCAGGCCGATACATCTGCGTGACGGTGCGGGCGTGGACGGTGAGCAGATCAATCGGATGCTTCGCGAACAACGGCAGCAGCGCGTCGAACTCGGCGGCAGATTCAAAGCCGACGCGCGTTTTCACCGTGAACGGAATCGTCACCGCGTCGCGCAGCGCGCCGAGGATGGCGTCAATTTTTTGCGGATCGCGCAGCAGCCCGCCGCCGGCGCATTTGCGATAAACCACCGGCGCGGGACAGCCGAGGTTCAGGTCAATCGCCGCGACGGGAAATTTCTGAAGCCGTTTCGCATTGCGGACGAGCGCGGGAATGTCGTTGCCGATGAGCTGCGCGACGACCGGCTTGCCGGTGGGATTTTTCGTGATGGAATCGAGAATCCACTTTTCCGGCCGCGAATCGCCGTGNNTGGACGCGGAAATATTCCGTCCAGTAAACCTCCGGCCCGCCGTAGCGGTCAATGACGCGCATGAATTGCAGCGTCGTCACGTCCTGCATCGGCGCGAGCGCCGTGAGCGGCGCGGTGCCGCGCAGCAATTGGGAAAATGTTTCGGCCGGAGTCACTCGCCGATGATTTTCACGAGCACGCGCTTGCGGCGGTTGCCGTCGAATTCGCCGTAGAAAATCTGCTC
>PLYV01000296.1 GCA_003151855.1 Limisphaerales bacterium | reverse complement strand
TCAACGCCTCGGCAAAAAGCTGGTCAGATTTGACGCGATTCATGCGGATAAATTAACAACGAAGCAACGAAGACACAAAGCAGAATGAAAAACGGCTTGTTTTAAACCTGTCTTCGGATCAGGTGCCACGATGCAACTAAGATGGCGTTTCACAATTTGATCGCCGCCACATTGAGCGAGCTGACCGGTTCTTCCGGGAGGCAGCGGCTGAAACGAATGAGCGAAGGTTGCAAACCGGCGCGTTTCAGCTCCGACAAAAGCGATTCCCAATGGCCCAGGAATCGCGCGGGGAAATATTCCTTGCCGTTGATGGTTTTGGTGTCCGAATAAGTTTCGGTTTGCGGGCGCGGATAATAGATCACATTTTTCAAAATTTTCTGGGCGGGATATTGCCGGGCCAGCGCGGCCCGTTCCATCGGCGCACACATGCTCATCAAGACGAAAACGCCTTTCGGCTTCAACAGCCGATGGACATTGGCCAGGACGGCGCGGCGGTCGTTCCGGCGGGTTATGCCGTGCAAGCATCTTCCATCCAAACACAGGTCGAATTTCTCCGGCTGGCCGATGGTTTGCGTGCAGATGTCCGCCACCTGATATTCGATATTGAATTTTTTTGACTGCGCCACGGCCATGCGGATGGCCGTTTGGCTGATGTCCACGCCGGTCGCCTAGAAGCCTCTTTTCGCCAGCCAGCGGGTGAGCGGGCCGGTGCCGCAGCCGAGTTCGATCACGCGGCCATTTTGCGGCGCCCATGGCTGGGCAAAAACATCTTCCAAAAAATGCTCATCATACGGGTCAATCGCCCATGGCCGGTTTCGGCTGAACCACGATTTGATGCCGGCGGATTCCATCCGGCCATATTCGTTTTCATGGGCTTCGTAGGACTTCTTCATGGGATTGGTTTCTAAATGGATGAATTCGTCTGGCTGTCGTGTAGAGCGCGTCCGACTGCTGGTTCAGCCAAATTGGTCTGGCGGCCGGCCGGGTTCATGGCGGCAACGGTAGGCGGGCCGGGAAATCCTGTCCACCGCATTTTCTGCCGGAAATCTATTTCTGCGGCGAACTTGTTTGCCAAACCGCGCCGGGTCATTTAATTGTCGGGCGTGAAACCCGTCTGGCGCCCAAACCGGTTCCTGCTGGCATCCGGCCGCGCCGCCCTTGCAAAAATCTTGCTGGCGGCGGTTTGGGTTGCCGGTTTTCACTTTCTGGCTTGGAGCCAGCAACCGCAGGCGGTGGCCGCACCGCCGTCGCCGGCATTGAATGTGTCCAACCCCGGCCGCCCATCCGTGCGGCTGGAACTGGATCCGGCGAACGCGGTGCTGACCGGCCAGTTTCTGCCCGGCACGGAAACGCAGGAGGTGCGCTTCGACCAGCCGGCCACGGGCCGGTATTTTTGCCTGGAAACGCTTTCGGCGCACGACGGCCGGGCTTATGCGGCGGTGGCCGAGCTGGATTTGCTGGATGCGTCCAATGAAGTGGTGAACAGCGACGGCTGGAAAATCGCCTACGCCGACAGCGAGGAACTGGACCGGGAGGACGGCTCGGCGGAGAACGCGATTGACGGCAACCCGGCCACCTTCTGGCATACGCAGTGGAGCACGGGCGTGCCCAACCATCCGCACCATCTGGTTTTGGACCTGGGCAAAACCTGCACCATCGCGGGCTTCCGCTATCTGCCGCGGCCGGGCAGCAGCGATGCGGGCGGGCGCATCAAGGACTACCGGGTTTATGTGGGCGACAATTTGCTGGAGGTGAATGCGCCGGACAAGGCGTTGCCGGCGAAAAGTTATTTGTTCAGTTATTTCAACTCGGCCAGCGGCGGCGCGGACGGTTTGCATCTCGCCTACAGCCTGAACGGTTACCGCTGGGACGTGATGAACCGCGGGCGCGGTCTCGTGAAACCGGAAGTGGGCGACCGGCTGATGCGCGATCCGTGCCTGCTGCTGGCACCGGACGGCACGTTTCACCTCGTCTGGACGGCGGCCTGGACCGGCAATTACATCGGCCACGCCTCGTCGAAGGACCTGATCCACTGGTCGGAGCAGAAGGCCCTTCCCGTGATGGCGAACGAGCCGGCGGCGGCGAACTGCTGGGCCCCGGAAATTTTCTGGGACGCGCGCCGGGCGCAGTTTTTGATCTTCTGGGCCAGCACAGTCACCAACCAATTTGGCCCCGCCGATCAAACCAATTACAACCGGATTTACGGCACGACGACGAAGGACTTCCAGACCTTTTCGGAAACGAAACTGTTTTTTGATCCCGGCTTCGGCGTGCTGGACGCGACCCTGTTTTCGGGCGCCAACCGGTTTTACCTCATCTTCAAGGACGACACCATGAGCCATCTGCGGCTGGCCGTGGCGGACAATCCCGAAGGGCCGTTCGGCCAGCCCGGTCCCGCCTTGCAAACCGATTCTGCGGAAGGGCCGATGGCGTTCCGGATTGGCGGCCAGGTGGTCGTGGGCTACCACGTCATGTCCGAGAATCGTTGGGGCGCGGTGAAAACCTCCGACCTGAAACACTGGGAGGACATTTCGGCGGGGATGTTCCTGCCGCCTAATGGCGGCCAAGGCACGGTGCTGGAAGTGCCGGGCAAAACATTGAAGCCGTTGCAGCGGGCCGGCCTCTTGGAAATGGGCACCACGCCGACGGCCTCCGAACTCGGCGTTGGCGACTGGATCTGGACGACCAATGTGACCGACCGGCAGTCGTGCCACCTGTGGCGCGCATTTGACATTCCGCCAAACGCGCCGGTCGTCCACGCCGAACTGCGGATGACCGCCGACAACAGCTACACGGTTTACCTCGACGGCCGGGAAATCGGGCGCGGTGCCGACGCGAACAGCCTCGCGGAATACGACCTCACCTGGCTGCTGTCGCCCGGCCATCACGTGCTGGCGGTGGAAGCCTTCAACGACTCGCTGGACGCCGGCGTGATTCTCGGCCTGCGCATCAAGCTGGCCAGCGGGAGACAAATTGAGGTGTTTTCCGATCCTTCCTGGCGCGTCGTGACCGGCCACGACCGCAACTGGCGGACCCGAAAACAGGCGGATGATTCCTGGCCGGCCGCGCAGGTGGTTGGTTATGCCGGCAAGATGTGGTGGTCGCATCCCAACAAAATCATCCAGGTGCCGCCGTTGCAGCCGTTCGACATCCATTTCTGGCAGGAAGGCTGGGTGCTGGCCGTCTTGCTGCTCGCGTGCCTCACGGTTGCAGTGCTGTGGGTGCGGCAGGGCGTGCGGCTGGCCTTGCAGGCGCGCGCCCACCGCCTGCTCGAACGCGAGCGCGCGCGCATCGCCAGCGACATTCACGACGACCTCGGTTCGGGCCTGACGCAACTGACCCTGCTCGGCGAACTGGTTTTGCGCGCGACGCCGCATGAAGGTGAGACGCGCACGCGGCTCAACGAGCTGTGCGCCAAGGCGCGGCAGCTGCTGCGTTCCATGGATGAGATCGTCTGGGCGGTGAACCCGCGCCGCGACACGGTGAAGGATTTCGCCGCCTTCATTTCGGAGCACGCCCAGGAATTTCTCAACTCCACCGCCATCCGCTGCCGGCAGGAGGTGGCGGCCGAACTGCCCGCCCTGCCGCTGGACCTGCCGCAGCGCCGCAACCTCATGCTGGCCGTGAAGGAGGCCATTCGCAACGCCGCCCGCCATTCCGGCGCGAACGAGATCAACCTGAAGGTGCGGGTCGAGGAAAATGTTCTTCAGGTCGTGGTCGAGGACAACGGCCGGGGCTTTGCGCCCACCGACACGCGGGTCGGCGGCAACGGCATGGTCAACATGAAACAACGGCTTGCGGACATCGGCGGAAGTTTTACCCTGAAAACCGCGCCCGGCAAAGGCTGCTGCCTCACTTTTCTGCTGCCGTTGCCCGCGCGTGAAAAAATCGCCCCGGCCAAATCATGAACAAGAAACCCGAACCCGCGCCCGCCGCCGGCAAAGTCGTCCGCATCGCGCTCGTGGAAGACCTGCCCGACGTCCGCGACAGCTGGACGCGGCTGATTGACGGCATCCCGAATTTCAAATGCGTCTGCACCTGCGCCTCCGGCGAGGAGGCGCTGCGCCGGCTGCCGGAGGAAACCGTGAATGTCGTGCTGATGGACATCCGGCTGCCGCGCATGAGCGGCATCGCCTGCACCGCGCGGCTGAAGCCGCTGATCCCGCACACGCAGATCTTGATCCTCACCGTGTCGGCGGACAGCGACACGGTCTTCCGCGCGCTGGAGGCCGGCGCGGACGGTTATCTGCTGAAACGTTCCAGCCCGGAGGAATTGCAGGCGGCGGTGCTGGATGTGCTGAAGGGCGGCGTGCCGATGACCAGCGAGATCGCCCGGCGCGTGATTGCGTCCTTCCGCCGGCAGCCCGCGAAAAGCGATGCCGCCACCCGGCTGACGCCGCGCGAGGAGGAGATTTTGACGCTGCTGGCCAAGGGTTTTGTCAGCAAGGAAATCGCCGGCCAGCTCGGCGTCAGCTACGAGACCGTGCGCGACCACCTGAAACACATCTACGAAAAGCTGCACGTCCACTCGCGCGGCGAGGCGGTGGCGCGGTTCAAGGAAACGCAGGAAGCCGGCGAGGAATGATTTCCGGCCGCCGCTGTTGCAGCTTCAGCCCGAAGCCTCCGGGGCCGGGGAGACGCGGGTGCCAGATTGAGGTTGGCGGTCGGACGGGTTGTGCCACCGGTTTTTACAGCCCAGAGTCAAAAACAGGATAGTCGCGTCTTTTTCAGGACAATCTGGGTTGATTTGGTGGCAAAAGGAATTGCCGTCGTCACGCCGTCGTGCCTTTTGTGATACAATCAATTACTTTTGTCACAAAAGATTTTCCTTTTGAGACAAAACCAAGTCCTTTTGCACCCCAAAAACCGCCAGGAATGATAAAAAGCATCGTCTGATCCATCGGTCGGAGGCGAAACCAAGGCCGGGGCCCAAGCCTGATCCACCCCCTCAATTGAGGGGTAGGCGAATGTTCGGGATTAATTTAGGTTCTTCAGTAATTCCATTGAACAACCCATTGAAAGCCGAACTGTCATCAATAGTAGGTGTTATTGCGTCCAAGCTTTTGCCATTTCCCGTAACCTCAAGGCATTTTTTATTTTCCTGCCAACAGTCCGCCTGAATCAACCCCAAAACCCAAGTCAACCAGACATGAAATCCCAACTGTCGTGTTCGCAACCCCTGATGTCACCCGGCCAAGGAGCCATGGCATCCATCAACCAATAAGCACCCAAACCCCACAAACATCGCCTATGAAAACCCAAGTAAAAACCTCCGGTAGCTGTCCCATTGGACATTTTGCAGCCCTAATGCGGTTTAAGATTCCCGCCCTTGTTGTAATGCTGGCCGCCTTGCCGGTTATCAGCCAAGCCGACACCACTTGGACCGGTGCCACCAGCCAAGACTGGAACAATGCCGGCAACTGGAACAATGGCCTGCCTAGTTCTGGCAACGGCGCGATCTTCATCCCGATTGCCACGGGCAACTATCCGATTTTGGCCAATAGTGCCTCGGCTGGCTGGGACATTCACATCGGCGATGGCGGTGCCGCCAATGGCCGGTTGGATCAGACTGCGGGGACGCTGACCACAGGTTCGGGTAATTGGGCGTTCATCGGTGTTTCTGGCGCTACGGGCACCTATAATATCACCGGTTCCGCCAGCTTCAGCGCCAGCCGGATTAATCTTGGCGACTGGAACGGCACCAGTGTGGGCACGATCAACATCAACACCACCGGAACCGTGGACGCCTATGGCGATGTGGGTGACTGGTGGCAAAACAATTCGTGGCATGTCGGTGTTGACAACGGTGACGTCGGCATCATCAATCTCACAAACGGCACCGTTCACTCCTATGGCAATATGTGGCTTGGTGCCTTTAGCGGCACTGGCACGTTTAACCAATACGGTGGCACGAACAATGTCGGGGGGAACCTCGCATTAGGCAGATATTGGAACGGCTCCAGCGGCGTGTCCAAGGGCACTTACAATATCTCTGGCGGCAGGCTGAATGCCGGCTCGATTAACCTCGGCGCATCGGGAGGTGGAGGGGATGTCATGGACGGCCAACTGAATGTGAGCGGCACCGGCGTGGCAAATTGCGAAGGTGACCTGATTATTGGGCCGGGTGGCAACTCGTCCAGCACGGCGGCGGTGACTATTGACGCTGGCGGCGTCGTCAATGTCGCTTCGACGACCAAGCGGTGGCTGTATGTTGGCCAATACGACGCCATAAACGCCACCCTGACTGTCAATGGTGGCTCGTTGAACTTGAATGCTAACACGGATCTGCGCTTTAGTGTGGGCGGCAACACGGGCGTGGGGGTTGTCAACTTGAACAGCGGCGCAATCACGGGCGGTTCGGGCAGCGTGATCGCCTTTAACCAAGGCAATAGTGGCTCTGTCAACAACACGTTCAACTTGAACGGCGGCACGCTGACGATTGGTCAGATTATCACGGGCGGTTCCGGCGGGACGCGAGTATTCAATTTCAACGGCGGCACGCTGAAGCCGACGGTGGCCACCGCGTCATTCTTTGACTCCGGCGTGGCCAGCGCCGCCAACGTCATGGCCGGCGGGGCCATCATTGATACGGCCGGCTATAACATCACCATTGGTCAGGCGCTGGCTGACGGCGGTGGCGGTGGCGGTCTGACGAAGGTTGGCAATGGCACGCTGACGCTGACGGGCGGTTACGGCTACACGGGACCGACGATTGTCAAGGCGGGCACTCTGGCCGTGGATGCTTCCCAGACGACTTCCGCCAGTGCCTTGACGGTGAGCAATGCGACCTTGAGCCTGTCGCTCAACAACGGCAGTTCATCCATGAGCGCCGGCAATATCACCCTGGCCGGCACCAACGTATTGAACTTAAATTTCGGCACGGCCACGTCACCTGCCGCCGCCGCCATCAATGCCGCTGGCTACACGGTGAGCAACACGGGCACGAACACCATCAACATCACGGGCCAGTATCTCACGACCGGCGAATATCAGTTGATTTACACCGGCGCCCCGGTGCCGACCAACAACTTCAAGCTCGGCACGCTGCCGACCGGCGTGGTCGCTGTGCTGACCAACTCTGGGGTTTCGCTCGATCTGCTGATTACCGCGTCGGGCCAGACCCTGAACTGGTATGGCGCGGACAACTCGGGCAATCCGTTGACCACTTGGAACATCAACGCCAGCAGCAACTGGAATTCCGGCAATGCCAAATATCTGCAATATTCCGGCAACTCCTACGGCGACAACGTGACGTTCGACGACAATGCGTATAGTTCATCCGACACGAGCATCACCTTGAACACCACGGTTGTTCCGGTGAGCGTGGACTTCAACAACAACTCCTACAGTTACAGCATCAACGGTTCAGGCGGCATCAGCGGCGCCACATCCGTGGAGAAAGACGGCAGCGGCTTGGTCTTCCTCGGCACGACCAATAGTTATACTGGCGGCACCGTCATCAACTCCGGCACCTTGTCAGTGGCGAATGACAAAGCCCTTGGCGCCAGCGGCAGCGCGGTCACGTTGAGCGGCGGCACTTTGCAATTCAGCACCACCACCACCAGCAGCCGCAGCATTACTGTAGTCTCCAATTCGACGATTACTCTCGCTGCCGGCGCAAACGTCCAGTTGTCCGGAACGGTTTCCGGCGCCGCAAACCTGACCGCAAACGGCCCTGGCACGTTGACGCTCGCGGGCGTTGGCATCAATAAATCTGTGGCCGTGGGCGGCGCGGCGGGCGACAGCGTCATGAGCATTTCCGGCACCCTCACCGCCAGCAATCTCTTTGTCGGCAATGCCAGCGGCGCCGTCGGCGCAGTTTATCAGACCGGCGGAACCGTCACCGCCGCTGGTGGCGGCGGCGATTGCCTGAACGTCGGCAATATTTCCGGCGGCTTCGGTTATTACAATGCCGTTGGTGGAACTCTGACGGCGAATGGCATTTCCGTCGGCGGCGAAAATAACACCGGTTCCGGCCCCACTGGCACCGGCGGCGATGGCATCATGGAGATCAACGCTGGCGTAGTTACGAACACCGGCTGGTTGGTCATGACCCGCGGCGCGTCAGCCGAAAACGGCGTCCTGAACCTGTTCGGCGGCTCACTGAGCTTTGCCGGCGGCGGCCTCGTCTGCAACTGGGGTTCAGGCCAGACAGCCATCATCAACGTGCTCGGCGGCACCCTTTCGAGCGCCAACCAGGGGATTGGCTTGGGCAACGGCGGCGGCAACACCGGCATCTTGAACTTGAACGGTGGTGTCGTTGCGGTGAACAGCATCGGTGGCAACTGGGGCGGGACGTATGGTGAACTCAACTTCAACGGCGGCACGCTGCAGGCCATCGGGGATACAGCCAGCCCGCTCCGCCTGACCGATGCCAATGTTTACGGCAAAGGCGCAACGATTGATGACGGCGGCTATACGGTCACACTCAACCAACCGTTGCTGGCCCCGGCCGGTTATGGTGTTTCCAGCATCGTCCCGTCCGACAGCGGCTCGGGTTACATCGCTCCGCCCATCGTGACGATTTCTGGCGGCACGGGCAGCAACGCCACGGCCATCGCGCAAATCAACATTGCCGCCGGCACCATCACCAACATTCTCATCACCTCGCCGGGATCGGGATACAGCTCTGGTGACACGCTGTCGGTGAATTTCGAAAACGGCGGCAGCAGCGCGGTGGCGCCCGTCTCCGCAACGGTTAATCTCGCGGCCAACACCAGCGGCGGCCTGGTCAAGAAAGGCGCGGGCACGCTGAGACTCGCGGGGCCGAATACCTATGCCGGCACCACCGTGGTCGGCAACGGCACGCTCAAGGTTTCCGGGCCGCCCGTGTTGCACTTGAGCTTCGACAACGTCAGCGGCACGAACGTGATCAACGACGGGACCGGCGGTTCAGCGATGAACGGCGCGCTGTATGGAAGCGGCGCCACGGTTGTTTCCGGCGGCAAGTTCGGCAACTGCTTGAGCATCTCCGGCGCAGACGCCAGCAGCGCTTCCTGCCGCATCGCCAGCTCCGTGGTTCCGCTCAACGTCGGGGCCGGCAGCAGTTGGACCGTGTCCATGTGGGTTCAAAGCTCGACTGCCGGCGGTTGTTACGCCTATCAGGGCGACGGCGGCTGGGGCTGGGGCAACACGACGTTCCACTTCAACAACGGCCCGACTGACGGCCCCGGTTCACAAGCCGGCGGCGTGCGCTGGGGACAAGGTTGGGAAACCGGCACGGCGACCGTCAACGACGGCACCTGGCACCACGTTGTGCTGACCTGTAGCGACACGACCAAGGCCGCTTATGTGGACGGTGTTCTGGATGCCTTGACAACCGACCAATGGGGCAACGTCGGCAACGGCGGCCAGTTCTGGATTGGCGGCGCTGCCAACACCGGCGACGGGACGGCCAACCTGAACGGCTTGGTGGACGAAGTCTATGTCTTCGACCGGGCCATCAGCGCGACAGAAATCCAGTCGCTTTACAGCGCCAATACGCTTCCCACCACGACATTCGTGCCGGGCACCGTCACGGTTGCCTCGGGCGCGACGCTTGCCGGCAATGGCACCATCGGCGGCGCGGTCACGGTTCAGTCCGGCGGCACCATAGCCGTCGGCGCATCCAGCGGCACGCTTACCATCAACAACAACCTGACATTGGGCGGCAATGTTCTGGCCGAGGTCAACACCTCTGTGTCAGCTTACAATGACCTCGTCGTGACCGGCGTCTTGACCAACAGCGGAACCGGCACCGTGACCTTGAGCAATCTTGGCCCGGCCCTGACGGCAGGCAACAGCTTCACGCTCTTCAGCAAGCCGCTGGCCAATGGTAATGCCATGACCCTTACAACGACTCCCGCGCTGGCTTCGGGGTTGGTTTTGTCCAACCGCCTGTCGCTGGACGGCTCGGTGCTCGTGGTTCAGTCCATACCCTCAACCCCCACGAACATGACCTGCAGTGTGAGCAATAACACCCTCACGCTCGGTTGGCCTCTGAGCTACACTGGCTGGTTGCTTCAGTCTAATTCTGTTGGCATCGGCACCACCAACTGGTTTGTCGTGCCGGGTTCGTCAGCCACAAACAGCATGAGTTTCACCATTGATCCGGCCAAGACGAACGTATTCTACCGGATGCTCAAGCCGTAAAATCGCACTTGTTAAGTTAAGCATCCCGGGGCGGCGGCCAAGGTCGCCGCCCCGGATTTTTTACCTCGACAGTCATGACGAAAGGTCAGGAGTGCTTTCTTGTCAACCTTGGCTCGCGTGGCCGACCAACGCCGGCTGGATCTTGCAGGAACAGACCAACAGCTTGAGCACCGGCCTCGGCACCAACTGGGTGGATGTGCCCGGCAGCGAGAGCATCACCTCCACGAACATCGCCGTCAATCCGGCGAGCCCGTCCGTGTTCTACCGTTTGCACCATCCATAAAAAGCGCTCTGGTTCACGGGCTGGATTCTCCAAGACGCACGTCTTCGGGGGATCCAGCCCGGTTTGTTTGGCCTGGCCGGCTCAATTTGAAACTTGAGGTGCTGCTTTCGTTTGATTAATTAATCGCTGTGCCGCCCATGCAACTTTCAAGTTGAAGTCAATTGCTTCAGGAGAACGTCCCCGCACCTGCCGCGCCTGCGGCAAGAAATTTGAATATCCCGTCAAAGGCAGCGCCGCCACACGCCATCATTGCGAGGACTGCGTGGTCGTTCCCGCCGAGACGCGCAAGACCTTGGAACGGCTGAACAGCCGCGTGACCCAATTGGAAAACCAGCTTCGTCGATTGCAGGAAAAGACGGCCGCGCCGTCGGCCTGAATTTCAGAGGGACGAGTTACACGAGTCCCATGCTTCAAAGCCGGTCAGGGGCTCGTGCAACTCGTCCCTCCGTGGATTTTTTTTTGCCCAGGACCTCGTTCGTGCTGCCGCGCCGGTAGCCCTGCAAATCCAGCGTGACGTGCGCGTAGCCGATTTTTTTTAATTCCTCCGCCACGGTAGCCAGCTTGCCATTTGCCAGCAGTGCGGGAATTTCCGCCGGCGCCAGCTCGATGCGCGCGAGGTTTTGTTTCTGCATTTCATGATGCCGCACGCGCACGTCGTGGAAACCGAGGTCGCGCAAAACATATTCCGCCTGCTCGATCATCCGCAGTTTTTCCGGCGTCACGGTTTCGCCGTAGGGCACGCGCGAACTCAGGCAGGCCATCTGCGGCTTGTCCGCCGTCGGCAGGCCGAGCTGCGCGGACAACTCGCGGATTTCCGCCTTGGTCAAGCCGGCTTCCTTGAGCGGCGCGCGCACTTGAAATTCCGCCGCCGCCTGTGCGCCGGGACGGAAATCGCCGATGTCGCTGGCGTTTTCGCCGTAGGCGATGACCGCAAAATTTTCCGCCTT
>PLYV01000114.1 GCA_003151855.1 Limisphaerales bacterium | reverse complement strand
ATCTGCGTGGCGAGCCGGATGCGCTGGGCCTCGCCGCCGGACAGCGTGCCGCTCTCGCGGTCCAACGTGAGGTAATTGAGACCGACATTCCGCAGGAAGCCAAGTCGCGCGCGGATTTCCTTGATGACCTCGGCGGCGATCTTCTGCTCGAACTCCGTCAGCTTGAGCGCGGCAAAAAATTCATCCGCCTTTTCCACCGACAAGCCGCAAACGTCCATGATGGAGAGTCCCGGAATTTTTAGTTTTGAATTTTTAGTTTTTAGTTTTTCCGGCTGACCACTTGAAACTTGAAACTTGAAACTCTCGCTGCCCAGCGTCACCGCCAAGATCTCAGGTTTCAATCGCTTGCCTTTGCAGACATCGCAGAACTGCGGCGTCATGTAAGCCTTGAGCCGGTTGCGGATGAACTCGCTTTCGCTCTCGGTCGCGAGGCGTTCGAGGTTCGGCAGCACGCCCTCGAAGGGCCGGTCAATGCTGCTGACCTTGCCCGCGCGCCAGAACTTGAACTCCACGTTGTCCTCGCCGGAGCCGTTGAGCAAAACGGTTTTGAAAGCCTCCGGCAAATCCTTCCACGGCGTCTGCAAGTCCACATTGAAATGGCCGGCGACGCTTTTCAGCATCGCCTTGTAATAAATATTCATCCGCTTGCCCGCGCGCCGCCACGGCTGGATGGAGCTTTCGAGCGGCTCGTCGAAATTCGGCACGACCAGCGCCTCGTCGAAAATCATCTTCTGGCCAAGGCCGTGGCAGACGGGACACGCGCCGGCGGGCGCGTTGAAGGAAAAATGCTTCGGCGTCGGCGGGTCATAGCTCTTACCGGTCGCCGGCGAACACATTTTGTTCGAGTGGAGGGTCTCCGTCCAGATTTCCGATTTCCGATTTCCGATTTCCGATTGAGCTGGCGCCGATTCGCCGGCTTTGGGCTTTGGACTTTGGGCTTTGGACTCTTCGGGAAGCTGATGCAGCGTGAACATCACGCCCTCGCCCAGGCGCAGCGCGGTCTGGACGGAATCGCCGAGGCGCACGCGGATTTTCTCGTCAATCACCAGCCGGTCCACGACGGCCTCGATGTTATGGAATTTCTTTTTGTCGAGCTTGATGCGCGCCACTTCTTCGCCCAGCTCCATCATCTCGCCGTCCACGCGGACGCGCACAAAACCTTCGCGCGCGAGGCGCTCAAACACATCGCGGAACTCCCCTTTCTGCCGGCGCACGACCGGCGCGAGGAGCATGACTTTGGTTTTGGGCGGCAGCGTGAGAATTTTATCCACGATGTCGCTCGTGCTTTGCGTGGAGATGGGAACACCGGTTTCCGGGCAGTGCGCCTGGCCGATGTGCGCGTAAAGCAGGCGCAGGTAATCGTAAATCTCCGTGGTGGTGGCGATGATCGAGCGCGCGTTGCTGCCGGAACTGCGCTGCTCAATGGCAATCGCCGGCGACAAACCCTCGATAAAATCCACGTCCGGCTTCTGCAACTGGTCGAGGAACTGCCGCGCGTAGGCGGA
The DNA here is from genome assembly GCA_003151855.1 of Limisphaerales bacterium. Taxonomy (GTDB): domain Bacteria; phylum Verrucomicrobiota; class Verrucomicrobiia; order Limisphaerales; family UBA11358; genus UBA11358. Next base: position 2,409 of record PLYV01000114.1, on the reverse strand, counting down.
CAGCGACTCGANNGACCACCAGCTTGTCGCGCGGGATCGAGAGCGAGAGGTTCTTGAGGTTGTGCTCGCGCGCGCCGCCGATCTTGATGAATTCCTTGCTCATGCTGTGAATTTCTCGTCGAACCGAAAAATCACACTACGCCACGCGGCGCAAAAAGCAAAGCCAGGAACAAAAAAGTTTTGGAATTATGCACTTCACAAACCCGGCACTGGCATCATCCGCAGATGACGCAGATTTCGCAGATAAACCTCGGCGTCAATCGGTGAAATCGGCGGACAAACTTGTCAGGTCAGGTGCATAAAATCTCAAAAAGTTTACCGAATTTTACCGTTTTTTACCGGCTACCGACCTTTACCAAAACTTTACCGTTTCTTTACCAGCCACCGATTTTCACCACGTCTTACCCCATCCCCACTGCCGGCGGAAAACCAGTCTAAAACCGGTCGTTTTCCGGTCTGGCACCGACCCATTTCAGGGCAGCAGAATCAACTGGTAGAACTTCGTCAGGAACGACGCATTGGTGTCGAGGAACGTGAACTGGCCGTTGGTCGAGGTGATGACGAGCGGCGACACACCGTTGGAAAAGAGCATCCAGTTCGGCGGCAGGTTGGTCGCCCATTGCACTTCGAACTGCTCGTTCGTCCAACCGCTCCATTGCAGGGTCATTCCATTGGTGCCCAGCGTGACGCTACCGAGAACCGGAATCGGGTTGGCAAAAACGGTGATGGAGTTGGTCGCGCTCAACGGCGGCGTGCCGCTGTCGGTGACAATCGTGGTGATGATATTCGTCGTGCCGGCCTGCGCCAGCGTGGGCGTCAATGTGATAACGCCGCTGTTGGTGTTAATGGCAACCCACCCCGGCGCACCCACCAGCGCATAAGTCAATGTCTGCGGCGGCGATTCGCTATCCGTGGCGCTGTTGGTCACGGCGTTCGTGTAATTTGGCGTGACGAAAAACTGCGCACCATTCAGGGCAAACACCGGCGCGGTGTTCGGCGCATTGGTCTGGAGCAGCAGGCGGTAGAACCGCGTCGGGCCGAAGCCGCCGGTCTGCGTGCCGTCGTCAAAGAAAGTGAAGGTCGCATTCGTGGCGCTGGCCGGGAAGTTGGTGTTGAAACTGATGCTCGGCGGATTGGTGAACGTCGTCCAACCCGGCGGGAGCGACGGCGACCATTGCACTTTGAATAGGTCATTGCTCGGCGCGAACCACGTCAGCAGGAAGCCACCGTTGGTTTGAAGAATGCTGCTGATGGCAAACGGGCCGGACGGATTCGTCACCGCCACCACAAAATGGAAGTCCACTTCCAGTGCATTCGTCACGGCAAAATTATTGGTGTTCTGCACGCCGAGCCAATAGAGCGATCCGGGAACAATTGACGGCGCGGTGTTGGTGCCGATGACCGCCGAACCGCCGAGGCTGTTCGTGATGAGCAGCGAATCGTTGGTCGCGCCGACGCTCGGCGGGGCGTTGGTGGTGAACCAGACGTTCACGCCGGCGGGCGTGGCGAAGAGCAGCATGTTCGTGGCGAAGTCGGCGTTCGTCGGCACGTTGACGAGGTAAAATTCCACGCTGTTGCCCGCGAGGACATTGGTCTGCGGCGCGCCGTTGGTGGGCGTCACTGGCGGTTGCACCAGGACGGTAAAGCTGTTGGTGGCACTCAAGCTCTGGTTCGTCAGGGCATAGGCGTTGGTATCCGTCACGATGACCGTGAAGGTGTAGAGGTTGGTGGAAACCTGCGCCAGGCTGGGCGTCCAAGTGAATATGCCAGTGTTGGTGGAAATGGTCGCATTGGTGCCGCCGGGTGGAATAATCAGTTTGTAAAACAGCGGGTTGACCGGAATGTCAGTGTCCGTCGCCGTGTCGGAAACGATGAGCGTGTTCAGCGCATTGATGACAAAGTTGGTCTGAACATTCGTCGGCCAGAACGGCGCGGTGTTCACCTCCAGCACCGTGACGGTGAAGCTGTTGGTGGCGGACAGCGGCGGCAGGCCGTTGGCCGTGGCGATGACCGTGAGGTTGCTGTAAACGCCGGGACCTTGCGCCTCCGTCGGTGTCCAACTGACATCACCGGTGTTGGTGTTGATCGTCATGCCGGCGGGCGCGTTGGTGGTCAGCCGGTAAGTCATGGTGTCCGGCGGATTGTTCGTGTTCGACGCCGCCACATTGAAAGTCAGGTTCGACAATTCCAGAACCGTCTGGCTGGGCAGATTCGTCGGCCAGAACGGCGGGGAATGACCCAGGTTGGAGAGCGAGGTGAGCGCCAAGCTGTGGAAACCGCCGGCGGCAATCGCCACCACGTTGGTCAAGCCCGCCGGCATGGTGGCCTCGCCATCACCGTCGTAGCCCCAACCCACCACGGTGCCGTCTTTCTTCAACGCGAGACTGTGATAGCCGCCACCGGCCACCG
>PLYV01000225.1 GCA_003151855.1 Limisphaerales bacterium | reverse complement strand
CATCTTCGGACAAAAAGGGAGCACGGAGGTTCAAACTCCGCGCTCCCGAAACTGACTCGCGATTAAGCGATGACTTCCACCACGATGCCGGAACCGATGGTGCGGCCGCCTTCGCGGATCGCGAACTTGAGGCCTTTTTCCATCGCGACGGACTTCTGCAATTCGATTTCCACCGAGACGTTGTCGCCNNGGCTTGATGGAACCCGGCTTGGCCAAAACCATGCCGCGCTCAACGTCGTCCTTGGTCGTGCCACGGAGCAGCACACCGACGTTGTCGCCAGCGCTCGCAGAATCGAGCAGCTTGCGGAACATTTCAATGTCAGTCGCAACCGTCTTGCGCGTCTCTTTCAAACCGACGATTTCAACTTCTTCCATCTTCTTGAGAATGCCGCGTTCGACGCGACCGGTCACAACCGTGCCGCGACCTTCAATCGTGAATACGTCTTCAACGCACATCAGAAACGGCTTGTCGATTTCGCGCGTCGGGTCAGGAATGAAAGTGTCCAGCGCTTCGAGCAACGCAGCGATTTGCGCTTCACCTTCCGGCTTACCCGCGAGGGCGGCGGTGGCAGAGGCGCGAATGATCGGCGTCGTTTCGCCGGGGAAACCATACTTCGTGAGCAACTCACGGATTTCCATTTCGATCAACTCGAGCAGGTCGGCATCAGCCAGGTCAACCTTGTTCAAGCAAACGATGATGCTCGGCACACCGACCTGGCGGGCGAGCAAAATGTGTTCGCGCGTCTNNTGCGCGGCACCCGTGATCATGTTTTTCACATAGTCCGCGTGGCCGGGGCAGTCAACGTGCGCGTAATGGCGCTTGGGAGATTCATATTCGACGTGCGACACCGCGATGGTCACGGTCTTCGTTTCGTCACGCACCGTGCCGCCTTTGGTGATGTCCTTGTATTCGATCAAGGGCGCCATGCCTTTGCGGTTCTGCACCGCAACGATGGCGGCGGTCAACGTGGATTTGCCGTGGTCAACGTGACCGATGGTGCCGACGTTGACGTGCGGTTTCGTTCTCTGAAATTGCTCTTTAGCCATGTGATTTCGTGTGTTGCTGTTTTCGTTTTTGTTTTAACTGGAGCCCAAGATCAGGATTGAACTGATGACCTCGNNTGCTCTACCAACTGAGCTACTTGGGCATCCAGAAAATTTATGTTCAAGCCCGAATCGTAAAACGACAAAAAACCAACCCTCTCGGCTTTCTTCCGAAATAGAGAGGGTTTCGGTAATGGAATTTTACGGCTCTGACCTCCGCAAACTAACAATTTGGGGTCAGCTGTCAATAACTTTTCTATTTTTTTTCAAATCAATCAACTGCCGCGCCCGCGCCAGCGAGCTTTCCATGTCGCCGCAGACGTTTTCCTCGCCGATTCGCTCCATAAAACCTGCCCGCATCAGCGCAAAAAGCGGCTGCGAATGCGGCCCGCACAAAATCAAAGACTTCCGGTCACGCTTGATTTTTTCCTGCAAATCCTCCAGCGCCTCCAAGCCCGTCGCGTCCAGCGCCAGCACGTCGCGCATCCGCAAAATCAGCACCTCCGGCAACCGCCCCGCGTCGCGCAGCGAAGTCTCCAATTTGTCCGCTGCCCCAAAGAAAAACGCGCCGAACACGCGGAACACCACCACGCCGTCGGGAATATTTTTTCCCGCCGTCTGCTGCCCGGCGGAATCGCCCTGCGTCACTTCCGCATCCGGCTCCACGCTCGCCGTTTGCGCGAGCCGCTTGACCATCAGCGCCGACGCCAGAATCAGCGATGCCCCCACCGCCGTCGGCAGATCCAAAGCCACCGTCAGGAAAAACGCGCACAGAAAAACCATCACGTCGCTTTTCGGCCAGCGATCCAACCGCACAAACTGATGCCATTCGCCCATGCGAATCGAGACCACCACCAACACCGCCGCCAGCGCCGCCAGCGGAATATTTTTTGCCAGCGGCGCGGCGACGAGCAAAATCGCCAGCACCGTTACCGCGTGGACAATTCCCGCCACCGGCGTGCGCCCGCCGCTGCGCACGTTCGTCGCCGTGCGCGCGATGACGCCCGTGCACGGCATCCCGCCGAAAACACCCATCGCCATGTTCGCGATGCCCTGCCCCATCAATTCCTGGTTCGAGTCGTGCCGGTCGTCAATCATGCCGTCCGCCACCACCGCCGAGAGCAGCGACTCGATTGCACCCAGCACCGCCACCGTCATCGCCGCCGGCATCAGCGCGCGCCACGCCTCCAGCGACAGCGACGGCCAGTGCGGCATCGGCAACGAGCGCGGCAGCTCGCCGAATTTTGAACCGAGCGTGACGATGGAATAATTTTCGTTCAGGTGAAAATATTTTTCCACCACCGTCGCCAGAACGACGACCGCCATCGAACCCGGCAAAAGTTTTCCGAGCTTCTTCGGCCAGAACCAAATCGCCGCCGTGCAAATCATTGCCAGCAAAACCGTCGCCGGATTCAAATGAAAGTGCGGCTGGAACACCAGTTGCCCGTCCGCCGTTTTGTCGTATAGAAAAGTTTTGATCTTCCCCGCGAACTCCGCCGGCAGCGTTTCCGACAGCCCGAAAAAATCCTTGATCTGCGTGCTCATGATGATGATCGCGATGCCGCTCGTAAAGCCCGTCACCACCGGAAACGGGATGTATTTGATCATCGTCCCCATCCGCGCCGCGCCGAGCACGAACAAAATTATGCCCGCCATGAACGCGCACACCACCAGCGCCTCCGGCCCGTGCACCATCACGATCGGCGCGAGCAGCGGCACGAACGCGCCCGCCGGCCCGCCGATCTGCACGCGCGATCCGCCGAACAGCGACACCAGCAATCCGCCGATGATCGCCGTGAACAGGCCGATGGCCGGATTCGACAGGCCCGACGCGATCGCCAGCGCCAGCGACAGCGGCAGCGCCACGATGCCGACCACGATGCCGGAGTTCAGATCGGCAAAAAAATTCTGCGCCGAATAATTCTTCAGCGTCTCCACCAGTTTCGGACGAAAGGCAAAATCAATTTTCATTTTTCAAAAACCTATTGGAAAAATTCTCCAAGCTTTGATTGTGCTCCGACCAGCCGGAAAGACAATTGAAAATCCTTTGCAGAAATTGTCACAAACTTTTCTGGCAAATTTGGTGGGGCGAGCGTCCCCGCGAGCCGCTAAACTATTTAACGATTCAATAATTGAACCCTTGAACCCATCACGCCCGCGGATGCGCCGCGTCGTAGGCCTTCTTCAACCGCTCCGTCGTGACGTGCGTGTAAACCTGCGTGGTGATGAGATGCGCGTGGCCGANNTGTGCCGCAGCTTGTGCGGCGTCAGCGCCGGGTCGAGGCAGGCGACGATAAGATAATTTTTCAACCGCCGCGCCAGTTGCAGCGGCGACAACGACGCGGCCTTGCGCGTGTCCGCGTGAAAAACCGGCTGCGCCGCCCCCGGCGGTGACAGCAACGAATCCCAGTAACTTTGGATCGCATCCAAAGCCGGTTTGCCAATCGGCACCAGCCGTTCCTTTTTGCCTTTGCCGCGCACACGAATGATTTGTTCGCTAAAATTGAGGTCGTCCACGCGGAGGCCGCAAAGCTCGCTCACGCGCAGGCCGCACGAATAAATCGTCTCCAGCACCGCGACATCACGCAGGCAAACTTCTGCCGAAATCGGCCGGCCCGGTCCTTTTTTGTCTTTTTGCGATGCCAGCAATTTCGCGGGCGCGGCCAGCAAATCCGTCATTTGTTGAATCGTCAGAAATTTTGGCAGCCGCTGCGGCGCTTTCGGCAACGAAAGATTTTTGATCGGCAAGGTTTCCACCTGGCCATGCCGCATGAGAAATTTGTAGAACGTCCGCAACGCGGAAAACCGCAGCGCCGTCGCCGCGCGGCTTAAATGGTTCCGGCCGAGATAACGGAGATAGCTGCGAAAATCATCGCGCTGGAGTTTTTCCCAGGCCGCCGCCGACTTGTGTTCCGTCAAATGCCAGTAGGCAAATTCCGTCAGCGCCTGCTGGTAATTTCGCTGTGTGTAAACCGACGCGCCGCGATCTGTGGCGAGATGGACAAGAAATTTCTGAATCCACGGGTCGCGGATTTCAGGCGGTGGATTTTCTATGGGCGGGTTCACGTTTCAGCGCGGCAGGTCAGCCGGAATTTGCCGGAGGTTTGCGGCGGCAACTTCTCCACAGCGGCTGCGCGGATTTCATTTTTGAGGCCAAGCAAGCTGGTGAGACGCGCGGTCAAACGATTTAAATCACCGGCATCCGCCGGCACCGCATCTGAAATGAATTGCAAATCGCACGCGCCATTTTCCGACTGCCGAAGCTGATAGTGCGCGATGCCGGAAACACCATCAAAACAGCGGTCCACTTCCAGCGTCGTCACACGTTGTCCGTCACTCCGGCGCAACGCATCACGGACGCGGCCATGCACGAGATAATTTTCACCGTCGCGCTGCATCAAGTCGCCGGCGCGGTAGCGCAACAGCGGCATGATTTCATTGGTGAGCGTCGTCACCACCAGTTCGCCGATGCCGTTTTCATCAGCGTTGATGATTTCATAAAATGCATTTTCCTCGCAGCCGCGCATTTCGCTGAATTCATTTTCAATGAGCAAATGCCCGGCTTCCGTCGAGCCGTAAAGATTGAAAACAGGCACGCCGAAAACGCGCGCCAGAATTTTGCGATGCACCACGCTGACAAATTCGTAGCTGCACAAAATGAATTTCACCGACGGGAACCGCAGGCCGCGCCGCTCGCAAAACCGCGCGAACCACACGCCATGCACCGGGTCGAGATCGAGAAATTGCGGCGCCCATTCCGATACTTCTTCCGCCATGCGCGCGAGTTCGTCGTCCGTGAGTAGAAAGGGAATGCGCGCCTGATTCACGAACAATGTCGTCCCCAGCGTGCGCTCGGACCTGGCCATGAAATTGGAAAAGCAAACCACGCCGTTGCAAATCGGCGGCACGATGGTCGCGCGGCGGACATTCGGATGCGCGTCCAAAACCGACGCAATAAAACTGTTCAAGCGCAGCACGCGCTCCTCTTGCGCGTTCCACCAGCCGCGCGCAAACAGCACCGCCGTCCGCTCGTCCAAAGTGCCGGACGTGTGTTCGAGTTCCACGGAATTTTCGGCGAGCAGCACGTCGAGCTTCTGCCCGGCGCGGAGAAAATTATTGGGAAAATTTTCACGAATTTCCCGTTTGGTGATCAGCGGCAGACGCGAAAAATCCCCCGCTGCCAGCGCCTCGCGATACAGCGGCACCTCTCGCCAGCGCGGATAAAACTTCGCCAGCCGCGCGGGCCGCCCGTCCGCCGTGCCAGACTCGGAAATGGTTTCAGTGGGTGCCAGCATTCAGTCCTTACAAATGCACCATGTCGGATAAATTTCCAGCGGAATCACAAAAAATCCAGCACAAGCCGGACAAACTCCTCCGGCGCGTCGGCGTGAACCCAGTGGTTCGCGGCGGCAATCGTTTGAATCTCCGCCGCCGGAAATTGCCGGCGAATTTCCACCTCGTCCGCCGCGTTGATGTAATCCGACTTGCCGCCGCGGATGAACAGCACCGGCTTTTCAAATTGAGTTGTCCGGCCTAAAACCTCGCCGAGCCGCGAATAGTTTTTCGCCACGCCGCGCAGGTTCATCTTCCAGACAAATCCTCCATGTTCATCGCGGCCGAGATTTTTCAGCAGAAACCGCCGCAGGTTCAGCGACGGGATTTCCGGCGCGAGCGCGTCCTCGATTTGCTGGCGCGTCTGAAAATTTGCCAATTCCAGCGCCAGCAGCGCGGCGAAAATCTGGTCATGCGTCCGCGCGTAGGCACGCGGGGCCATGTCCACGACGACGATTTTTTTCACGCGCGTGGGGAAATCCAGCGCCAACTGCATCGCCACCTTGCCGCCCATCGAATGGCCGATAACACACGCGTTTTCGATTTTTTGTGCCTCGAAGAATTTCTCCACGTCGGCGGCCATGAGCGGATAATCCATTTCCGCGTGGTGCGGCGAATGGCCGTGGTTGCGCAAGTCCGGCGCGAAGACCTGAAATTTTTCCGCCAGCTTCGGCGCGACGCCAAACCAGTTGTCACCGGAGCCGAAAAGTCCGTGCAACAACACCAGCGGCTCGCCGTGGCCGAGTTGTTTGAAGTGAAGCTGCATGAAAAATGTCGCGCGAAGGACGCGAAGTTTGCGAAGGTAAAACCATTGTTCCTTCGCCACCTTCGCATCCTTCGCGCGAAAAACCCTATTCCTCGTCCCGCGTCGGAAACTCGAAGGTGATTTTGCCCTTCTTGTCCATCACGAGGAACGCCGGGAACGGCTTGCCGGATTTGGAGATGAATTTCTCCATCACGTCGCTCTTTTTGTCCTTGAGAATTTTCGCCGCCTGCACGGCATCAATCGGCTGCTCCAGAATCGTCTTGCCGATGGACTTGAACGTGCAGCGCTTCGCCTCGCGCTGCGAATTTTCACAGACGTAACCGGCGGCGGTTTCCGTATCGAACACTTTGCCGCCGCACTTGGGGCATTTGCCGACCTCGGTCTTGCCGGTGAAATCAAGCTTCGGCGGCGGCTCGCTGCTCTTGCGCCGGCTTTTGCCTTCGCGCGGCGGGAACTCAAATCCGGTCTTGCCATCCTTCACGATGAGAAACGCCTCGAACTTGCGGTTCGTCTTGTTGGAGACAAATCCTTTCAGCAAATCCGTTTTGCCTTCGGCGAGCAGTTTCTTCACCTGCTCCGGCGAAATCTCCTGCTGCAAGATGATTTTGCCCGTGCGGAATTTGCACGTCTGCTCCGCGCCGGCCTGCTTCTCGCAGACGTAATTCATCCCGCCGTCAAAAACATTCGCGCCGCACGCCGGACATTTGCCGAGCGGTTCCTTGCCGGTAAAATCAATCGGCGTCGCGCCCGCGCCGTCCTTGCCGCCGTTGCCGAAATCAAATTCAACCTTGTGCTCGGCGGTCATTTTTAAAACCGCCGCGAAGGGAAATCCCTGCTTGCTGCGGAAACCTTGCAGCGGGCCGATGACCTTGTCCGTGATGATTTTCTCCACTTCTTCCGGCTCGAACATCCGGCTGCACAAAGTTTTCCAAAACGCAAAATCGCACTTCACGCATTGATACTGCTTGTAGCGCTCGTGAATCTCCCCGCCGCACTTCGGGCACGGCACGGTGAGTTTGCCGAAGTCGCCGGGAATCGTGTCATATTCAAATTTCTTCGCACTATCCACGATGCGGCGCGTCATGTCGGCGATGCCCGCCATGAATTGCTCGCGGCTGACTTTTTTCCGCTGCATTTCCTTGAGCTGAAATTCCCAGTCGCCCGTCAACTCCGGCTTCGTCAATTCTGGAATACCGAGGCCGTTCAACAGTTCCATCAGCGAAAACGCCTTTGCCGTGGCCTGCAACTCGCGGCCGTTGCGGTGAACATATTCCTCGTAAATCAAACCTTCGATGGTCGCCGCGCGCGTCGCCGGCGTGCCGAGACCTTTCTCGCTCATCGCCTCGCGCAATTCGTCGTCATCAATGAGTTTGCCCGCGCCTTCCATCGCCGAGAGCAGCGTCGCTTCCGAATACCGCGCCGGCGGTTTCGTGACATTTTCTTTGACCTCGATGTTCGCGGTCTTGACCGTCTCGCCCGGCTTCACCGGCGCGAGGCTCGGCGTCTCGTCGGAATCCGACTGCTTGCCATATACCGTCAGCCAGCCCGGCGACACCAAAACCTTGCCCGCGCTCTTGAACGGCTCGCCCTCGACGCGCGTGATGCGGTTGGTTTCCAGAAATTCCGCCGCCGGATAAAAAATGGCGAGGAACCGTTTCGTGACCAGGTCGTAAAGCTTCTGCTCCGGCTCGCTCAAGGTTTTCGGCGCAAGCTGCGTCGGGATGATCGCGAAGTGATCCGAAACTTTGGCATTGTTGAAAATGCGCTTGTTCGGATGCACCCAGCCACTTTTCAAAACCTGTTCGGCAAAGGTCGAATATCCCGTGACGCCTTCCAACATTCCAAGCGTGGCTTTCACCGTGGCGATGTAATCTTCCGGCAGCGCGCGCGAATCCGTTCTCGGATACGTCAGCACCTTATGTTTTTCGTAAAGCGCCTGCGCCAGGCCGAGCGTGTTCTTCGCGCTGAAACCGAAGCGCGAGTTCGCATCGCGCTGCAAGCTCGTCAAATCGTAGAGCAGCGGCGACATCGAGGTCGTCGGCTTGCTTTCTTCCGTGACGATGCCGGGCTTGCCGAGACACTTGGCTTTGATGGCTTCCGCTTTCGCCGCATCCCAGACGCGTTCGGCACGAAGTTGCTCGTCATCATCGGACTTGGAAAATTTCTCATCGAACCAGCGGCCGGCATATTGCCCCGCCGCCACGTCGAAGGTGCCAAGCACTTCCCAGAAACCGCGCGGAATAAATTTCCGGATCTTCGCCTCGCGCTCGACCAGAATCGCCAGCGTCGGCGTCTGCACGCGGCCCACGGTCGTCTTGAAAAATCCGCCGAGCTTGGAATTAAACGCCGTCATCGCCCGCGTGCCGTTGATGCCCACGAGCCAGTCGGCCTCGCTGCGGCTCGTCGCCGCGTCGGACAACGGCTGCATGGATTCATCAGACTTGAGCGACGCAAAACCTTCGCGAATTGCAGTCGGCGTCATGGATTGCAGCCAGAGGCGCGAAATCGGCTGCTGCGCTTTGGTGTAACGAACGATGTTGCGGAAGATCAATTCGCCTTCGCGCCCGGCGTCGCAGGCATTGATAAGCGAGGTGACATCTTTGCGCTTGATGAGCTTCGCGACAGCCCGCAGGCGCGGCGCAGTCTTCTCAATCGGCGTGAGATCGAAGTGCGGCGGGATGACCGGCAGGCATTTGAACGTCCATTTGCCGCGCGCGGCCTCGACGCCTTCCGGCGGCACGATGGTGAGCAGATGGCCGACCGCCGAGGTGACGACGAATTGGTCGTTCTCGAAATAATCGTCATGTTTTTCAAACTTTCCGAGCGCCTTGCTGATGTCGCTGGCGACGGACGGTTTTTCCGCAATGATGAGGGCTTTTCCCATGTGACTCGCCAATCTTTAAGCCGCGCGACACCGGTTGCGCAACATAATTTTTTTGGGGAACAAATCTTTTTAGCCACAGATGGGCACAGATGAAACACAGATTTTGAATTTAATTGCCCACCGAATGACAGTGTTTGCGGCCGGCGATTCAAGCTGGTTTTATCTGTGTTAATCTGTGTCCATCTGTGGCAAAAAAAATTCCTGCGCTTGCGTTCGCTCCGCCGCAAATTAAACTCCGCGCCCGATGTTGGATTTGTCCACGCTCAACCCGCAGCAGCGCCAGGCCGTCGAAACGATTCGCGGCCCGGTGCTGATCCTGGCCGGCGCGGGCACGGGCAAAACGCGCGTCATCACCTTCCGCATCGNNACGTTCACCAACAAGGCCGCGCGCGAAATGCAGGAGCGCGTCACCAAACTGCTGCCCAAGCCGAAAATCAAACCGCAGACGCCGGAAGAAAAAGCCCGGAACCGCCCGACCATCTGCACGTTTCACTCGCTCTGCGTGCGCATCCTCCGGCAGCACATCGAGAAGCTCGGTTACAAGCGCAATTTCGTCATCTACGACACCTCCGAACAGCTCGCGGCGGTGAAGAAGATTCTTTCCGCCATTTCCGTGAAGGGCGAAAAAGTTGATCCCGGCGCGGTGCTGGCGCTGTTAAGCAAGTTCAAAAACGGCGGCGAAAACTCGAAGGCGTTCGTGGATCCGAACCTCCGCGCGCTCGCCACGCACGTTGCCAAGCGCTATGAATCCGCGCTGCACGCCTGCAACGCCGTGGANNCGCTGCACGCCTGCAACGCGGTGGATTTCGACGATCTGATTTTGCTCACGCTGCGGCTGTTCCGTGAGCATCCCGACGCGCTGGCCGCGTGCCGCGCCAAATATCAATACGTCATGGTGGACGAGTATCAGGACACCAACGCCGCGCAGTTCGAGCTGGTGCATTCGCTCACGCAGGAGCACCGGAATTTTTGCGTGGTCGGCGATGACGACCAGAGCATCTACGGCTGGCGCGGCGCGGAAATCGCCAACCTGCTGAACTTGGAAAAACATTTTCCCGAAGTCAAAATCGTCAAGCTGGAACAGAATTACCGCTCGACGACGACCATTCTCAACGCCGCCAACGCCATCATCAAAAACAACGTCCAGCGGCGCGGCAAGTCGCTCTGGTCGAGCAAGGGCGCGGGTGCCAAGATCCTGCTGAACACCTACGGCACCGACGAGGACGAGGCCCGCGAAGTCGTGGCGGCGATTGAATTCAAGCGGCTCGCCCACCGGATTCCGTGGGCGGATTGCGCGATCCTGTTCCGCACCAACCAGCAGTCGCGGCCGCTGGAAACCGCGTTGCGCGCGGCGAACGTGCGCTATCACCTCATCGGCGGACAAAGTTTTTTTGACCGGCGCGAGATCAAGGATTTTCTCGCGTTCCTGAAAATGTTCATCAATCCGCACGATGACATCAGCCTGCTGCGCATCGCCAACGTGCCGGCGCGCGGGTTGAGCGACCTGACCATGGAACGCCTGCTCGGCGCGAGCCACGAGCGGAAATGCTCCGTCTTCACCGCGATGAAAAATCCGCTGGTGACGACGACCTTTCAGAAGCCGACGCGCGAAAGCATCGAGGCGTTTGTGGCATTCATTGAGCGTGTGCAAGCCGAGTTGCAGACGACGGCGAACGAGTTCCGACTCCAAAAATGGGCGGATGATTTTCTCAACGAGACCGGTTACTTCGCCGAATTGCGCCGGTTGGAAAAGACCCCCGAAGCCGCCGAGGCGCGCGTCCGCAACCTCAAGGAATTGATGGCCACGATGGACGGCACCGGCAACGTGCCGACCGAGCGGCTGGAAAATTTTCTCGAAGGCATCACGCTCGACAGCGACCGCGAAGAGGAAAAGGAAAACACGCAGGACGCCGTGACGCTCATCACCATGCACTCGTGCAAGGGACTGGAATTCCCGCACGTCTTCGTCGTCGGCCTGGAGGATGGGCTGCTGCCGCACTCGCGCTCGAAGGTGGAAGGCACGATGGACGAGGAACGCCGGCTGTTTTACGTCGCGGTGACGCGCGCGATGCAGACGCTGTCCATCAGCCATTGCGGCGGGCGCAAGAAATACGGCCAGGTGCTGCCGTGCCACCCTTCCCCGTTCCTGAAGGAACTGCCGGCGGAACTTGTCGAACATTCGGACGCCAAGTCCAAGACGCCCGTCGCGCAGGAATCCGGCAAAAACCTTTTCGCCGCCATGCGCTCGGCGGTTTCGTAACGTAATCCACGCAGCCAAATCAAAGCCCGGTAAGGGCGAAAGATAATAGCCCAAGGCAACGCCCTGAGTTCACGTCCCACAAAATAAACTCCTTCTCCCAGCGGCTGGGAGAAATGCCATGCCGAGGTTCGGCTGGCCGCCGGCCGGATGCGGGCCGCCGGGCAAATTCTCGCTCGCCAGTTTTGCACCACGCCGCTAATCTGCGCACCAATGACTTCGCAGGAACAGGCTTTTCAGGATTTTGCCGACTTCGCCGCCCAGCTCGAAGGCGACGAAAAAAGCGAGGCGCAGACTTTCCTGTTCCATCTGCTCGAAGCCTTTGGCCATGATGCCAACACCCTGCCGGAAGGCGCGCGGTTTGAATATCGCGTCCGGTTCCCCGGCGACAAAACCAAGTTCTCCGATCTCGTCTGGACGGGCCGTGTGCTGATCGAGATGAAGTCGCGCGGAGTGAAGCTCTCTCAGCACTACCAGCAGATTTACGATTACTGGCTCAATCTCGTCCCGCACCGTCCGGCTTATGTGGTGCTGTGCGACTTCGACGAGTTTTGGATTTACGACTTCAACACGCAGTTGCAGGAGCCGCTGGAAAAAATCAAGGTCAGCGAACTGCGCGAACGCCATTCCGCACTCAACTTTCTTTACCCGCGCAAGGCGCTGCCGATTTTTGGCAACAACTGGATCAACGTCACCCGCGATGCCGCCAAGGACGTGGCCAATGTCTTTAACTCCCTCGTCACGCGCGGCGAATCCCGCGAGTCAGCCCGGCGGTTCGTCCTGCAAAGCGTCGTGGCCATGTTTGCCGAGGACATCGGGCTGCTGCCGGAGGATTTGTTCACCAAGCTGCTGGACGAAGCCCGCCAGGCCGAGAACCCCACCGCCGCCAGCTACGATTTGATCGGTGGCCTGTTCCGCCAGATGAACGACCCCAAGCCCGCGCGCGGCGGACGTTTCGCCGGCGTGGATTATTTCAACGGCGGGCTTTTTGCCAAGGTCGAACCCATTGAACTTCAGCCCGCCGACCTCGGCCTGCTGTTTGAAGCCGCCAAGCAGAAATGGCAATACGTCCAGCCCGTCATCTTCGGCACGCTCTTTGAAGGCAGCCTCGGCAAGGAAGAACGCCACGCGCTCGGCGCGCATTTCACCTACGAGGCCGACATCCAGAAAATCGTCCGCCCGACCATCGTGCGTCCGTGGGAGGAGCGCATCGCCGCCGCCAAGAATGTGGCCGAGCTGCTCGAACTCCTCCGCCAGTTGCGCGCCTTCCGCGTGCTCGACCCCGCGTGCGGCAGCGGCAACTTCCTTTTTGTGGCTTACCGCGCCTTGCGTGAACTGGAGCAGAATCTTTTGGTGAAGCTGTTCGCGCAGGACAAGCGGCAGTTTGCCAAGGTGGGCACGGCCAGCGGCATTTCGCCCCGGCAATTCTACGGGCTGGACGTGAATGACAACGCCGTGGAGACCGCCAAGGTGACGCTCATGCTGGCGCGGCGGCTGGCCGCGCGCTCCGCGCATGAATTTTGGGACGCGCACGCCGACGTGCTGCCCGGCGGCGACACCCACGCGCTGCAATTNNCCGTGGCCGGAAGTGGACGCCATCATCGGCAATCCGCCGTTTCTCGGTTCGCGTTATCTCGCCAAAGAACACGGTTATGATTATGCGCGAAAAATTTACGCCGCATTTCCCGAAACCCCGAAGATGGCGGATTTCTGCGTCCACTGGTTTCGACTTGCGCATGACCAATTGAAGCCCGGTTGTCGCGCTGGTCTTGTCGGAACAAATGCAATTCGCCGAAATGAATCGCGCGAAGCCAGTCTGGATTACGTCACCAAGAATGGCGGAACAATAACCGAAGCCGTCTCGACACAAGTTTGGTCAGGTGAGGCTCAAGTTCATGTTTCGATCGTTAACTGGGTCAAAGGAAATTCCAAGGGCCTGAAAAAACTTTACACCCAACTTGGAGATGCGAAAGACAGCGAATGGAAACTTGAGGAGCGTGAAACGATTGGTTCGACTCTCGAAAGCAAGACCAACGTAACCACGGCAAAATCTCTCAAAGCCAACCAAGAACCAAAGCGTTGTTTCCAAGGCCAGAATCCCGTCAATGCCGGTTTCTTTCTTGAACCAGAAGAAGCATTTGCTTTTTTGAAAAAGCACCCGGAGTGTCGAGACGTGATTTTCCCTTACATAATCGGCGACGACCTTGTTGCTTACGGCAAACCAACTCGCTGGATTATTGATTTCGGACAGCTTGAAATGACCGAAGCCATGCACTACGAGGCTGCTTTTGAGATCGTGAAGAAATTAGTTATGCCTGCTGTGCTGGCCAAAGCTGAAAGAGAAAAGAAGGAAACCGGAAAAGACAAAACCCGCTGGACTCGGATGGCAAATCGTTGGTGGCAATTTCGGGACTATCAACCCGGCACGATGAAAGCGATTGCAAGCATTCCACGTTACATCGCTTGCTCTCGTTCTGCAAAACGCCCGACTTTTGATTTTGTTAGTTCCGATGTTCACCCAGATGGCAAAGTCGTCGTGTTTCCTTTTCCCGACGATTATTCATTCGGCATTTTACAATCAAGCGCACATTGGGAATGGATTAAATCACGAGGCGGAACGCAAACAGCACGTTTCACCTACACCTCGGACACGGTGTTCGACACGTTCGCGTGGCCGCAGTTTGCCATGTCGCGCGAAGGCCGCGAAGGCGGCGAAGGAAAGAAGAAAACTTCGCAACCTTCGCGTCCTTCGCGCGACAATCCGGTGGAAAAAGTCCGCGCCGTGGCCGTGGCCGCCCGCGCGCTCCGCAACCTGCGCCATGAAATCATGGACGCCAACGACTGGTCGCTGCGCGAGCTTTACAAATCGCTCGAAACACCGGGCGAAAACCGCCTGCGCACCGCCCACGCCACGCTGGATGCCGCCGTCCGCGCCGCCTACGGCATGAAACCGGACGCGGACATCCTGGCCTTCCTCCTGAAGTTAAATCTGGAACTCGCCGCCAAGGAAGCGAACGGCGAAGCCATCACGCCGCCCGGCCTGCCGGCCTTCGTGCCGGAGCCGGAAAGTTTCGTGAGCCGCGACTGCGTGCGTTCGCCGGACGACCCGGATGCGGACGGCTCCACGGCCAAGTCCATGGTCGAGGCCGCGCATTTCTACGGCAAGGAAGCGGGGCCGGAGTATCGCGTGAAATAATTTGAGGGTTGGACAGCCTTTGTCCATGCGAGGCTGATACCGTGTTCGAAAAAAAGCTATGGGACTGACGATCAATTACAAAATTTCGACGCAACGCCGGCTGACGCTGGCGGCGGTGCGGGAACTGGTGGCCGCGCTGCGCGAGCGGGCGGTGAAAATCGGCTTTGCCGAAGTGGGCGAACTGATGGCGGTGGGGCCGGATTTCCCCGGCGCGTGGCATTTTCCGCCCGATGCCAAAACGGCGGCGGACGTGCTGGCACCACTGGAAGGCTGGCTGTTTTACGCCGACCCCGGCGAAGATTCGGAAAGTGTGCGGATGGGCTTGTGCCGCTACCAAAATGTTTCCGGCTGGCGGCTGCAAGGCTTCTGCAAAACCCAATACGCTTCCAATCATGGCTGGGAACATTTTCTCAAATGCCATCGCAGCGTGGTGGAACTGCTCTGGGCGGCGGAAGATTTGAAGCTGCGCGTGAAAGTGCTTGATGAAGGCGAGCTGTTTGAAACCGGCTCGCACGCCCGGCTGCGGCGCAATATCGAAAAATACAACCGCTGCCTCGCCTCGTTCGGCGGGGCGCTGAAGGATGCCGCCGAAGCGTCGGGGGTGACGGTGCAAAGTGCGATTCACAGTCACCCGGATTTTGAAAGACTGGAAGCCGAAGGCATGTCCACCCATGGACGAGCGGTGGATTCCGCCGTTCAGTTGGTGAAGCGTCTCGCCGAGGATGCTTAAACTGCGTCCGTGCCGGGGCCGGAGTATCGCGTGAAATAATTTGAAGGTTGATCAGGCCATGAAACACATCCCGTTTGATTCCATCTATCGCGAAGAGTTTGAAGTGGTCGAGCAGCGGAACGGCCACGTCAGTCATTACCCGCACACGGACCAGTTGCCGCTGCTGTGGCGCGCGTTGAACCTGGAATTTCTCGCCGGCCTGCCGGATCGCTTTGCCCGCGTGGACCGGCGCGGGAGCGGTTTCGACAAGCTGGTGCGCAACCGGGCCGCCCTGTATTTCTGCACCACCCTCAACGGCGAACGCAAGGACCAGTTGCGGCTTTATGACCTGCCGGATCCCGACCTCGTGACGCGGGTGAGCATCGTCCAGCAAATCTCCACCAGCGAACCCCTGGGCCGCACCCATCGCTTCCGCTTCTACGGCGGCGAGGATTTTTTCACGGAACTCCGCCTGTCCGGCAAGCGCGTGGTGTTTGCCGACCATGTGCTGCAACGCTTTTCCCTCCGCGCGCCAGACCGCATCGGCGACGACCTGACCAACCTGCTGGTGGATTTTTTTGGCGGCCCCATGATCAGCCTGCCCGTCGGCAAGAGCCGCGCCTTCATCGTGGGCTGCAACGGCTCCATCCTGGCCTTCACCTACCGGGAAAGCGCGGAGGAATTTTTCATCACCACCTGCCTCAGCATCAATGAAATCAACCACCTGACCCTGGAGCCGGTGGCGCAGGCCCACAATTTCCACTATGGCGACACGTTCACCAAGCCCCGGTTCCGCACGTGGCTGCCCGCCCAGTGGGCGCGGGAAAATTATCAATGCTGGCAGAACAAAGCCCCTTTCAAAGTGCGTCGCCGCAACGCCAGCCCCGCCGCCGCCCGGAAGGTGAATAATTGGCGCTGGGTTGGCCAGCAGATCCGGGACGTCACGCTCAAAAGCGGCCACGGCCCCGGTTCGCAAATCTGTTTCGTGGACCAGATTCCCGGCCCGTGCCTGACCACGGTCAAACCCGGCGGGGAAATCCCGGTATATGACGAGTTGGAAACCTATTCCGAGGCCGATGCCAACATCAATCTGAACGCCATATTCGCCCAGCTTGAGGCCGAAAAGGCGCCGCCCTCCAGACCGTAAAAGGGCCGCCCCGGTGGCCCGGGGCGGCCTTGGTTGTAGCGGCGGTCTGTGACCGCCGGGCAGGTGTCTGGCCATCATTCGTCGCTCATAGAGCGACGCTACAAGGGCCCACCTTTATTTCGTCGCCGGGGCGGCTTTTTTGTTGTTCGCCGGCTTGGCGCGTTCGGATTTCTTCGTCAGTCCGACCGCCTGCGCCTCGTTGCTATCGTCGCCATACTGCGCGACGACCTGTTGCTTGGCACCGAGGATGGCGTTGTGGAACACCCATTGGGCGGCCACATGCGCATCGCGCGCGGTCTGCCAGGCGGCTTCCGTCTGGGCAAACGCATCGGCGGCCGCCTTGAGCGCGGTGGACGTGGCATTGATTTTGTTCAATGTGTAGTCCGCATTGGCCGGCGAGTAGCCGAGCATCACGTCGAGGGCGGCCAACGCGTCGGCATCGGCTTTCAGCGTATCAGCACTCAGGGGAACGGTTTCATTCTTGGCCATGTTTCTCACCTCCTTTCGTTTCTCCGGGTTGTGTTGCGTGGAGAAAATTGACGGGCAGGGTCAGCACACGGCGATAACTGGACGCCGCCACGCAGCGTCCCTGCCAAAAATTGCGAAAAACGTGGAAAACAAGGGGTTTTGCTCAATCCGGGCGGGAAATTGCTCACCACGGACTTGTCCGTCCTCAAGCCGGATGGAAATTTTCTCAAGCCGTGGTCGTCAGGATTGAGGACGATGGCTCCGGGGTTGAGGACGGACGAGCCGTTGCCACCCCCGGTGCGCGCCGGAGGCTGGAAGTTTTGGAACGGGCGGAAGCCGATGGAACGCGGCGGCGGCAATTTTTCGGCGCGGGCGGGGACGATGGGATCAGGGGACAGGACGACCGTTGAATTGCCGGAAATAAACGCCATCCGCCGGCAACCCGCCAAAAAATTCCCTGCCCGCCAAACCGTCATGGACGGGAAGATTTAAGGATTCCAATCCCGGCCGCTAAAATTATTTTGGGATTTTCTTATCCGATTTTGCCACGGCCCATTCACCGGCGGCCGTCATACCAGAGCGTGCAGGCATCGCGGTCGGCCAGGAGGCGGCGGTTGAAGGTCACGCGCCACAGCAGTTTCAGATGGTCGCGCAGCGGTGTAGAGGTGCATCTTGCGGGCGGAGGTTTTCAGCGGATGACGGTGCAGGACGACCACTTTTTTGCTCCGCTGCGTCCGCGCAAATATTTTCAGCCGTTTGCTCAAGTCCAGTTCTTCCGCCGCGAACAGTTCATGACTGAAACCGCCGATGCTCTCGAACGCCGCCGCCTCGACAAAAATAAACGAGCCGGCCAACCAGCCGCCCAGCCGGCTCACACCGTTCCACAGGGCCGCAGCGGAACGCGCCAGCAGATGGCTGGTGTCCGGGCGGACGGTCGAGCCGCCGGCGAGGCAGCGACCGGAAAGAATCCGCTCGGCGACATCGGCAAACAGTTCCGCGCTGGGATGCGAGTCGGCATCCACAAAGATAAACCAGTCGCCGGTGGCGATGGCCGCGCCGGCATTGCGGGCGCGGGCGATTTGGTTGACCGGCTCGAAAATTACTTTCGCCCCGGCGTCACGGGCGATGTCGGCGGTGCGGTCGGTGGAATTGTTGTCGCAGACGACCAGTTCAAATTCCCAGCCGCGCGCGGCGAAGACGGCGGCGGCGGTTTTGATCTCCGCGAGCGACGCGCCGAGAAGCTTTTCCTCGTTGTAGGCGGGGACGATGACGGAGATTTTCACGCGACGGCAAGATAGCCGTTGCGGGCAGTTATGCAATCCACAGGGTTTCAAGGTCGTGTCCTAATCCTAATCGTCATCGTAATCTTAATCCTGCCACCAAGCCGATTACGATTAAGAGCAAGATTAGGATTAAGATTAGGACGCAGCCGGTTTCAACCCTGCTCCCCCTCATCCGCAATAAATCCAGTGGAACGGGAGGCTGAGGATGACGAAGACGCTGAGGAGGATTCTCTTTTTCCCTGATTTTCGTCGTGCATTTTTTTGGGGATGTTTTTTAATGACGGCATGACCATTTGGATACTAGCTTTCTTGGTGCTCGGCGCAGCGGCGCTTGCCGGCTGGCGGCAGGGCGCGATCCGCGCGGCGATCAACTTCGTCGGCATTTTGTTTGCGTGGCTGTTCGCCGGGCTGGTCGGCAAAATCGTCCACCCCATCCTGCCGCACGTCGGCGCGGACAACCCCATCTTGGCCTGGGCGCTGGCCCCCGTCATCGGCTTCATTCTGGTCAGCATCGTGTTTGCGGCGGTTGCGCAGCCGGTGCACAAAAAGGTGGAGCATTTTTACCGCTACAATGCCGGCGACCTGCGCCAGGCGCTGTGGACGCGGCTGAACAACCGCGTGGGCATCTGCCTCGGCCTGCTGAACGGCGTGCTGTATTTCGTGCTGGTCGCGTTCCTCGTGTTCAACCTCACCTACGTCACAACGCAGGTTTCCGCCGGGGCACAGCAAGGCGCGGTGGTCCGGCTGGTGAACCAGCTCGGCGAGGACTTGCAGGCGGCGCACTTCGCGCGCACGGCCACGGCGGTCGGCACGCTGTCCCCGACGTTCTATCAATATTCCGACCTCGCCGGTTTCCTGATGCAGAATCCTCAGGTCGGCCCGCGCCTCGCGGAATATCCCGGCCTCACCTCGCTGTGGGAAAACGACGTTATGCAGCCGTTGGTGACCGACCCGACGATCACCAACGCCCTCGCCGCCGGCACGTCGCTGGGCGAACTGATGAAGAATCCTTCCGTGCAGGCGTTCCTCGCGAACAAGGATCAGGTCAAGCTCGTCACCGGCATCATCCAAACCAACTTGGACGATCTCACGGAATATCTGAAGACCGGCAAGTCCGCGAAATATGACGGACAGAAAATCATCGGCCATTGGGAGTTCAACCCCGCCGTCACCATCGCGTGGCTGCGCCAGGAGCGCCCGAAAATGCCCGCCAGCGAAATGCGCGCCATCCGCGCGATGTGGTCGCAGGCCTACGCCAGCACGCGCGTGATCGCGACCGGCGACAACCAGCTTTTCGTGAAGGCGCTGCCAAAATTCGTCGCGCAACCGCAGCCCGGCCAGCCCATCTCCACGCCGGAGGACTGGAAGGGCGACTGGAGCGCGAACGGCGCGAGCTACGACCTGCACATCACGCTCAACAGCGAGGAAAAATTCATGACCGGCACGGCGGAAGATTTGCGCCTGTCCATCAAGGACGGCAAGAGCCTCCTGATTTTCGACCGCGCGGACTGATTTGGGGCGGCGGCTCACAATCCGAGACACTTTTTCCGGCGGAATCCCCCGAATTTCCAACGGTTCCGAGTATTTTTGACTCGGCCCGATTCCTGCTTTTCCAGCGGCATGGGAATCGCCCAAACCACTTCAGCCGTCATGATTTTTCTGACCGGATTGCTGCCGGCCAGTTGCCACAAAGCTGCGCCGCAGCAGAAATCCGCGCCGCCGGCCGTCGCCGCCAGCGCCGGGACGAACAGCGTCGGCAACGCCGCCGAACGCAACCTTGGCGAAATCTCCCTCACCAACCACAACGAGACCTGCCTGCTCCTGTCCACCGGCGAGACCTGCACCTTCACGCCGCGCCTGCTCGACAAGCGCAACGTCCAGCTCGTCCTCGCCCTCGAATCCAAGAATGACTTCGGTGAGACGCGCCATTTCGCGGTCACGCAAATCGTGGCGCAGCCGGGCAAATCCATGGAAGTGGCCGTGGGCGACCTTGACCTTACCTTCACGCCGCGCGTCAATGCCGAGTGAGCAAAGCTCCTGATTTCACAGTCTTTCCAGCCGGACCTTCACGCACATGGCCGATTTTATACGACCACTCTTTGCACGACAAAGCCGCGCAGAAAAACCGGGGACAATTTCCCCCTCGGTTTCTCTGCGCGGCTTTCGCGTGAAAACTGCCGCCGTGTTCAGCGCGCCACGAACAGGCGGACCACGCCCACCATCAGGCTGGCAAGCGCCACAGACGTCAGCACGCCCCACAGATCAAAGCGCGCCACCCGCTTCTCCAGCGGCGAACGGAAGTCGGTGATGAGATGGCAGAGCGAGCTGCGATTTCTTTCGGAGTAATGTTGCAACATACCCGACCAAAAGCAGCAGTCGTGCCAACTTATTTTTAAGTCAAAAACCGGCCTAAACGCTCAAAATACCGCCCTGGCTCGCGTTGGTGACGAGCTTTTGGTAGCGCGCCAGCCAGCCACCGGGATGCCGCGTGGTCGGCCGCCAATGATGCTTCCGCTCGGCCAGTTCGGTTTCGGGGACAAGAATGTCCATTTTCCGGTTCGGAAAATCAATGCGCAGGCGGTCACCTTGTTTGAGCAGGCCGATCGGTCCGCCTTCCGCCGCTTCCGGCGAAACGTGACCGATGCACGCGCCCGCCGTGCCGCCGCTGAAGCGGCCGTCGGTAACAAGCGCCACTTTGTCGCCGAGGCCCATGCCGACGATGTAGCTCGTGGGCGATAGCATTTCCTGCATGCCGGGACCGCCGCGCGGGCCTTCGTTACGGATGACCACCACGTCGCCGGCCTTCACCTTGCCGGCGAGAATGCCGGCGCAGGCATCGTCCTGGTTTTCAAAAATCACGCACGGGCCTTCAAAGACAAACGCGGGCCCGCAGTTTTCCTTGAACGCCTTGCTGATGCCGGCGGTCTTGACCACGCTGCCTTCCGGTGCAAGCTGGCCGTAAAGAATCGCCAGGCCGCCGTCCGGCGTGTGGGCGGTTTCCTTGGTGCGAATGCAGTCCTTCGCGTCGAAGCGGAACGACGGATCGTAGGGCATCAGGCCGCTCGGCTGAACTTTGGCCAGATGCTTCGGTTCGGCGATAAATTCAGCGCGGGCGATGAGTCCCTTTTTCAAATTCTTCGCGCGCAGCATCGCGAACTTAGTCTTTGTGCTGCCCTTGCCGTATTGCCACAGCAGCAACACCGGCAATTTGCGGAACTCACCGAGTTCGGCGCGGACGAGGCCCTTGGCATCAGCCATTTGTTTTTCGATGGCGGCGCGCAACTGGTCGTGGCCGACCACTTCGCTGCCGTCGGGCATTTTCACTTTGATTTTGGCGTCGAAAATCGCGAGCTGCGCTTCGACGTCGCCGGCGTTCCACGCAGCGGCATCACGCCAGAACGCGATGGCCAGCGGATCGCCGGGATAAAACAACATCGGCTTGGGCGCGAGATTGCCGCTGGCAGTGCGCCCGGCCACGCCCAGCTTGTCGTTCGGATCCACCACGATGGCCGAAGCGCCGGAAACGCGCACGGTTTTCGCGAGCGTCGAGCATTTTTCCGAACGGATGTCCCATTCGTCAATGTTGGCGCCGAGCGATTTGCCGGTGACGGTTTTCGTGTTCACGTTCAGCACGCCCTGGCGTTTCAATTCACCGAGAATCGTGTGGATGCCGCCGGCGCGCTGCACGTCCTGGATGTGATAATCCGACGACGGCGAGACTTTACAGACGCACGGGATGCGCCGGGAAATTTGGTCAATGCGTGCAATGTCGTAGGGAATCCCCGCCTCGCGCGCGATGGCAAGCGTGTGGAGAATGGTGTTCGTGGAACCGCCCATCGCCACGTCGAGCATGATGGCGTTGTCAAACGCCTCGACGGTGGCGATGTCACGCGGCTTCAGATCGTCTTTCACCAGCCGGACGATGGCTTCGGCGGCGCGCTGGTAGAGCGCCTCGCGTTCCTTGGACACGGCGAGAATGGTGCCATTGCCGGGCAACGCCATGCCAAGCGCTTCGCAAAGGCAGTTCATGGAATTCGCCGTGAACATGCCGGAGCACGAGCCGCAGGTCGGGCACGCGGTCTGTTCCAGTTTGGTCAATTGCGCCTCGGTGATCTTGCCGGCCTGCAATTCGCCGACGCCTTTGAACACGGAAATCAAATCCGATTTGCCCGTCGCCGGCTGGAGATATTGCGCCAAATCGTCGTGCGTCGCCTGCTGTTCGGCGATGCCCGCCGCCATCGGCCCGCCGCTGACGAACACCGTGGGGATGTTGCAGCGCATCGCGCCCATCAGCATTCCCGGCACGATTTTGTCGCAGTTCGGAATGCAGATCATGCCGTCGAAACAATGAGCGTTGATGACGGTTTCCACGCAGTCGGCGATCAGTTCGCGCGACGGCAGCGAATACAACATGCCGCTGTGGCCCATCGCAATGCCGTCGTCCACGCCGATGGTGTTGAAGATGAACGGAACGCCGCCCGCCGCCCGCACCATCCGCTTGACCAGCGCGCCGACCTCGTTCAAGTGCGCGTGGCCGGGAATACAGTCAATGTAGCTGTTGGCGATGGCGATGAACGGCTTGTCCCAGTCGGCCTCGGACTCGATGGTGCCGGTGGCGCGCAGCAGCGAACGATGCGGCGCGCGTTCAAAACCTTTTTTAATGATGTCGGAACGCATGATGAAATTTACGATTGTTGTTTGACGATTGACGATTTCAGCGTTCGGCAATTTAGCCGTTCACGGTGGAGGTGTCACGCAATTGTCGGCGCAACCCAATGAACGGCAGCGCTGCCAACGCCGCACTTGAACGGCTCAACCGCTTCGGGACGAAACAAGCCAGCGGCAGCCCGTCAGTTCAACTGCGGCGGACGCGCAGTGAACATTTTCAGCGTCAGGCCGTCGGCATCCGCCCGGCCACCGACCACCGAACGGGAAAAGTATTTCGACACGAGGTCAAAATCCGGCAGCAACATGAAATCCATCCACTCCTTGTAAGCCGGCGGCAGCACCTGCAACGTCGCCCCGCGCTCGGCGGCGGCCTTGAGGAACTTGAAGCTCACGCGCATCGCCTCGCGCTGGTTTTCGTAGGTGAACAGCCCGCCGCCCGTGCCGCCGACGTGCGCGGCGAGGTCCGTCAGGCCGGGCGTCTCGACCAGCGGCTTCAACTTGCCGTCCGCGCTGCGGAGAAATTCCTCCAGCAGGGAAGCATCCCGGCTCACCGCCAGATAGCCGCCGCTCGCGGAAAGATAAGTGTAGGTCGGCGGCACCGCCCGGCCAGCCGCCGTCTGCCCGCCGGCCTGCGCGAGCGAATAAATCTTGCGCCCCAGAAAATCGCGCGGCGCGGGCGCGCCTTCCTGCGGCGAGGTGATGCTGATGAGGCTCTTCACCGCGTTGATGACCTGGTCGGGATTGGACACGGCGACGAGATACAACGCCGGCGCATCCACCAGCTTCGCCAGCGAATCACCCGTCGGCGGCTTGCTATAAATGATGATGTCGTCGCCAAGGTTGCCGAACAGCGCGGTGCGCAAATCGAAGCCGGGGTCCTTGCCGCGCGCCACGACGTTGGCGGTCTCAATGATCGAGTTCAGCCCCACCAAAGCCTGCGGGGAAATGCCTGCAACGAGCTTCTGCAAGTCATCCCACGTCTGCCGGCCGTCCAAACGAAAACGGGAAAACTTCATCACGTCCGCCGGCACGAACGCCGGCACGCTGGCGTCCTTCGGCGACAGCGCGAGCATCTTCACCAAACCGGCGCGCGTCGCGGCGGGCGCGGTGAGATGCAGCGTCACGCCGAGGCCGTCCGGCGACTGCCGCACGGCAAAACTTGCGGACTTCAATCCGCCGAGGCCGAGCGCACCGACGACTTTCGCGGCGCTCAACTTGGGCAGCAGCGTCGCGGGATTTTCGTCCGCATTCACGGTGTCGCCGCCGATGATGAGGTTCACGAAGCGCACCCCGTTGAACCAGCCGTAGCACGTCGGCACGTCGCGGAACTGCGACAGCCGGTCGCCCGCGAACACCGCGTCGTCGCCGATGGCGGGCGCGCTGCCACCGGTCAGCCGCGCGGCGGCGGTCTCGACGGCGGCAGGAACGTTACCCGCGATGAGCAACGATTCAAACTGCGTGAAATAAATTTCCTTCGCCTTCGCCGGCTTGTCCTTGTCGGCATCGGTCGCCGTGCGTTTGGAAAACAAGCCCGCGAAATCGCCCTCGTCCACCGGCACCACGGTGAAGACGAGGCCGTGGATTTTCTCCGTGCGCAATTTGCGGCCGGCGTCCGTCCACTTCTTCGTGAGCGCGGCGAGGTTCGTCTTGAGCAAATCGCTTTTGCCGCGCGCATCCAGCAGCACAAGGATGCCGGGCGGAATGTCGTCGTGACCGTTCGAACCATTCACGGTGACGCCGAGCGTGAGCTGCCCCTGCGGCAGCGCGAGAAAGTCGGCGACCTTGAGGCCGAGATCTTTTTCCAGCGGCGCGACGTAAGTCTCGTTCCACTTGGCCATAAACCGGTCGTGGAACGCCTTCATCGCCGGGTCGTTCCAGAGCAGTGTCATCGGCGCGCGCTGCATATTCGCGCGGAACGCCGCGTAGTCCGGCACGGTGAAAAACGCGAGCGTGTCGGCAGGCAGCAGGTTTTCGGCAGGCGGAATCGAGGCGCGGACGGCGGTGACGCCAGCCAGCAACACGGCGGCGGCGAACAGGCGGAGGGAATGTTGTTTCATGGCGTTGGGATAAAGCTGATGGTCGAGTTGGTGGCCGTGGTGTGGCCGCTGAAAACAAGGATGTTGGTGTAGGCCGCGCCATCATAGGCCGCTTGGTAAACCTGGAGCGTGACGGGCGCGCTGTTGGTCAGATCAGAAACGTCGGCCTGCACGGTGCAGGCTTTCAATTCGTCGCCGGAATAAATCTTATGGGTCTGGCGATGGCCGTGAAAACTGTTGGTGATGGTCGTGCCGTTCTGCACATAGACGCAGGTGCCGGCATAGCCCACCGGCGCAAACGCCATGCCCGCCGTGACGGCGACGGAATAAATGTTTTCCTTGTGCTTCGGCACATAAACTTTTTCCGTGATGGTGCCGATAAAACCGAACTGCCCGCCCATTTCGCCGTAAGGCATCGTCACGCCCCAACTGACATTCGTCCCATCGCTGCGGGTCGTGATCCGGCAGCTCATGATGCCGAGCGGCGTCAGGTTCGGGCGGAAGCGCACGCCGTTGATGGTGTTTTCCGTCTCCATGTCTTCGGGCATCGGTTCGAGCCGGACGGCGGTGCGCAGCGTGTTGGTCGGAAAATCGTGGAAGAAACGGTTCAGCTTCACGAAAACGCGCTCCTCAAATCCGTTGGTCAGATTGGCAACGCCCTGATGATTGAACAGCGTCGTGAAAGCGTTCGTGTCCTTCGCCGTCAACGCCGCCTCGGCACTCGCGCGCAAGGCTTCGGCGGAAGCTGGCGCGGCGGCTTGGGCCGAAATGGCCACGCCGGAAATCGTCAGCAACAATACGGCAACGAAACGCAAAAAATTAGTCTTCATGTTCGTTAAAAATCAGCCGGGGGAAATTATGCGGACGGAAATCATTTCGCCTCCACCGGCGGTGCCTTCGTGCGGCTCGGCGGTTCGAGGTAGCGGAACGGATTGTTCGGATTGTCGGTGGAATACGCAAACGCGTCGCGATGATCGAGAAAGGCTTTCACGAGTTCAACCGGAATCGCGAAACCAAGACCTTCGCCGAAAGTGATCTTCATGTTCGTCACGCCCACGACTTCGCCGGCGAGGTTGAAGAGCGGGCCGCCGCTGTTGCCGGGATTGATCTGCGTGCTGGTCTGGAGATAAAGCTGCCCTTCCATCTGGCGCGTCTTGGTGCTCAAGATGCCTTGCGTCACGGTGCGTTCCAATCCCAGCGGGCTGCCGATGGCGAACACGCCGTCGCCGACGCTCAGCGCGTCGGAACTCCCGAGCGTCACGGACTTGAACTTCGGCGCGTTCTTGTCCTCGATGTGCAGCAGCGCGAGGTCTTGAAATTTATTGATGGCGATGATCTTCACCTGCTTGTAAGTCTCGCGGCTCAATTGCTCGTTCTTCTGCTGGTAAACCTCCACGGAAATTTCCGTCNNACCTGCACCACGGCCTCGCCGATCTGTTTGACGAGCGAACTCACGTCCCGCGCCGTCGCCGCCTTGGTCGTGGCCGCATAAAACTGCCCCGTGGCGGGCGCGATGACGGCACTGACGGGCGCGCCGGTCGTCGTGGCCTTCGCAACGCCCGTGACAGCGGCGCGCGGAATCACCAGCACGGTGTAGCCCAGGTCCACGACCAGCGCGTCGGCTTTCTCGGCGAGAATTTTCCCCGTGACGGCGGCGGCATCCTTGAGCTGGATGGTGTCGGCGGAAAGCAGTTGCGCGCCGCAACCGAGCAGCGTCAACAACGCGAAAGTGTTCTTCAACGACATGGGGCGACGATAGACCACAGCGTGGGATTTGACAAGCGGACGGGCGTTCAATCTTAATTCCGTCTTAATCCTAATAGTGATCCTAATCGTCCTCGGCCAAAAATGATTACGATTAAGATTAGGATAACGATTAAGCACCGGTGGCCGTGCAGGAATCCTTTTCAAACCGCCGCCGTTCCGGCATACTCCGGCCACCGTGATTGACACACAGGAAAAGCTCTCCGCCTTTCTCCCCGTCGTGCGCGCCGCTGAATGGCTCGCGATTGACACCGAGGCCGACAGCCTCCACGCCTACCCGGAGAAGGTCTGCCTCATCCAGATCAGCACCGCCGCCGGCCACCGCCTGGTGGATCCGCTCGCGGCGATGGACATCAACCCCTTCCTCGAAGCGCTCGCCGGCCGCGAACTGATTTTTCACGCCGCCGACTATGATTTGCGCCTGCTGAAGAAGCATCACGATTTCACGCCCACGGAGATTTTCGACACGATGCTCGCCGCGCGCCTGCTCGGCGAACGGCAGTTCGGACTGGGCGCGCTGGTGGAAAAATTTCTCGGCATCAAGCTCGACAAAGGCCCGCAGAAAGCCGACTGGGCACAGCGTCCGCTCACGCAGCGCATGGAGGATTACGCGCGGAACGACACGCGTCACCTCAAGACGCTGGAGGAAAAACTGCGCGGCGAACTCACCGCCAAGGGCCGGATTGCGTGGCATCAGGAAGCCTGCGCGCAGCTCATCGCGGAAAGCTCCGTGCCGCCGGTGATTGATCCCGACGACGTGTGGCGCATCAAGGGCAGCACCTTCCTCGAACGTCCCGCGCTGGCCGTCCTCCGCGAGCTTTGGCACTGGCGCGAGGCCCAGGCCATCGCCGCGAGCCGCCCGCCGTTCTTCGTCCTTTCGCACGAGACGATGGTGGCCATCGCCATGGCGGTCAGCCAGCAGCAGCCGTTTGAGCAGTTGATTCCCGCGCGGATGCACCCGCGCCGCCGGGAAACCCTGCAGGCCGCCATCCGCGCCGCGCAAAGCGTGCCGCCGGAACAATTCCCGGAAAAGATCCGCCATTTTTCCAAGCGGCCGACCGAGGCGGAGTTCCGCCGGTTCCGCGAACTCGAAAAAATTCGCGACGACAACGCGCATCAGCTCCAGCTTGACCCCACGCTCATCGCGCCCAAGTCCGTTCTCGGCGACCTCGCCCGCGACTGGGACAAATACGCGGCGGGTTTGATGAACTGGCAGCGGGAATTGTTGAAGTAAATGTTTAACCCAGCCCGACCGCGACGGAGAGCGACTGGAGCTGCGTGGAATTGGAGCCGGTCAAGCCGTTGAAAACACCGGTCACGCTGGAAGTCATCAAGGCCAATGCCGTGCTGCGGGAAATGAAACTCGTCCGGCAATCGCGCCTGTCCGTTTCACCGCTCACTGAAGCGCAGTCGGAAAAACTGCTGAAGCTCGGCGGCGGATAATTAATGAAGCTGACTGGAATAGAAAAAAGCTTCTCGTGTGTGTTTCACACGGGAAGCACTTGTCGGGAGACAACTAATTAACGCGTCGTCCGGCCGATGGTTCCCATCAAGTCGGTTTTTAATGTCGAAACCAGACGAGAATCCACGCCGATGAGCCAATTCAAGCCGACCTTGACTTGAGCCTCGGTCTTAACGCGGATGGTCTTGCCATCAGGGGCGACGCGGATAATGACGCGCACCCGGTATTCATTCTTGTATTTGCCGCCATAAGAATAGAGCCATTCCGTCCGCAGATAACCG
This sequence comes from Limisphaerales bacterium, assembly GCA_003151855.1. Taxonomy (GTDB): domain Bacteria; phylum Verrucomicrobiota; class Verrucomicrobiia; order Limisphaerales; family UBA11358; genus UBA11358. The sequence goes on along the minus strand of PLYV01000225.1, from coordinate 2,380 downwards.
GTGTCCTTGGCCACCAGATCCAGTTCGAAATCATTAATTAAAATATCAACGACCGAATTCCAGACCCGTTCCACATCCATGCCATCACGCACTTCCAGCGTAATCCATTGGATCGTGTCCAGTTGCTCAAAGGTCTTGGGCGTGCCCGCCGAACCAACCAGCAAGCTCGCCATAAGAACCAGCAATGTGAGAGTGGTGCGCATAAGCGTAAGGAGTTAAAGATGGCTTATCGGGTGGTCCGGCCGATCTGGCCCATGATGTCCGTCTTCATCGTTTCCAACAGCCGGGCATCATACCCCGGAATCCACCGACCGGCCCCGCCGTATTCCGCTTCCGATTTGACTTCCACCTTGCTGTGGTCGGGGGAGAATTTGACGGTTACCCGGACGCGGTAACGCTCATCCATCTGGCCCGTCCAAGAATACATCCAAGTGGTGCGAGCGTAGCCATCCTGTTGTGAAAGGACTTCGACGTCGAACCGCTTTACCAGCACATCCATTACCGAGTTCCACGCATTGGTATAGTTGATGTCGCTGCGCACTTCGATGGATGCCCAAGTCGTATCCATGGTTCGCACGAAGGTGGTGGGCGCGACGCAGCCAACCAACACCACGGCCACCGAAATAGTCATAATCAGTAGGGCGAACGAGCGGAGGTTTAATGGTTTGAATAGTTTCATAATATTTGTTTAAGGATTGATTGCTGGTGTGAGGCTGAACACAGCGCGAGCGTAAGAAACAATTAATTAGAGTCAATCTCATTTTATCCGAACGTCTCATTTTATCCGAACGGCCGGTCGGGTATAAAGTCCCGCCTGTCCGTTTCACCGCTCATCGGAGCGCAGGCGGAAAAGCTGCTGAAGCTCGGCGGGATTTAGCGGCGGCGGCGGGAAGTGTTTCGCGTTTTTCGCGGTTCAACCTTTTCCGCTTACCGCACTTTCTCAAACGCAAAGCCCTTGAGATATTCCGTCTCCGGAATCATCGGGATGATCGGATGGTCGGGCGATTGCGCGTAGGTCGCCACGCGGCGCAGGACGTGGCGCGTGTCATACGCCGCCGAGAGCAGCGAGTCCTGAAAGAGTTCCGTGTTGACGTGGTGCGAACAGCAGAAGGTCGCCAGCGTGCCGCCCGGTTTGAGCAGCTTGAGCGCGCGGAGATGAATCTCCTTGTAGCCGCGCAGCGCGTCCGGCACCGACGCGCGGTTGCGCGTGAATGACGGCGGATCGAGGATGATCAGGTCGAAGCGCGGGATGACGCGTTCGTGCGGGTTCACGGCGGTGTTGTTCTTGAGCCAGTCGAAGACGTTGATGGTGTCGAAGGAGCATTTCTCCGTGAGACCGTTCGTCGCAGCGTTACGTTTGGAAGCTTCGATGGCATCCTCGCTCTGGTCAAGCATATGGACGTGCGCCGCGCCCGCGCGGGCCGCGTGCAAGCCGAATCCACCGAGGAAGCTGAAGCAATCCAGCACCTGTCCGCCTTTGCCGAGTTCCGACACGGCCTGATAATTCGCCTGCTGGTCGAGATACATGCCCGTCTTGTGACCGCCGATGAGGTCGGTCTCGAATTTTAAGCCGTTTAAGTTCACGGCGATTTTTCCATCGCATTCGCCGGCGAGAATGCCGTTGGCCGCTTCCAGTCCCTCGAACTTCCGGGAGGCCACGTCGCTGCGTTCCATGATGGCACGCGGTGAAAAGATTTTTTGCAGCGCGGCGACGATGTGCTCCTTGCGCTGGTCCATGCCCAATGCGGAAATCTGCACCACGAGCACGTCCTCGTATTTGTCCACGATAAGGCCGCTCAGGAAATCGCTCTCGGCATTCACCACGCGGAAGGAGGTGGCATTTGGCAAATGGCGTTGCCGGACGGCGAGCGCGGCGCGAATGCGTTCCTCGAAGAACGTCTCGTTCGGGCGAATGCGGTCCGGCGCGAGGATGCGGACGGCGATTTTGGACTTGGAATTGTAAAAACCCGCGCCGAGCAGCCGGGTGCGGTGGTCGCGCACCTGCGCCAGCTCGCCGTCCTTGAGATTGTCGGAGACGCGGAGGACTTCGTTTTGATAAACCCACGGATGACCGGCGAGGATGCGGTCGGCTTCGCCCGGCTGAAGGGTGACGGTGGGCAGCGTATCAATGATTGTAGACATATCATCAGCTTCGCAGCCGAAAGCGCGGCGGGAAAGCAAAATTGTTTTAATGAGCGGCATTATTTACTTGAATAAATGCCGGAACGGGCGGATAAGAGCTTTAAGCCTATGACAACCGCGTATCCCATCAGCTCCCTGCTGCACCAAAAAGCCTCCGCGCTCTGGACCGTCGCGCCGGAGACCACCGTGTTCGACGCCATCAAGCTGATGGCCGAAAAAAACATCGGCGCGCTGCCCG
>PLYV01000330.1 GCA_003151855.1 Limisphaerales bacterium | reverse complement strand
TTAGTGTTAACACGCCCTAGTCTAATCCATGGATGAGTATTTCCTCAACTTTTGGACACTTGGCGGTGGCTGGAAGGGCCAATCTGGCGGTTGGGGGCGGTTTCCAATCCTGAAAGGTTTGAATCAAACCCCACTGCGATGCTTGATGCAACCCCTACCGGGTTGATGAATGGTGGGGGGACGTAAACCCAGAGTAGCGCGGGGCGCGCAACCCGGGGGTGAATGATTTAAATCCCTTCAGGATTCATTTCAGGCCGATTAAAGCCGTGACCAATCCTGAAAGGATTCATTTTTCCCCATTTCACCCGGTTCGTGGCTGGCGGCACGGCGTGGTTTCATTTCACCGGCAGGGCGAGGCGGATGGTGGTGCCGCGACCGACGCGCGAGCGGATATGGATTTCGCCATGATGCGTCTCGATGATGCGACCCACAATCGCCATGCCGAGACCGGAGCCTTTGGCTTTCGTCGTCGCCAGCACGGTTTTGAACGCGTGTTTCTTCTGCTCCGCCGTCATGCCGCCGCCGGTGTCCTTGAATTCCACCGCGACGTGCCGGGATTTGTCGGTGCCGGTCAGCTCGCGCGAACGAATGGTCAGGGTGCCGCCGTCGGCCATCGCCTCGGCGGCGTTGAGGATGACATTCAGGAAGGCTTGCTCCAATTGTGGCGCGTCGCCCAGCACCAGCGGCAAATCATCCGCCAATTCGCGCACGAGCCTGATGCCCTGGTTCGCCAGCTTGTGCCGCACGAGCAAACCGAGCTCGTCCACGAGGTCATTCAAGTTTACCGGCGCGAACTTCGGCTCCGTGGTGCGCGCAAAGTCCAAAATCTGCTCCACGATCTTGTTCAGGTGCTCGATCTTGGATTCGATGATCTGCGCGTCCTTGTGGCGCGGATCTTTCGGCTCAAACTTCAGGTTGAGCGAGTGGTAAAGCAGCTTCATCACGGTGAGCGGATTACGGATTTCATGCGCCACCTCCGCCGCGAGCAGGCCGAGCGCGGAAAGCTTTTCGTTCTGGCGCAACTGTTCTTCCACGTCCACCACGCGTTCGTAAAGCCGCGCCTTTTCAATCGCGATGGCGGAAAGCTCCGCCAGCGCGGAAAGGATTTTGATCTCCTCGTTGGAAAAGCTGTAAGGCCGGGCGGTATAGACGCTCAGCGCGCCGATGCATTGCCCGGCGAAAATCAGCGGCACGCTCAAGAGCGAGACCAGGCCTTCGGTGCGCGCCAGCTCGACATTCTGATAGCGCGTGTCGGTCTGCACGTTGGCAACCTGCAACGGCTTTTTCCGGCGCACGACCACGCCGATAAGGCTTTCGCCGGCACTCAGGCGCGGCTTGTTGATATAGGCGTCGCCGGCGCCGAAACTCGCGCGCAAGTCGAGCCACTCGCGCGTTTCGTCAATCAGCATGAGCGAACACATCCGCGCATGCATCAATTCGCAGGCCTCCTTGGTGATGGCGCGCAAGGCTTCATCCAGATTCAAGGTGGAATTGATCGTGCGGCTGACACTGGAGAGCGATTCGAACAGCATCACTTTCAACCGCAATTGTTCATAGAGCCAGGTGTTGTGAATCACCCGGGCGGCCTGAATCGCGAGTTCCTGCAACAGTTCCTGATCGTCCGCCGAAAATGCATTCGCGCGTTCGGAATCCACGTTGATGACGCCGCGCACCTCGCCCTGCACCTCGAGCGGCACGGCAAGTTCCGAGCGGATATCGCGGCGGACGCTGACATAGCGTTTGTCCTGCGTCACATCGCCGACGCGCGCAGGCTGGCCCGTCTGCGCCACCCAGCCGGTGACGCCCTCGCCGACGCGGAGCTTCAGCTTGCGCGCGGCGGACGAAAGATTTTGCGCGGCGTGGATTTCGAGGAAATTGGTCGTGGGATTGATGAGCACCAGCGAGCCGGACGACGCGCGCATGATGCGCACGGCCTCGCTGACAATGAGCTGGAGCGCCTCCTGCGAATCGAGCGTGGAATGGATGATGTTGCCGACCTGATACAGCAGGCGCAAACGCTCGTGGCTTGATTTCAGTTGTTCCAGTTGCTCGCTCACGGATTCAGTTTTTAGCTTAAAACTAAAAATTAAAAACTAAAAACTCACCGGGTGCGCAGGATCAAAACCGTTCCCAGCGCGGCGAAAAACAGGTTCGGCAGCCACGCGGCCAGCCAGGGGGTCAGGTGGCCGGACATGCCAATGGTCATGCCCACCGACTGCAAAATGAAATAGGTGAAACAGATGGCGATGCTGCCGGCCACGCCGAAAAACAGATTTCTCCGCCCCGATTGCGCGCCGAACGGGATGGCGATGAGCACCACGACGAGGCACGTCCACGGCGCGGCCAGCCGCCCGTAATATTTGGTGAGCAGCGCGGCGAGGTCGCTCGCCGGCAGGTTGCGGTTAAGCCGGAGGTATTCGCGCAAATCGCGGATGGGGATATCCGCCTCGCGCGAGCCGCGCAGCGTCTGCGAATCGCTCATCTTGATGTTGCTCCAGATTTCCTTCGGCGTCTCGGCGAACTCCGTCGCGGCAAAACAATTCGTGGTGAACAGCGGAACCAGATGGCCGTCGGCACCGGACTGCGTGCAGAGCGTGGCGTTGTAAAAGAACCAGACGCCGTTGCTCCAGCCGGCCGAGCTGGCGCGGAGCGCGCGCCACGAACCGTCGGGCAGCGTCCAAGTGACGTTCGGGTTCACAATCACCGTCGAGCCGGTATCGTATTCGCCGACATACCAGATGCGGGTGGCGCGGGCGGTGCGGAAATTGATGTTGGTGTAGCGCGTCTTGATTTTTGGATTGGTTTCTGCCTGGACATGGCGCGTCTTGATTTGTTCGGACCAGTCAAGGCAACGCGGCACGAGAATCTCGTTCAGTGCGAAATAAAATACGCTGGCGGCCAGTCCGACGACAAAATACGGTGCACACAACCGCCACAAGCCCACGCCGGCGGCGCGGAGCGCGGTCAGCTCGTGGTGCCGCGCGTGGTGGGTGAGCGCATAGAGCAGCGCCAGCAGCAACAGGATTGGCATGACAAGGACAAAAAATTCCGGCAGGCTGGCGGCGCAATATTCCGTCGTATCGAGCAGATTTAGCTTTTTATCCTGAATCGTCGCCATCTCCTTGAAGAAAAAAAACGAAATCCAGAAAATGAGAAAACCGCCGAGGCAGTAGGCCAGCGGCGTGAGCAATTCGCGGAACAGGTATCGGTCGTGCAACCGCATGGCGCAGGTTAAACCGAGCGCGGCCATTCGGCCAGCCGAATTGCGGCGGCCAAAAAACCTTGCGTTTCGACGGGGAGAATGTATCTTCGCCGACCCTTGTGGGTTGGTAGCTCAGTCGGTAGAGCAGTGCCCTTTTAAGGCATTGGTCGAGAGTTCGAGTCTCTCCCAACCCACCAGTCTTCGCTTTGAACGAAATTCCGCCGCGCCGCCAGTGAAACGCGGGCGGACGAATCCCCACTCCGCCAAAAGCCACGGCTCGCCAGCCAGCCTTTGCGCCCCGCACTTTTTTTTCAATTTGGATTTTCCCACACCTGCGGTAGAGTGCTTTCATCAAGACGGCCACGCACATAAAATTCTGGGGCGTCCGCGGCTCGATCGCCTCCCCCGGCGCGGGCACCGTGCGTTACGGCGGCAACACCACCTGCATCGAATTCCGCTGCGGCCGCGACATCATCATCCTCGACGCCGGCACCGGCCTGCGCCAGCTCGGCCAGTCGCTGCTCAAGGAATTTCCGCGCGGCCAGCTCGACCTGACCCTGCTCATCTCGCACACGCACTGGGATCACATCCAGGGCCTGCCGTTTTTCGCGCCAATCTATCAGGCTCGCTCCCGCCTTCGCATCCTCGGCTGTGAAGGCGCGCGCCAAAGCCTCGTCTCCGCGCTCACCGGCCAGATGGAAAGCACCTATTTTCCGGTGCCGTTTTCACAGTTGCCGAGCAATATCGAGATTGAGGAACTGGAAGAATTCAATTTCAGCATCGGCCAGGTTTTGATCCAGGCGCACCGCGCGAACCATCCCGGCCTGACCGTCGGCTACCGGCTGTTTTCACCCGACGGCATCGTCTGTTTTTTTCCCGACACCGAGCCGCGCCTCGGCGGCGACGACCGCGCCATGCTGGATTTCGTCCGCGACGCCGACGTGCTGATTCTGGACTCGCAATACGACCGGGTGGAATACCGGAAACACACCGGCTGGGGCCACGGCTGCGTGGACAATTCCGTGTCGCTCGCACTCAAGGCCGGCGTGAAAAAACTCATCCTCTTCCACCACGACCCCGACCACGACGACCGGAAAATTGACGCCTTCCTCCAGCACGCCCGCGCGCTCGTGAAAAAACAGCGCGGCAAACTCAAGGTCGAGGCCGCGCGCGAAGGCCTGACAATCCGGCTCGGTTCTAACAAAAAATAAGGCGGCGGGAATATCCCGCCGCCGGTGTCTGCAAAATTCTGCGGGCTTATTTCACTTCGCCGCTTTCGCCGCGCGCACCTTCGCCCAGCGCGCCTTGGCGGCGGCGGCAATCTTGGCCCGGGCGGCGGCGCTCATTTTACGGCGCGCTTTTTTCACCGGTTGAGCCGCACTCTTGACCTTGGCCCAGCGTGCTTTTTGGCCCGCGCGAATCTTGGCGATGGCCGCCGCGCTCAATTTTTTCCGCGCCGGCTTGGCTGGCACAGCCGTCTGGCCGGCGCCGGTCAGCGCGGCGAGCTGGGCTTGCAGCTTCATGATCATTTCCTTGAGGTTGGCGGCCTTGCGGAGTTGGGCGGGAGTCAGGTTGATAACGCTCATATGGCCATTTAACCACTGAAATCCGTCTGGTCAACGGATAAATTTTGCCAATTTTTGCGTAGGGATGGCCATTCCATGCACTCAACATGGAATCGCGCTTGCCGCCGCGCGTTCGCTGCCGCAATCTTTTCCCGATGTCCGAACGGCCCGTCTCCACGCTCAACAAACCCGACGCCGCGCTCGAAATGACGCTGCGGCCCTCGCTCTTTTCCGATTTCACCGGCCAGCCCAAGGTGAAGGAGCGGCTGGAGATTTCCGTCGCCGCCGCGCAGAAACGCGGCGAGGCGCTCGATCACATCCTGCTCTCCGGCCCGCCCGGCCTCGGCAAAACCACCATCGCCAACATCCTCGCCAAGGCGATGGGTGCGAACGTCAAGGCCACCAGCGGTCCGACGATTGAAAAAGCTTCCGACCTCGCCGGCCTGCTCACGAATCTCGAAGAAGGCGATGTGCTGTTCATTGATGAAATCCATCGCCTGCAAAAAACCATCGAGGAATATCT
>PLYV01000146.1 GCA_003151855.1 Limisphaerales bacterium | reverse complement strand
CCTACATCGTGATGGACAACCAGATTTACGGCCTCACCAAAGGCCAGCTTTCGCCCACCTCGCAACGCGGACGCAAGACCGTCACGTCCAGCTTCGGTAGCCTCGAAGACCCGGTGAACCCGCTGCTCTACGTCATGGGCTACGGCGCGTCGTATGTGGCGCAAGGCACGCCCGCCGACATGACCGGTCTCGCCAAGATCATCGAGGAAGGCATCCGCTTCCCCGGCTTCGCCTTCATCAACGTCCAGTCGCCCTGCGTGACTTACGGCCTGGAGGATCAGCAGCTCAAGGCGCACAAGACCAACATGCAGAGTCTGGAAGCGATGGGTCACGATACGTCCGACCGGGCGAAAGCCACCGAACTGGCGCGCGAATACGGCACCAAACTTTACACCGGCGTCCTGTATCGCAATCCCAATCCGCCCACGACTTACGGTCAGGGCGTGGCTGAACGTCAGGAAGCGCTCAAGAAAAGCGCCGTCCCGCGTCACGAAATTCTCAACCGGTTCAAACCGACGCATTGAGCTGTAGCCATGCAGTAACAGATCAAGTCGGATCAACGCAAAAGTTTTTTACCGGAAAGTAAAAGCAGATTGGACGCGGAACAATCCGCGTCCAATCCAAATGAGAAAGTCAGCCAGTTATTGCCCCGCCAGCCGTTGCGCCGTTTTGACCAGCGTGAGGAATTCCGAGCGATAACCTTCGGCATCGGTGCCTTTGGCGGCTTGCGCCAGTTCAAGCACGCTGCCGTAAGTTGAACTGCCCGCGAATTCCGAACCGCGCAGCAGCATCCCGAATTCCGCCACCGCCGTCGCGAATTTGAAATCCGTCGAGGCGCGTTCGAAACTCTTGCCGCTGTCGGTCACCGGAAATTCCAGCCGCCGGCTCCTGTCGCCATCCGGCTGTTTGTAGCGCAGCTTGAGCGTGAGCAATTCCCGGCTGGAATTCGCGACGTAGCGCTCCGGTTTTTCTTCGGCGGTTTTCTGATACTTCAAGTCGTCCACTTCGCCGCCGCGAATTTCACCGCCCGCCGGCACGATCTCATAAAGCGCGGTGACGGTGTGGCCCGCGCCGATTTCGCCGGCGTCCTTTTTGTCGTTGTTGAAATCCTCCTTCCGCAGCATCCGCTTCTCGTAGCCGATGAGCCGATACGCGCCGACCTGCGCCGGATTGAATTCCACCTGGATCTTTACATCTTTCGCGATGGTCACCATTGTGCCGCTCATCTGATCGATCAAAACTTTCTGCGCCTCTTCCAGCGAGTCCAGGTAGGCGTAATTGCCGTTGCCCTTGTCGGCGAGCTTCTGCATCAGCGCGTCCTTGTAATTGTCCGTGCCGACGCCGAGCGTGGTCAGCGCCACGCCGCCTTTGGCTTTATCCTGGATCATTTTTACCAACTGGCCCTGGTCGGTGATGCCGACGTTGAAATCGCCATCGGTGCAGAGCAGCACGCGGTTGACGCCGCCTTTGATGAAATTTTCCTGCGCGACGCGATAGGCCGTTTGAATCCCGTCGCTGCCATCGGTCGAACCGTTCGCCTGCAACTCGTCAATCGCCTCAAGGATTTTTTCCTTTTCCGTGCAGGGTGTTGACGGAAGCTTGATCCCGACCTCGCTCGCATAAACCACGATTGCCACGCGGTCATTCTCCGTCATTTTTTTTACGAGCTGGTGCAGCGCCTGTTTGATGAGCGGCAGCCGTTCCGCCGGCTGCATCGAGCCGGACACGTCAATCAGGAAGACGAAATTGCTCGGCGGCCGCTTGTCCGGCGCGATCTCGCGGCCTTTCAAACCGATGCGGACGAGGCGATGCTCCGCATTCCACGGGCAGCCGGCGATCTCGATGTTGGCCGCGAACGGGTCGTTGCCGTGCGGCGGCGGATAGTTGTAGTGGAAATAATTCACCAACTCCTCGAGGCGCACGGCGGCGGGCGGCGGCAACTGCCCGGAATTCAGAAAGCGGCGGACGTTTGCATACGACGCGGTGTCCACGTCAATCGAGAACGTCGAGAGCGGATGATTTTGCGCGGTGAGAAAGGCGTTTTCAACCAGTCGTGGGTAGGTGGCGGTGCCGGTCGGCCAGCCGTTCACGGAACGGTAAAAACGATCCTGACCCGGTGTGTCGCCCAGCGTGAGCTGTGAGCGTTCGTCCTCGGTGACTGCGAATGAATCTGCCGGAGCACCCGCTTGTGAGCTGCCGGGCAATCTCCGATTTTCGCCAAGAGAATTGCGCAACCCACCATTGCCAGCGAAAGCATTCACAACCCCGACCACCGCGCCGTTGTTCTGCTGGTAGTTTCCACCGGTCGAGCGGGCCGCGCCCAGCTTAAAATCAACACTGTTGTCGGCGGTGAGAACTTCTGCGACCAGCGGTTGCGTTTGCCTGCCACTGCTGCCGGGCAGTCTTCCTTGGGAAGCGCCACCGAGATCACCCAAGAACACGCCGCCCGGAGGAACTGGCGGTGCCGTCGCTCCATTATTTTCGAGCTGTTTGTTCAGCAGACTGTCAGTCGCCGGCGGGGCTGATTTTACGGCGTCCAAGTTATATGCGAGTTCGCCTGCCGGTTGGGCCACCGTCAGTGTCGGCGGTTGCGTTGCTGGTTTCGCCGGTGGCATGACCATTGGTGCCATCGCCACCATGGTGTTGCCGGCCGTCGTGACAAACGGCGGTTTCTTTTCAGCGGCGGGCGCGGACGTTTTCACCTGGGCACTCGACTGCAAGGCCATGGCCAGGGGCTGCGCCTTCGGTTTGGATTTCTCCAACGCAGGCCAAAGCACCAGCGCCATGACCGCGATGATGGCGACGACCGCCAGCGCCTCAATCAGCCGAAACTGCGGAAGCCACAGGCGCGTCCAGAACCCCGGCTGCTCCGCCGCGCGGATTTTTTGCTGCAACGCCCGCGTCTGCTCCGCCGTGAGCGCCGGGCACTCCTCGCCCGACAGTTCCTTTTCCAGTTGTCGCGCCGTCTGCCGCACTTCCTCCACCCAGCGCCGCGCCTCGGCATTCGCGGCGATAACCTTTTCCACTTCGCTGCGTTCCGCCGCGTCGAGTTCGTTCAGCGCGTAAGCCGTCAGCCTGGCCTCGTCAAAATTTTCAGGATTCGTCTTCATAACAATGAAAAATTAAAGGGTTCCTTCCGTCTCCGTCATTTGCTGCCGCAACGTTTTCAGCGCGGTGTGGATGAGAAAGCCGACGTTCGTCACGGACAGATTCGTGACGCCGGCGATTTCCTTGTAGCTCAGGCCATTTTGGAATTTCAGCCGCACCACCTCCTGCTGGTTCGGCGGCAGATGTTTAATGAATTTTTGCGCGCGGCCCGCGCTGTCGTTCTGCTCCGCCTGCGCGGCCGGCGAATGTTCGCGGCTCGCGTGGCTGGCCAGTTCCAGGTCATCCAATGGTTTCATGCGTTGTTCCTTTCGTTGGAGGTCGAGCGCGCGGTTGCGGCAGACGGTGAACAGCCACTGGGCCAGGTGCCCGTCGAGCCGGGCCGGTTCCTCGGCGCACAGCCGGAGAAAAGTGTCCTGCACCACGTCGCGGGCGCGGTCGAGGTCGCCCGTGATTTGCGTGGCGTAGCGCATCAGCGGGCCTTCATGCTCGCGCAACGCCGCCTTGATCCAGTCCGACTTGGCTTCGGTCATATGCTTGTCCAAACGTTTGTCCGCCCTGCGTCCATCCAGAGAGATGACGGATGAGCGGATGATTTATTAGACGGGAAATGAAAAAGAATGCCAGCCGTTAAAAATCGTCTGCCTGCAGGATGAAAATTGCCTGGACGCTGAGCTGGAGCACTGGCGCAATCGGTGCGAACCCATAGCTGAGGGGAAAAGCTCCAGAGGACTGGAGCACTCCAAGACGCTTCGCGCTTGCCGGGCTGGTGAATTGTCGCGTCAGCGTCATGGAGTGCGGCGGCCCTCCGCCGCTTTGGCATTACGGCGATAATTTTTCGCGGTGCGGCAGACGGGCTGGCTCGGCGTGCGGCCGAGGATTTCCACGGTGTGGACGGATTCTTACGGCGTGAGGCAATGCTTGGCCACCAACTCTGGGGTGAGGGCGGGTTTGGTTAGGGAAAATAAATTTTAACAATTTGGGGCCGGAGGTGTATCAAAGTAGCTATCAAATGTAGTCCGCGAATTTAGAACCTCTCGATAAACCTCGTTGTTGCCGATGACATTAATAAATTTGTGGATACACGAACAAAAATCTTCCGTGAGTTTTACGACATTAGGAAAAAGCACGGCGACGTCTGTTTTATTGGTGAGCAATTTGTGAAGCTTTGAATTATTGTCTGGGCCACCGTAATAGGTCAGCACAAATTCTTGGTCAATCACCGCACCAAATTTTGATCGGTCAATTCGTGTATCTGGATCTCCGTCCATGAAATATTGAGGGTGATGAACCAATAGAAAACTTTTTGGGTGCTTGATGAAATTGGCCCACTTGTGAACGTGTTGGAAAGTAGAGAAATGTCTGCATCGATATTCTTCAGGCAGGCCAATGATATTGAAAACAATATAAACACGCTCAACCAAAAGATAAAGTTGCAGTAAATAGCCGAAATAAAACTCCTGCAAAGATGTTGGGTCGCTCGTGAGACTTGTATGGAGATAATTATGAATCCAACTGGTCGAATCTGCGAGGTTGCATCCTAGACAGTTGTGCTTTGTGCCATCCAAACTCCCAAACTTCTCATGGATAGCGCACATGACCGACTCACCCTCGCGAGGGTAAATCTCGTTCTTGAACACTAGAAATGCTTCGTCAATTTGCGGCATTCAATTTCACGCCGCCGCCACAACGGTTTTGTTTTTGAGCGCGGCGAAGATGCTTTCCAAAATCCATTTGCCGTCGTCGCTGCCGAGCAGCGGTTCGCAG